>CAYRLQ010000021.1:0-25507 GCA_964425145.1 uncultured Nitrospiraceae bacterium
ATTTCCGGAAACAACGCGCCTCATGACAAAAACCCCAAAATTTGACGCAGGCCCGTTTTGGCTGCTTATGTGGCGGTTTACTGTTGACACAGGGTTCGCGTCAGCTCCCCACGTGTGAGAACCTCCTGGGGCACTTTCAGGCTTCGTACACGCGGAGCTCGCAAAGGCGGGCGTGGTCAAGGCCGTTGGTCGCTGTCACTGTGATGCGCAGCGCGGTGATGGGACCAGGGGCATCGAGCGTGTGCACCCGGCGGCGTTGGTAGTTGCCCGCCACCTCGGCGAGAGGCTGCCATGTGCCGCCTGCGAGGCCCTCGAGCGTATAGTCGCGGATGGTCTCTGGCTGAGGCCGGCCCCACGTCATGCGCGCCGCGTAAGCATCCGAATGAGTCAGGGTGAGCAGGCGATGCATGCCTGTGTCGAATACAAGCTGCACCTCGATGGGCCGAATGGGCCGGCCCCAGCGCAGTTCAAGCCACGCGGGCAATGCCGCGGCCGGGTCGCTTATCCAGCGGTGCGTGCCGGGCACGGCGCGATCCGGCGGCGCGCCCTTAGGCCCGTGGACTGCACGCGTCAGGCCCGAGAGCACGTTGGACGCGGCGCCGTTCGATTGGGCACTCGACGCGGTGACCTTGGCCTCGCGCGCCAAGTCCCGCGGGTCCATGTTCACGCGGCCGATGAGAAAGGCGTCGTCGCGCAGGAGACGCTGCTGGATGGCCTGTATCGCTTCGGGGTTATCGGCAAGGCCGGTGGGCGACAGGCCATGCCGCACGGCGTAGGCCGCGGCGGCGCCCACGCCCTGGCCGATGACAGCGCACGTGGCCATCACGCGCGTGGACCCGAATGCCACGTGTGATGCGGAGATGTTGCGTCCGGCGAACATGAGATTGGCCACGGTTTGCGACACGCAGGCGCGCAGCGGGATGTCGTAGATGTGTGCGAGACTCTTCTGGTTACAGGGATGCTTATCAGGCGCGTCGATGCCCTCGGGCGGATGGAGGTCGAGGGACCACCCGCCATAAGCTATGGCGTCGTGGAAAGCGCGCGACTCGACCAGGTCGGACTCGCGCAGCATGTACTGGCCTACGAAGCGGCGGCTCTCGCGTTTGCCGGGCAGAAAGCCGAACCAGTCCAGGGCCCAGTTATCCGCACCGTGGTCGCCGCCGTTCTTGATGTGGTCCCACACGCCGAGCATGATGGCGAGCAGCTCGTCGCGGATGGTCTCATTGTCCTTGATGGTATCCAGGCAACCGCCCCACTCGACCCACCAGTAGCCGTATTCGAGGCCGCGATCGACACCGGCCTGGGCGTGGTGGCGGTACTTGAGGTCATCCTCGGTGAACCGCCGCGCCCAGGGCGGCGCCACGAACGGCACAGGCCGGCCCACGTTCCGCGCCATGAATAACAGGGATGACCCCAGCGTTTTCTTATCGCCGGTTTCCGGGGCCATCGACTCGTTGAATTCGTCGCAGCCCTCGCGGCCATGCCGGAACGGCGCCCCCGCTTCGACGCCCAACCGCCCGTCGCCCGTGCAATCGACGAAGACCTTTGCCGCGATGCGGAACCGATCCTCGGTCGATTGGCGCTCGGCGATGGCGTGGGTGATGACGCCGTCCTTTACCTCGGTCGCCGTTACTGAGGTGTTGAGCAAGAGGTCCAGGTTCGGTTCAGCGCGGCATTTCTCGTACAGGATGAGGTCCAGCATCGACGCGGACCGCTGCAGGTTGCGCACGCACGTCTCGAGCCGGATTTCCTCGATGATGCCGCCTTCGCGAGTCTCGGTCTTGAGTGCCGCGCCGCGGCCGCCGCTGCAATCCGCGCCGACGATGTGCATGCGCACCTCGCTCGAGGCGTTCCCCCCGAGCACGGGCCGATCCTGGCACAGAATCACCTTCGCGCCACAGCGTGCCGCCGCCAAGGCGCATGGCGCGCCCGCCGCGCCGCCACCAGCCACAACCACATCGCACGTGAGTTCGTGATCTTCCAGTTCACTCACGGCCGGGACCTGTTTGAAATCCGCCAGCCCATTGCAGCGGATACAGGAGTTTCTGGATTTCCGGGTCGTTGAAGTTGTCCATGGTGACGACGCTGACGCCGGTATCGATGAATTTTTCGACAGGTCTGCCCTGGAGGTGGTCGATGGCGGCCTTAACACCCAGGTAGCCCATTTTGAATGGATTCTGGACGACCAGCGCCTGGACGGTTCCGTCCTTCAGATCGGCGATTTGCTTGTCCGAGGCGTCGAAGGCCACGAGTTTAATTTGGCCGGTTTTGTCGCCGGCCTTGATGGCCTGGGCGCAGCCGATGGCGCCCGCCTCGTTGGCGACAAAGATGCCCTTGAGGTCGGGATGGGATGTCATCATGTCCTCAGTGACGGCCATGCCTACGGCCGCATCGCTCTGGCTGTACAGCGTGCTGATGAGGTTGACGTTCGGGAACTCTTTGAGCCCTTCTTTGAACCCTTGCTCGCGCATTTCCGAGGTGGCCGCGCCCTTGACGAATGGTATCAGGCCCACCTCGCCTTCCTCGCCGATGAGCCGGGCGAGTTCTCTCGCGGCGGCCTTCGCGCCGGCGATGTTATCCGTGGCGACAAAGGAAATGGGGATGTCAGACTCCACGCCCGAGTCGATGGTGGCCACAGGGATGCCCGCGTCGATGGCCTGTTTGATCGTGCGGATGAGCGCGTTCTCATCACATGCCGCCATGACGATGGCGTCCACCTTCCGGCTGATCATGTCCTCCATGATGCTGATCTGCTTGTCGATTTGGGTCTCCTTAGCAGGCCCTTGCCAGATGATGATCGCGTTGAATTCCTTGCCCGCGGCTTCCGCGCCGGCCTTCACCGTCAGCCAGAACTGGTGCGAGAGCCCTTTCGGGATGACCGCGATTTCATAGCCGTCTTTTTCCAATACCCCCTTGGCCGGCTGCGCCGGCTCCTGACCACAGCCCACAGCCACCGTGAGGACCAGCAATGCAACCAGGGTGCGCTTCATGGTTCAATCTCCTTTGCTTCCCCATTGATGCCCACAGGTTCCCACAGATCGCGTGGGAAAATCAAAGGGGAGCATTTGCCCTTGAGGCTACGCTTCTTTCAATAGCCCGGCCCTGCGTTTTCGGAAGTTGTCGTAGTAGACCAAAGCGATGATGAGCGCGCCGACCAGGACCTTCTGCCAGTAGACGTCGATGTTTTTCAGGTTGCAGAAGTTCACGAGCACGTTCATGATCAGTGCCCCAGCCAGCGCCCCGATGGTGCTGCCTTCGCCGCCCATGAGGCTCGTGCCGCCGATCACGCACGCGGCGATGGCGTCTAGTTCAAGACCTTCGGCCGCCATGGGCGCCGCAATCGACGTGCGCGAGGCGAGCATCACGCCGGCGAAACCGGTCAACAACCCACACAGCGCGTACGCGTACAGCCGCACACGGTCAACGGGTATGCCGGAGAGGCGTGCAGCGGTGAGCTTCCCGCCCGTGGCGTACAGGGCGCGGCCCAAGCGGGTCATGGCCAACATCACCGCGAACACGACGGCCACGGCCGCCGTAATCATCACGGGGAAGTACCAGCCTTTGGCGCCGCCGAGATACCCGAATGAATCATGAAGCCCGGACACGGAGACCGCGCCACACAACAGCAGGGTCACGCCACGCGCCACCATCATCATGCCCAGCGTGACGATGAACGGCGGTATGCGTCCCTTGGTTACCAACAGCCCGTTGATCGCCCCGCATAGCACGCCCGTCAGGGTACCGGCCAGGACGCCCAGGCACACCGCAAGGTAAACGGAGAAATCCCCGGCACTCTCGACGTCGGCGCCGAGCCGTTTCATCGTCAGGCAGGCTACGACCCCCGCCAGCGCGGCCACGCTGCCCACGGACAACTCGATGCCCGCCGTAAGAATGACGAGGCATTGGCCGGTGGCGACGATCCCGACGACCGACGTCCGGTAGGCCACGCTCTGTAGATTACCGGGTTGGCGAAAGTGTTCGGACAAGATCGCCAGAATGATACACAGTCCGGCCAGGATAACCAGAGGCGAATGGCGTGCGAGAATCCGTTTCATCTAGCGACTTGTCTCTCTTCCCCTTACGGCAGCGGCAGAGAGACGGGTTTTCCCTCCTTCGCCGAGAGGTCGGCGGCAAAACAGACCTCGTGCGTCTTGTACGCGTCGGCGACGTTTACGTACGATTCCTTGTCATGCAGGATGCAGTCCACAAAGTGGGCCACCTCCGGCGTAAACGGGTGATGGGTCACATCGCCGCTATCGGGGAGAATAGTGGGGACTTCGGCCCAACCAGTCTGGCCGGGAAAGCTCTTTTTCGAGTAAATCCGATTGTTCTTGATGGTGCCGTGCGTGCCCACAAGGTTGATGTTGAACACGTAAGGCTGAACACATTCGATGCTCGAGGCCACCTTGGCGATGCGGCCGTCGGCGAACTTGCAGATGGTGCAACTGGTCGGGTCGTATTCGTAGTCACGGAAATCCGAGCCCTTGCCGAAGGTACTGTACTGGAATACTTCGGCGATATCACCATTCATGAACCAGCGGACGGCATCGACGGCGTGGCACCCCGCGGACAGGAGCGAGCTGACCCCGATGTCTTTCTTAACATTCCAGCCGTACTGGACGTACCACGGGCCGATACCGTGGAAGTAGTCCACTTCGCCGAAGAAGACATCGCCAATGGCCTTGTCGGCCAGTTGCGTCTTGATGATTCCGAACAGGGGGTTCCAGCGCAGTACAAAACTGACCACCGTCTTGACGCCCGCTTTTTCCACGGCGTCGCGGACCGCGCGGCAGCCCTCGATGGTAGTGGCCATAGCCTTCTCGAGAAGAACGTGCTTGCCCGCCTCGGCCGCGGCCACGGCGTGCTCGCAGTGGCAGTTGGGCGGCGTGGCAATCGTCACGATGTCGACGCCCTCGTGCTTGAGCAACTGCTGGTAGTCCGTATAGATTTCGCAGCGGATGCCGTCTTCGACGGCCTTCGCTTTGGCCTTGGATTCCGTACGCGAGCACAGCGCGACGACCTCGGTGCGCGGGTCGGTGTTGAACGCGCGGATGTGCTCCCCGGCGACCCAGCCCGCGCCGATGATCCCTACGCCCAGCTTCGTCATTGTCCGTCCTTTCCTTCCATGGTTCCCTGTGCTATTCACGCTTGATTTCTTGCTTTTCTGACAACCAGGCCTGGCTTCCACAATTTCGGTTGTGGCGGAGCCGCGCTGAGCAACCCTTCGCGATTGGGTCCGGGCGGCCTCAGCCCTGGTGCCAGTAAACATCCCAGTCGAGGTATCTCGCGAAGGCCTCATACACGGCGCGGGCGCATTGGCTGTAGTTCATGGCCACGTGGTGCTCGAACCCGTTCTCACAGATGTACCTCAAGAGACTTTGCAGGTTCGGGATGCGTGCGACGCCGTAGCCGCCAAAGGTCTTGAGGGGGTCGTCCGTGAACGCGCCCTCACCCACATACGCCCCGATGACGCCCTCATCATCCAAGGTTGTGACGCGCGTAAAGGTGATGGGCTGGGCCTTGATCCGGCCGACGATCGTACCGTAGGCGTCTTCTCGGCCCACGGTGTCGGCAAGGATGTCCTGGGCATCCATGACGCAGTCATCGAAACAGCTCTTGGGCAAGTTCGAGCAATGAAAACAGACACACTTGTCCGGGTCCTCGCCGTAGTTATTGTTCCAATCGACCAGGAAACTGGGCGCCCCTGAAGCCAGCGCCATCGCGTGCATGGCAACGGCGCCGGTGACGTCCACTTCGCATGCTGAGGACCGCAGCGATTCACTCATCATGCTCATTACTGTGCAGGGCACCACACCAATGTTCTCCTCGATCGAGGTCCAGCATTGAACCGCGGTGATGTCGAGCTCCGCGTCGCCCATCCACTCGTCGACGACGATCCCAAGCTTCGCCATCTTGGTTAGCGCGGTTTTGGGGGCGCCCTTCGTCGCAACGTACTCCTTGATCCGCTTCACGCGCTCTTTCACCTTCGCGTCGCTGTCTTTCAGGGTTTCCATGCGACCGAACGCTTCCGACAAGTCCAGCGTCTCGACGGTAATGCCGGATTCCTGAAGCAGCTTCTCGCTATAGCGCGTCGTGTTGAACGCGGCGGGGCGCGCACCCAATGCGCCCACCCGGCAGGACTTGATACCGTTAGCCACACGGCATACCGCCGCAAACCAATGGATGTCTTCTTTGAACGCATCCGAGCCTGGGTCCATGGTATGCCGCGAGGTCAGGCTGAACGGGATGCCATATTGCACCAGGTTGTTGCACACGCTCATCTTGCCGCAGAACGAGTCGCGCCGGTGCTTGAGGCTCATCTTCCTCGGGTCATCGTTCCAGGCGTGTACGAGCACCGGCACGTCGAGTGCTGCGAGCTTGAGCGTATCGGCCACGCCGCGCTCATCCCCGAAGTTCGGCAGCGTCACGATGACTCCGTCGATTTTGTCCCGCTTCTTCTTGAACAGCCCCGCGCATTTCTTCGCCTCTTCCCAGGTCTCGACGCACCCGAACTTGGTGTCCTTCGGCCCGAGTACCACCACCGAATAGCCCAGTTTCTTGAGTAGCTGCGTCATGAAGTCGTGGCCAGCACGCGCAAGCGCGTCGGGGAAAAAAGCCCGGTGCCCTACAATCAATCCGAAACAGATTTTCTTCGTACGCATGATCTATCTCCCTTTACGAAAAATTACCCAGTGATTGCCGTACGGCACATTGTAACCGTTAATGGCCCTTCTCGCAAGATTCCCCGCCATTTTCAACATGCCGAAGCAAACGATACGCCCAGCCGCCGTTGTCCGCCCACCTCATCAGTGCACTGTGCACTGTGCACTGTTTTCGGACGGGTGTTGACTGGCTGCGTCAAAAGTGTAATCATCGAGCAAACTGAGGAGCGGACAGTCATGACATCACGCGAACGGGTAATGGCGGTTCTGTCGGGAAAGGAGCCTGACCGCGTGCCGATAGATTGCGGCGGCACGGACGTGACGGGACTGCATGGGGCCGCATACAACGACCTGAAAGCGCATCTGGGCATTACCGAGGGCAAGACCCAGATATTCCATGTCTATATGCAGCTCGCCAGCGTCGAGGAGAGCGTCCGGAGGCGGTTCTCGGCGGATGTTGTACGCCTCTCATTCGAGTCGAAGCAATGGAAACCATCGACGTTGTACGACGGCTCGCCGTGCGAAGTGCCCGAGACCTGGAGCCCCGTGAAGCAGCCGGATGGGTCCGAAGCGCTTATGGGCCTCGACGGAACACCTATCGTCAAACGGCTGCCTGATGCGGCCTGGTTTTCACCCACGGGACCGATCTGTCCCTTCATCGAGGCGCCCGAGGATATCGCACAATACAGTCCGTTGCTTAGGCTGTTGGACCGGTCCCCCTGGTACGATGAGACCGTCGAAGACCTCGCCGCGCGGGCCAAGCAGATTCACGAGGAAACCGACTATGCCATCGCGGGCGTATTCGGGGGCCACATTTTCGCCCAGGCGCAGTTGGTCCGCGGCATGGACAACTTCATGTGTGACCTCCTCATGAACGAAACGCTGGCGCGTGCGCTCATGGATTGGCTGGCCGAGTCTCATATGGAGGATTTCGAGCACTACATCGAGGTGCTCGGCCCGCACCTGGACGTGATTTGTATTCAGGACGACCTCGGCGCGCAACAAGGCCCGCAGCTCGACCCAGATATGTTTCGCCGCGTGGTCAAGCCATACATGAGTAAGCTCTACGGCTTCATGAAGAGCAAAATGAACGGCACCAAACTGTTCCTCCACTCATGCGGCTCGGTCTACGACCTGATCCCCGACTTGATCGAGATGGGTGTGGACGTCCTCAACCCGCTCCAGGTATCGGCTGCAAACATGGACAGCAAGAAGCTCAAGGCCGAGTTCGGCGGCGACATCATGTTCTGGGGCGGAGGATGTAACACGCAGTCCGTGCTGCCTATAGGGACCGTGGACGATGTGCGGGCCGAGGTGAAGCGCCGCATCGGCGATTTCGCGCCCGGCGGCGGTTACGTCTTCACGCAGGTACACAACATTCAGCCGGGCGTGCCGCCTGAGAACATCGAGGCCATGTACGACGCCGCATTGGAATTCGGCGCGTATTGACAGGGGCCTCTTTCGCGTTCCGCACACTTGCAGTATGCGTGTAACACCGGGCTGACGGCTGATAGCTGATAGCTATTGGTGGCATTTCGCTCAGCAGAAACGGCTTATTGTGGAACTGTTGATCAGTAAGTTTGACACTGTACCTACGCCCCGCCACGCAGGAGCCGGCCTGGTTTCGGTTCGGGATTGAACGCCTCGCCGTCCACGACGTGTTTGCCGTTGATGATGACGTGTTCGATGCCGGCGGGGAACTTTTCGGGGTCGAAGAAGGTCGCGCGGCTGGCTATGGTGCTGTAATCGAACACGACGATGTCCGCGTAGGCGTTCTTCTCGAGTTTGCCGCGGTCTGTCAGGTCGAAATGCCCCGCGGGCAGCGCAGTGATCTTGCGCACGGCCGTCTCGAGCGGCAACATTTTCATCTCGCGGACGTACCGCCCGATGAACTTCGGATAGCAGCCGTAGAACAGGTGTGACGGGCGGCCGATGCCCATCAGGATCGCATCGGTCGCAATCGACACCTCCGGGTGCTTGAGCGCAGCGTACATAGAGCGCTCCGTGAAGGCATCTTCCGGTTCGGCCATCGACTGGAACACGAGGATGCGTCGGTCTTCCTCGAGCAGTAGATCGCAGGCCGTGTCGAAGGGGTGGGTGTTGCGTTCGCGGGCGATGTCCACCAGGCGCCTGCCTTCGTAGCGCCTGTTTTTCTCCGAAGCCACGGCCATGATCCGCACGCACTCCCAGCCCATGAGCCGGAACAGGTTCAGCGTCCACGCCTCGGGCCCGACGTGCGGCCAGACCATCTCTGCATGCTCGATGCTGTGGCGCATCTTCCGGCGCTGTTCCGGGTCGGCCAGGCGCGCGGTCACAGTCTCGGAACCGCCGGCCAGCGCCCACGGTGGAAAGAAGGCCAGCATGTGCGTGAACGCCGTGGTGGTGGGCATCACATCCATGCTTATCCGGAGGCCACGCTCGCGCGCTTGCATCATTTGCTTGATGCGGTTCCTGATCGGCTGGTCGATGGGAATCGGAACGGTCCACCACTTCGACAGTCTCGCCAGGCCGCGCACGGCTAACCTGAAATACGGCCCGAGCCGGCCGTAGTCGGGCACCCAGAAGATGTGGGAGATTTCCACCGGGATATCATTCTTCGCCCCAACCTCGATGACCTCGTCGATGGCCTTGTCGAGCGTGTTGGAGTAACTGCGAAGGTGACTGGTAAAAATGCCCTCGTGCTTCTTGAGAACCTCACCCAGGCGTATCAGTTCGCGCGTGTCGCACTGACTGCCGGGGACGTACTGCAGGCCCGTGGATAGGCCGATAGCGCCTTCCTCGAGCGCCTGGTCAAGGGCATTGGCCATGTTCTCGACTTCCTCGTCCGAGGCGTAGCGCATCTCGGGGCCGGTCTCATTCAGCCGGATCAGCCCGTGCGGGGCAAGGATGGCAGTGTTGAGCAAAAGCCCGCGAGATTCGAGCACCTCGAGGAACTCGCCCATAGTCTTCCACTGGATGTCCTTCTCGAAATCGAGCTGTGTGAACATCTGCACGTATTCTTCAACCGCTTTGGGGTACCTCTCCTGAATAGGCGCCATTCCCATCCCGCAGTTGCCGCCGACAAACGTGGTGATGCCCTGGCGTACGAGCGGCTCGTGCAGCGCGACATGGTCATCGCGGAAGATCGAGAGATCGGCGTGGGAATGCGGGTCCACGAAGCCGGGGCATACTATCTTACCGGTGGCGTCGATCTCTTCCTTCGCCTCGCCCTTCTCCGCGTTGCCGACAAGCGTGATGCGGTCGCCTTGAATGCCGACGTCTGCGCCGAACCTGGGTTTGCCGCTGCCGTCGACCACTATGCCGTTGCGAATCAACAAGTCAAACATGATGCACGTGCTCCTCTGCGCCCGAGATCAGACCTGCTCGAGAATCTCCCGGGGCGTGGTTTGCGGCGAGAGGACAGCGAGAGCATCCACACGCCGCGGGTCAAGCCGTTCGCCCAGTTCCCTGAAAAATGTGTTTTTCGCCTTTGTAGACGCGAATTGTTTTCCGGTCCACGGGCTGAGATAGCCCATGCCGGCTTGCGCCTGCAGCACGGTGTGCGCGTAGATGATGTGCGCGCCTTCGAGAAACGCCGGCATGACCGGCTTCAACTCCGGGGCGTCGAAATCGTCGACGAACTTCTGCCCATAAGCGTTCATCTCGGTCCCGACAACGATGGGAAGGCCCCTCGCCTGGGCAAGCTCCACGACGTTGTAGAGATTGTCCAGCTTGACCCTCTTCAGTTCCGGGTCCTTAATGTTCCAGTCGCGGTCGGGGATGATGTTTAACGCGGCCGCGCCGTGTTCCGCAGCCACATCGAGGAGTTTCTCGATGTCCTGTTCGGCCGCGCTTAGGCCGTCCAAGAAGGCGTAGGCCGGGATGGCGCCCATTTCGAGAATAAACGCGCTGACCCGTTCCAATGTGGGGAAGTCCGGGCCTTTCGGTTTGACATAGCCCACTCCACCGGCCTTCATCGTCTTCGCGCGGATCAGCCCCTGAAACGTCGGCGGGTCGTCGAACAAGGCCTTCAAGCCGGCCGGGGCGCCGCCGAGCTTCCCTGCCCAAAATGCCGCCCGCTGGTCCGCATCCGGGATAAGCTCGCGCGCCTTCGTATCGTACGCCATGCACAGGTGGCGTTCTGTGGCGTTGCCCTTGGGCGTGAGAGGAAGCACGTCGCACTCGTAATCCAGCACGACCGGACTCAGGTAGGCGTTGACGCGCTCCATGATGCGCCGGTTGCGGTGCTGGGCTGTAGTCTTAAGCGATTTGAGTAACGCGGGGTCTTTCGGCGTCGAGGAGGTAAACCCTGCGCCGACATAATACGCAATGCCAGGCTCGCCGGGGGAGTTGATCTCACACGTGCCGAACTCCGGGATGTACACCCGGGTTTCGATGCCCGCACAACCTTTCAGACCCAGTGCACGGCACGCTGCCAGAAACTCGTCCACGGCGTCCAGTACGTCAAAGTCGATGCAGCCCGCCATGAGTAATCCCTCGCAACGCGCCCGCCACGCAATGAAAATCGGGGAATAACCGTAGCCGTTGTACGAGAACGCCGTGTGGCAATGCAGATTGACTATGTTCCGCGACTCGGGAAACACGACTTCGCCCTGGGCCACGCGGTTGCGCAACGCCTCGAGAGCAGCCTTGCGCTTTGTGGGATCAAAATCGTTCAGTTGGGCTTCGAGCTGTTCTCTCGTCAAGGCCATGTGGCTCTTACGCCTGTTAGACTCCTCCGCAGGTCATCGCGAGCGGTTTTGTGAGGATGGTACACGAACGGGGTTGTTCAATACTACCCGCGTTGTCAGGGAGGTTACATAGGAGTTATAATTCAGGGGAGGGGGAATTGTCCGATCGAGCACAGTGCACGGTGCACAGTTGGTCGGTTTTTTATCTCGAATTGGGCTTGATGGTATCAACAGGCGAAGGATAGAGAATGGGAAAGCCGGATATTGTCGAATTTCTCAAGGAGCACGTAGCGCTGTTCCGCGGGTTCCCGACGAACCGTCTCAAGGAACTCGTCGATAGCTCGGAGGAGATGACGTTTGAGCCGCACGAAGCCATCATCGAGTGCGGCGAAGAGGGCCGTTTCCTGGGGATACTCCTGGATGGGGAAGCGGAGGTCTCGATTACCGACGACGCAGGCGAGAAGCACGTGATCAACATACTTAAAGTGGGGGACATCCTGGGCGAGATCGCTCTCATGACTGGCGACAAAACCATGGCCAACGTCATTGGGGCGACGCGATGCACGGTTTTGATCGTTCCGCAACACCTGTTCTCGACGGTGTTGATCACTCATCCGCCGGCGGTGGCCCACCTGTCGCGGTTGATTGTGAACCGACTGAAGGTCTTTTCCTACGACGAAAAGGGCCGTGAGTTGGCCGCGACTGCGTTCCGCCGCAGCGACGACCCTTACGGGTTCAAGCTCAAGACCGACGACCCGATGCGGTTGTTGGTCGTCAACTGCGGGTCGTCTTCGCTCAAGTACAACCTGTTTGACACGGCCGACGAGAACCGCAATGCCCGCGGGGTCATCGAGCGGATCGGCGCCGAAGGCACGCTTCACAAGTACGAATCTCAGAAGGGCCGCGTGGAAACGGAATTGCCCGCACATAGCCACGCCGAGGCATTCACCGAGATGGTCGGCGCGCTTACCGATGCGAAGACCGGCGTGATCGGTTCACCGGTCGAGATCACGGCCATCGGTCATCGCGTGGTCCATGGCGGGGACAAGTACAGCCACGCGACCATCATCACCGATGACGTGCTCGAAGAAATTGAGGAACTGAGTCAGTTAGCCCCGTTGCACAATCCCGTCAACGTCGTCGGTATCAGGGAGTCCATGCGGTTGTTCCCGCACGCGCCGAATGTCGCCGTGTTCGATACGGCGTTCCACCAGACGCTGCCGGCCTACGCGTATCTCTACGGCCTGCCGTATGAGTATTACACAGAAAAGCGCATCCGGCGCTATGGGTTCCACGGCACCTCGCACATGTATGTCGCGCTCAAGGCTGCGGAATACCTCAAGCGGCCCTTCAACGAGCTCGAGATGGTCGTGTGCCACCTGGGCAACGGCGCGTCGGCTTGCGCCGTGGACCATGGGCGTTCTATAGACACGACAATGGGGCTGACGCCGGCCGAGGGCCTCATCATGGGGACGCGCTGCGGCGACCTGGACCCGGCCATTCCCGTGCACCTGATGCGCACCGAAGGCCTCGACCACGAAGCATTGAATACCCTCATCAATAAGGAGAGCGGGCTGAAGGGCCTTTCAGGCATCTCCAACGACATGCGCGAAATTGAAGAGGCCGCCAGTGCCGGCGACCACCGTGCCCTGCTCGCGTTCAAGACCTTCTGCTACCGCATCCGCAAGACCATCGGCGCCTACGTTGCCGCTATGGGCGGCGTGGACGTGCTGATCTTCACCGGGGGCATTGGCCAGGGCAGCGCCGGTGTTCGCAGCCTCGCCTGCCAAGGGCTGCGCTACATGGGCATCGTGATTAATGAGGGTAAAAACCGCAGTACACGCGGCTTTGAATGGATCACCGACATTTCCGAGGAATTCGCCCCGGTGCGCGTGCTGGTCATCCCCACCGATGAAGAGCGCATGATCGCCCGCGAGACGCTCCGCGCACTTAGCCAACACCATGTCACCCAAATCATCCAGGGCCAGGAACCTATACCCATTCCGATCGAGGTTTCCGCGCATCATGTCCATCTGTCGCCGGAGCACGTCGAGGCGCTTTATGGTGAAGGACACGAACTTACTTACCTGAAGGACCTGTCGCAGCCAGGCCAGTACGCTTGTAAGGAAACGGTCGCGCTAGTGGGGCCCCGGGGGCGTGTCGAATGTGTTCGGGTGCTCGGCCCGCCGCGCAAGCAGACCCAGGTCGAGGTCTCGATGACCGAGCAGTTCCAACTCGGCATTGCGCCGCCTATCCGCGCCTCCGGCGATCTCGAGGAAAGCCCCGGCGTGACCATCGAAGGCCCTGCAGGGTCGGTTAGCATCGACAAGGGCGTGATTTGTGCCATGCGCCACATTCATATGGCGCCCGATGATGCCTTGCGCCTGGGGTTGCGCGACCGCGACATGGTCATGTTCAGGGTCGAGGGAGACCGCGAGCTGATCTTCGGCGACGTGCTCATCCGCGTGCATCCGAAATACCGCCTGGCTATGCACATCGACACTGACGAAGGCAATTCCGCCAACGTTAAGACAGACGACATAGGTTACATCGAACGGATTCAGAGCCGCGCCTGAGACGTGTAATCGAATCCCCGTGCACAGTGCACAGTTGAGAGGGGGCTACTCCCCACGCCCCATATTTTTTAGTGGCCCGTGTTTCATTAAATCACATAATATAGTGAGAATAATACTATATATTATATACTTCCTATAAGAGAAAAGGCGTTGTGAAACACATACACGGGAGGGAGGAAATTCGTCGGATGCGAGCACGAGCACGGCGGTACGGGCACGAGCACGACGGATACGAGCACAGAGCACAGAGCACGGTGCACTGTTGAGAGGTTGCGCAATACTCCTTGGGTTATCCATTATCGTCGTGCTCGTGCTCGTGCTCGTATCCATGGCCGCCGGGGCACTGCAAGGTTGTCGGCCTGGCCCGCGCGTTAGCCCAGGGTCACTGGACTTCTCGGTGGGCGAGACGACGCTGTCGGTTCTGGTGAACGTGGGCGCCGCGGACAGGTCATGGTCGGCGGAGTCGGATGCCCTGTGGTTGACGCTCGAGCTGTCGTCAGGCGCCGGCCCATGCAGTGTGACCGTGACTGTTGACCGGGACCGCATGACGACCGGCGTGAAGCAGGGGGAAGTCACGGTCACGGCCGGCGATAAGCACGCGACCATCTCGGTCTCCGCCACCTGCTTGGGCGAATGGCGCCAAGCGCAACGGGTGACTGCGGGACCCGAGAAGGTCCGCCGGCTCGGACCGCTCCCGGTCGGGGCGGCGTTGCGGCTCGGCATCCTCGAGGGGCCGAAACCCGTTCGGGTGGGCGTTTGGGTCGGCAGCCAGGCGGTCGAGACGTTCGAGACCGGTCCGGAGACCCGGTGGAAGGACCGGCGGATAGAACTTGCCGGCCGGGGACCCGTGGGCGCCGACTGCCACGTGTCGTTTTCCAGCGAAGCCCCGTTCTGGCTGGGGCCTTGCGAACTTGTCGGCGAGGACCACCCGTCGGCCAACGCGTACGCCGTGTACGCGTGGTACGTGCCGCCCCCGGACACCGTCTCGCAGGATCAGCTCGAGCCGGCGATGCGCGAGGCCCTCGAGGCACTGGGCTACATCGACTGACCGGCGCTACAAACGGGAGGGCGAGACTCCTGTCGAGCCGTCGGGGCGGGTGCGGCTCGACAGGAGTCTCGCCCTCCCCCTTGGCGAACCTTCGAGCAGCCTAGTACCCGCGTCCCATAACGCCGTTTAGGTACGTGACCGGGTGGTCCCGCCGGTTGGCGCTCGGGTACCGCTGCCATTCGACATGCCCGTCCACATACAGCACGTTGCAGCCGCCCGGTATGTGGCTGAAGTCCTCGTCCTCGTCGATCTGGTCCCACATAGCCGGAAGCTCGCTCTGGGCCACGGCAGAGGCCGCCGGGTTGTTGATGTCGCTGATCAGGAACCGCTCGATGCCTTCCCGGAGACGGTACGCGACGCTGCCGCCGCCGCTCCCGTAGATCTCGAGCGATTCACCCATAAGCGCCTCGATCTGAGCGGCTTCCTCAGCGTAGTACGTCGGCAGAATGCCCAACAGCGTCGCCGAGTCCACGTTGAGGTCCTTTTCTAACTCCGTCACGAACTGTTCGACAGTCGAGAAACCGCCTACCATCTCATCGTACAGCGTCTGCCCGATGACTCCCAGCCACGCGTAGCAGTCTTCCGCGGCGTAGGCGTAGTACACGTAACTCCGGTCGTCGAACTCCATGGGGTTCAGCGTGCCATCGGGACCCGTGCACCATGTGGCGCCCGGGCAATCGAGGAAGTTTTCCGGGGGCGATGTGGCGTCCGACGGACAAAAGTAGATGTTCATGTCCGTAATATACTCGGGATAGATGAGGTTGCCGGCCGGGCAGCACTCGTACCCGCCGGTGGTGTCCCAGTTGTCCACGCCCATCCGGGGCCACTTCTCTCCCTTCGCCTCGTTGGCGTACATCTTGAAGACGAGTCCCCATTGCTTCAGGTTGTTCTGGCACGAAGCCCGCCGGGCCGCTTCCCGGGCCCGGGCCAGCGCCGGCAACAGTATTGCCGCCAAGATGCCGATGATGGCAATCACCACAAGCAGCTCGATCAGGGTAAAACCTCTACTACGCATAACAATTCCTCCTCTTGTTCACACCCTCAGATCGGGTGTGCCGGTCGTCCCGGGTTCTCCCTGCATTCAAAATGCCCTCAGGAACATGACTGTAGTATATATCATAGACCCCGCGGCGTCAACAAAAGTTCGCATCAAATGCGGCGCCGCCCCCGCCAGGTCCGGTTCCGTCTTCGCCGGGTGCGCCGTGGCGCGCGGACGACCCTGAAGTTGGAAACAACTCTAGTTGCTCACCCGCGACTTGCTGCCGCTCCATGTCCCGCGAGACGTTCAAGACTGACCCCTTGAATCGAAGGTTCGGCCTTTCCCTGACCTAAGCCAGGTACTACGGCCTCGGCTGACTTCTCCGTATCCATCGCGACATGTTGCCCTCGGCTATCAGTTCACGATATCAGGGGGAGACTACCCCGGCAAGCTGGTCCATCAGGAAGACCCACGTGCTGCAGATAGGCCACTCATCCTGATACCTGATGAATCTCACGTGCCCGTCCATGTAGAGGACGTTGGCGCCGCCCGGGATGTGGTTGAACGAGGGCGTGCCGCCAATCGGGTCCTGCGGCCAGACTGAAACGTCCCACATGACGACGATGTCGCTCTGCGCGCGGGCCGAGGCCGCCGGGTTGTTGATGTCGGTGATCAAGAAGCGCTCGATGCCCTCGCGAAGCCGGTAGATCGTCTGACCGTCGTCGAGGTGCATATCGTCTTCGTGGAGACCCGCCCAACGTGGGTCGTCCTGGGGCCAACTGGCGCCCGGGGGCGAGCCGTTCCCGAGCACGTACGGTGGGCCGATAATCGCGGCGATGAGGAACGAGTTGAGGTCGCCGATGTCAGCCGGATACTTGTCCACCGGCACACCCGGCGCCAAGTAGTGCTCGGGTTTCAGCGCCCAGCCCAGATACTGGTATGAGATATCCCAGAACCGGCATGGCTCGAGGGGGTCCGCGTGGTAGTAGTAGTCGAACTCGTCGTCCTGGGGGTCCGAGGGGCACTTGGCAATGTTGACGTCGCTCCAGTATTCCGGATACAGGGCAGGGGAGTTCGGCCACAAGTGGTTCTGGTTCACAAGCGGACTGGCGTGTAGGCACGTCCCGGCGTGTTTCTTCAGCATGGAGGGCCACTTCTCGCCCTTGCTCTCGTTGGCGTACATCTTGTAGATGAGGCCCCACTGTTTCAGGTTGTTCTGGCAGCTTGCCCGTCGTGCGGCCTCGCGGGCGCGGCCAACGCGGGCAGCAGGATAGCCGCCAGAATGCCGATAATAGCAATCACCACAAGCAGCTCGATCAGGGTAAAACCTCTCCTATGCATCATGATTCCTCCTCTTGTTCACACCCTTAGATCGGGTGTCCCGGTCGTCCCGGGTTCTCCCTGCATTCAAAGCGCCATGAGGAAAATATCCACCATATACAGCATAGACCCGGCGGCGGTTTCTGTCAACAGAAAAGTCTGCATCGTGCAACCAAATCCAACCTACCCGTCATTGCGAGCGAGAGCGAAGCGACGCGGCAATCTCGCTCCGGCCAAGTCCTTGCACTTAAGGAGATTGCCGCGCTCCCTGCGGTCGCTCGCAATGACGGGGGCGGTGGTTGCCTCCCGCAAGGCGCTGGAGCCGATTTGTGGCCCTGTTTGTGTTGAGCGGTCCTTAGTGCAGCTCAACACAAACAGGGCTACACTAAAGACTCGGCGGGTGCCACGCTCAAACCCGGGCTGCCTCGGGCCAGCCCGCCTCTGGCGGGCAAGCTCTGTTTGAGCGTGCTTTGAGGCCCGGGCTTTCTTGCCCGCCAGAGTAGGAACGCAACCGACTACGAAATAGCGGACTCATCTCGCCCCAACACGTAATAGCGGACTCATCCACCAAAAACTTCCGCGGTCTGTCCCCGAAATGACGATAGCGGCCTCTTCGTCGTAATCCCGGGCAATTTCCGCAGGCTTTTCGGGAATCTTCACCAGTTCCTCAGGATCGCCCTTTGTCGTTGGCCCTATCCTCACATAACACCTACAGGCCGGCGGCGGGAAGCGCCACCGGCTGTTTCAGCAACCACACTTCCGTGACGCGTGATTGCTGGCGCCAGTTGAGGTGGGCCTCGTCGGGCACGTCCCATGTTAGCTCGAGGACGCCGTCCTTGATCAGGTCCTTGGGCACGGGAAACTCCTTGAACTCGCCGATGTCTTTGCCGTAGAGCGCCGGCTCGACTCGCTCGCCATTCATGCGCGTGAGGGCCTCGCCGCAGCCCGTCATGCGCACGACATAGTCCGCGTCGGGGTCGAGGTTCTCGTAGCGCATGGCGCGCGGCCATTCCATGCTGCACTGCCAGGAGAGCCGCCGCCGGCTGCACCCCTCGTCCCACCACCAGAATCCGGGCCCCGGATCGCGACTGACCTGGGGGTAAGTGTTCAGTGCTCCGGCGCGCAGGACGTGAGGCGACTTGGCGATGTTGCCCACGTCGTCGTAGAAACTGCCGGGGCCCGGGTTTTCCCAGGTGCGTATAAGCTCGAGGCGCGCCAGTTTCTCGGCCTCCGAATCAAGGCCGCGAATCCTGGCGAACTCGTCCTCGAGCCACCAGCGGTTGTTCAGGGGATAATCCAGGAAGTCCAGGATGGCGCCGCGTTCCGCGCCGCTGGCGTGGTACTTCTCGACGCTGGTCTGGAGTCCGACGGACTGGAACAGGGCCTCGCACAGCGCCGCAACGCGTGCGCGCGTCTCCGGACGGCACGGTTCCGTCTCCGCGCGGTTCAACACCTCGAGTACGGCGTCCATGGCGGCATCGGCGCCCATCGGCCCCGCATGGGCAAGGACGCGATTGGCTTCTGCCTCCAGCCGCTGCTCGTAAATCAACCGGCGGCGCGTGTAGGCATCGTAATTCGCGCGCAAGAGGCACAACTGCCAGCGCCAATTATCGGCAAGCTCCGGTGCCCTGGCCTCGAGCTGCCTCCACAGTGCCAGCGTCGCGTCGACACCGCCGTTCAGCGCCAGGGGCCCTTCCCAGTTCTTCTCGAGGGCGAGAATGCCGTCGGCGGCATTCTCAGCCACGTCCGGCCCGAAGAAGAGCCGCGCGTACTCGATGAGTATCTCACGCACATCCGCGCCGGGGTCCCATCCGCGCCTGCTCCAGACGGTCTTGTTGACGTCGTCGTGAACGCCGTCGGAATAGGTGATGAATCCGTTGGTATAGGGGGCAAGCCAGTTGTGGATGAGCGCGTAGAAGGCCGGCTGCGGGTTACAGGGCTCGCGCCCGAGCGTCAGGGCGAATGCCTGGTCCCACCAAGGCGTCTCATACTGGCAGCGCACTGTATGGGTAATATCCGGGTAATGGCGCAACTGATAGCACTCGGGCAGGAGCTTGCGCGTCAAGGGAATGGGCGGGCTCGACGGCCCCGCAACCAGCCCCCCGAACCAGTCGCGCTCTTTTTCCTCCAGATAATGGAGTATTTGCATACACTGTTCGCGGTTGAACCACTGCAACGATAGCCACACTTTCGCCTTCGGGTGATGCTTGGCCAAGATCGCTGCGATGTCCTCAAGAAATGGCAATACCAACTCCGGGGGGTTGTGGCCGGGATCGCCGCCGGGAAAGAACACCGCGTCAAGCCGTGGACACGCCCGGTAGAACGCCTCGTGCTTCTGGAGCTCCTCGGCGCGGCGGCCGGCCTCGTTCAAGTCGAAGACGGCGGGTGTCCATATCCAGTAGGCAAGGTCGTAGCGGGCGCATATCTCGCTCAGTTTGACATTCATCGCGTCGCGCGGCACGCGCATGACGTGGCTGGGCCGTGTGTCCTCGAAAGGGATGTTCTCGATGGCGTTCAGGCCGAAGAGGGCTAGTTCGCGGATGTACTGCTCGTACTGGTGTTCGTCCCATGCGTCGTAGGAATTGGCTCTCGCGCGGAAGCCGAGCTGATGGCCGCGGTCTGCTCCGCCTCGGGAATGTTCCCAGATCGCACCACTACAACGGCCTCAGTGAGGTCGATTTCCTCCGCGCGGCATTTGTCCGACGCACCCGAAACGGCCAACGCGATGCTGCATACAACACACAAATACCTCATCAACGCCAGGATCGATTTCATGCTGACAGCCGCCTCTCCTTGTTTTGAGAACGCCAGATATAATACAGGCAACGCAGCAGATATTGATAGGGCCGCGCCACGACATTCCGGTCCGCCGTGTGTGGGCGTGGTCACAGCCGGGGACGGCCGTGCCACAAAGTTGTCCTGGCCGGTTCCAGCAGCAGGTCCGGTGAATCGGGTGCAATTCTGCATTGAAGATGAGACCCATTTGCGCTATGCTTTAGATATCTTGAGCCGTTATTAACGGTGAAAAATTGTCGCCAACGAACGGGAAATTTCAACAAGACCGTCTGACGAAGAAAGGAAATACCATGGGTGAAAAGAAGGTCACACGACGCTGGTTTATCATGAGCACGGCGGCTTTGGCGGCGGGTTGCGCCACTACGCCGGAACAGAAACCGGTGAAGGTCACAAAAGCCGAGTCACCGAACGAGAAGCTCAACATTGCGGCCATCGGCGCGGGCGGCAAAGGCGAGAGCGACATCCGATCGGTCGCACCGCGTAACAACATCGTGGCACTGTGCGACGTCGACGAGAAGCGGGCGGCGGAGTCGCTTAGGCGTTTTCCGAATGCCAAACGGTATAAGGACTTCCGGAAGATGCTCGATAAAGAGCACAACAACCTTGACGCGGTGACGATCTCGACGCCGGACAACACGCACACCGTGGCGGCGATGGCGGCGATGGAACTGGGCCTCCATGTGTATGTTCAGAAGCCTCTGACACACGACATCTATGAGGCCCGCATGCTCACCGAGGCCGCCCGGAGGTACAAAGTCGCCACGCAAATGGGCAACCAGGGCCACGCGAGCGAGGCCGTCAAGCGCGTGTGCGAGTGGGTCTGGGCCGGCCGCGTGGGCGATGTCCGCGAGGTTCATATCTGGACCAATCGGCCAACCTGGCCTCAGCCCGTGGCGCGTCCCACGGAGACGCCGCCTGTGCCCGACACGCTGGACTGGGACCTGTGGCTCGGGCCTGCCCCTGAGCGCCCTTACCACCCGTGTTATCTACCGCACAACTGGCGCGGGTGGTGGGACTTCGGCTGCGGCGCGTTGGGCGACATGGGCTGCCATATCATGGACGCATCATTCACCGCATTGAAGCTCGGCTATCCGACCGCCGTCGAAGCCGAGTCCGAGGGTAACACCGAGGAAAGCGGCCCGGCATGGTCCATCATCCATTACGAGTTTCCCGCCCGGCAAGGCATGCCGCCGGTAGACGTCTACTGGTATGACGGCGGCAAGAAGCCCCCGCGTCCAGAGAGCATCGGAGAGGACGTCGAACTCGGGGATGGCGATAATGGGACCCTGTTCATTGGGGACAAGGGCATGGTGACCTGCGGTGAGTATAGCGGGGCCCCGCGCCTGATCCCCTATGAGAAGCCAGGCGTGCCCAGGTCCATCCCGAAATCGCCCGGGCACTACCAGGAATGGCTCGTCGCCTGCAAGGGAGGCCCACCGGCCAGCGGCAACTTCGATTACGCCGGGCCGTTTACGGAAATGGTCTTGCTGGGCAACCTGGCCATCCGGACCGGAGAGCGCATCGAGTGGGACGGGCCGAACATGAAGGCCACCAACGTGGCTAAGGCCAATCAATACGTCAAACGTGATTATCGACGAGGCTGGACCCTGTGACTTAAATTGGTCGATTTACCTGCCTGCTATGGCGGTGAAAGCCCGGCAACCGGTATGGGGACGGCTGCCGGGCGAGACGCCATGGGATTCAGGCCTTTTCGACGGGGAGCTTTGAGGGCCGGTCGGGGCGCGGGTGCGAGTCAACGTAGCACTCTTTTTTGTAGTCCCAGAAGATGACCTTGTCCTGGCGGTAGGCATCGACGCCCATCTTGATGCCGGCCATGGCCCGGTAGGACGTTTCAGCATCCAGCGTGATGCCCTCGCGTGAGCGGACCGCGTTGAGCCAATTGGTCCGATGGTCCGGTCGCGGTTTGGACTTCACGATGATCTCCTCTGCGCCGTATTCCTTCTTGAACCACTCCTTGAACTCGTCTTCGGCCGTGACAAGCATGCCGTCCTCGTTGGGTCGAATGGTGGCCCGGTGCCCGCGGATCAGCGTCGGATTAGCCTGACGGTTCGCCATCGAGGAAGTCATTACGATGGTGGAGTCGCCGGGATAGTCCAGGTTTATCATGAAGGTATCGGGCACCTCGCGGTCGTCGTGCTGGACGAAGATGCCGCCCGAGCCCGTAGCACGCTCGGGCGCCTGGGCGTCGAGCGCGATGGTCAACGGGGCCAGCATGTGGTAGAGCAGGTCTGTGGCAATGCCGCCGGAGTAATCCCAGAACTTCCGAAACTGGAAGAACCGCGGCTTCGAGAAAGGCCGCTTCGGCGCCGGGCCCAGCCACATGTCCCAGTTGATGTAATTATCCCCGGCGTTGGGGTCATTGCTGGCATGTTTGTTAATCGGCCAGTTCCACTCGCCCCCGCGGTCGTTGGGGCCACCCTTCGAGTTGCGGCTGTAGTCCGCCTGCGCCCACAGCACCTTGCCGATGCCGCCGGCCTTGATGAACTTGCGCGCCTGCCAATACATGTCGTCCGAGCAGCGTTGCGCGCCGCACTGGAAAATGCGCCCGGTCTCGAGGGCCTTGTCGCGCACGGCCAGCGACCCCTCGATAGTCAGCGTCACCGGCTTCTCGCAATAGACGTCCTTGCCCGCGTCCATGGCATCGATGGCGATCTGCGCGTGCCAGTGGTCAGGCGTTGCGATGACGATCGCGTCCACATCGTCTCGCTCGAGCACCTTCCTGTAGTCCATGTAGCCCTCGACTTCATGATTGAGCAGCCGCTTGCCCCAACGTGCCCGGTGATTGAGGCGCTGCATGTAGACGTCGCTCACGGCGCGCATGCGCAGGTTGGCGCCGTCTTTCTCACGCGTGCAGTAGTCCTCGAAGTGCGAGCCGCCCTGCCCTCCCACGCCGATCACGGCCAATCCAATCGCCTCATTGTCCTTGAGCAGCCGGCCCGTTTTCGGTGCATGCGGGTCCGCCGGCGCAGGCTTCTGTCGGCCTTGCGCCTGGGCCCCTTTAGCCGCCATCATGCTCAGCCCGGCCAACGCCGTGCCTTGTCCCGTCCGCCGCAGAAAGTCGCGCCGGTTAATATGATTTCGACTAGCCATAGTCTGCCTCTCCTTCTTTCATTTTGCCGATCCAGATGCAGATTGCTGAGAAATTCCCAGCCAGCTAACATTATAGTATTACGATTTACTCATTGCATCCTCAGCGCAACAGGACCAGTGTGGTGGCTTCGTAGAAGGCGGCGATAGCGAGCATCACGCCCGTCAGCAGCGTCCCGCTCCCGATGGCCCTCAAGCCCCTGGACCATTCGGCCAGGAACCGGTCGTGGGCGATGCCCTTGATCGCACGGATAGGCAGCACGCAGACTATGAATGCCGCGACGATGTAGGCTTCCAACTCGAGGGCCAGCGTGACGGCGTGATACACGAGCAGGTCGGCCGAGTCGGTCCAGAGCGGCGCCATGGCGAAGCCGGCAACGGCAAAGCTGAGCGCGTTCTTTACCACGCCGGCGAAGGGAAGAATCAGTGAGGGCAAAATGGCAAAGGATACGGTGGCCACGATGTAATTATGGTGGAACGTGGCGAGGGCCGCACGCCAGATGCTCTCCGAAGCGTACGCCGCGCCGATGTAGCTGAGGCTGCCATCTGTGAACTCGCCCGAGACAAACCCCACTACACGTGCGTTGAGTACAGGATAGCGGATGGCCGCACACATGAAGCCAAAAAACAGGCCGTACAGAAAAAGGTGCATGAACACCACGAGCCGCGGCCGCAAAGCGATCTCTGCCAGCCCGGACCGGAATACGCCGCATCGCCGCCGGCTCAGCCACCTGAATAACCGCACCTGTGCGACCGCCCCACCCACCGCCACTAGAAGCAGGCCCAAAAGCGTCCCCCAGGACACCTCGGGCGCGGTACGCGTGACACCGCCGACTCTAACGGCGCCCGAGATCGCCTCTTCTCCGGTGTCAACACCATCGTCTTTACCGGCGAGACGCTGCAGCCCGACGGGGTCCAGCCAACCCCGCATTGCCCCCGCCTCCTGCGAGAAATGCTCATCCAGTGCCTCGTCAGCCGGCAGGACATACGCGAAAGTCAAACCGCTCACGCCGCGCTGGAGGCGTCCCACCACGCGGAATGTCACGCCGTCCATCACGAACGAATCGAGGCCGGCCAGGTCGCCAGCCAGCACCTGCGGCTTTCCGGGCTCAGGCAGTTTGCCCGATGCCAGCATCGATGCGAGCGTCTCGCCCGAAGCCGGCAGAAACACAACGCGCTCGCCACGGTCCAATTCAAGCCGGGAAATAACTCCCTCGCCCTGCAGGGTCTTGCGCAGTTCCTCCAGCGCGGTGTGCAATGCCGGGAAATTCTCCTCGGGCACCTCGCGCACCCAAATCGGCAGGGCCTCACCGGACGCCTCGCCGTCCAAGTCCACATCGCCCAGCACCAGCACCGCGTGGGCCCAAACCTGCTGGGACCGCCCCTGCGCCTCGAGGCGGCCCAGCACCGCCACGAGCGTGAGCCCCGCCGCGAGCAGGACAAACGGTAACGCAGGGCCTTTGTGCAGTGGAAGCTTATGGTTCCTCACGACATTCCCCCGCCGGCAGGCACTAAACCTCCACGCACAGGGCCCCATCAGGGCGATTGGCCGGTGAGTGCTGACACGATACGGTCTTTCAGGGCCGTGAAGTAGGCCTCTTGGTGGGGACCGGTCCAGGACATCAGGCCGGTTTCATACGCTGGGTTACCGTTCGCGTCGGTCACTTCGTGATAGTACTTGTCCGGCGAGACGTACCCCGCATAATCGGCGCAGAAGCTCGTGGCCCACAGGTCGTAGTTGTCCTTGGCCGCGGTTTCTTTCCACTTGACGCTGATCTCGCCGCTGAGGTCGCACGGCGTGCCCACGAACACGATATTGCCCACGCGCACGCCGTGCATCCACCCGTCTCCATCGATACCGACCAACGGGCCCAGGAACTTCGAGAAACGCCATTTCGGGCTCCGTACCCGCACCTGCAACGGCGGCAGATCGAGCAAAACCCCCAGCGAAACCACGTCCAGATTGGTCTCGAACGCGGCATTCCCGGCATCATTCAGGACAAGCCCTGCCAGGGCCTCGCCCATGGCTTGCGCGCGCGCGAAGCCGTCCGGGCCTCCCGGCGCACGCGGGCCCATGCTGCCAACGGCGCCGCCGAGGTACAGGGCGAACGCCCCCGTCGCTTCGATGGCTCGCTGTAGATAGCCGGGATACTCGCCGCTGTACTCCATGGTACGGCCGCTGAGGATCGTCGGATGCGCCGAATAACTCACCAAGTAGCACCGGTCTCCATCGTCCTGCTCCACCAGCAGGTAGCTCAACTCTGCGTCGACCGGCCCTTCGCGCGTGCGATTCCTGATGTACTCTTCGGCCTCGAAAATCTTCGCTAAATCTCGTGGCCCGGACAGTT
>CAYRLQ010000022.1:0-24827 GCA_964425145.1 uncultured Nitrospiraceae bacterium
GCCGTTCCCATCGCCTGACAAACCATAGCCCTACCTCACTCCGGTGGCAAATGCGCCTTTCAACCGTTCCTTTATGGGATGCCCTCCATAGGCCCTGCGAGCATACTCGGGCTTACAATAGAGTTCATCATAAACAAGCCAGACGGGACAACTCTAGTAAAGACTTCGGCGGTAACCGTTCACCGGTAAATTCAGCGGGGGCTTAATCCCCCCGATGGCGTTAAAGTGGGCGGATTTGGACCCCTCGAGCGGCGTAGTCGACTTCAGATTGGGTAAAGTGGCCGATGTCCCACGACATGGAGTTGGCGGTGCCGGCGGCGATGGCCAGCCGGGCCATATCGTGAAGGGGCATGTCTTCGAGGAGACCAATGGCGAAGCCGGCGACGAGGGCGTCGCCGCTGCCGACTGGGTTGACTTCCTTAATGACCGGGGGGATGGCGTGGAATCGCTCCTGGCCGCGCGAGACAAACGCGCCGTTTTTGCCGAGGGAAAGAACGACGAGTTCAACGCCACGTTCGTGTAAAAACTCGATGGCCTCCCATTTCGCTTCGTCGGTATCGAGCGCGTGCCCGACGAGCTCCTCGGTTTCAGCCACGTTTGGCTTGACCATGTAGGGCGCGGCCTCCAGACCGAGGGCCAACTCTGGGCCATGCGAGTCGAGGATGGTCGTGGCGCCATGGGCCTTGGCAATAGGGATAAGCTTCTGGTAGAGCTGCTTGATGTTCGGATCGCAGACAGTGCCGTTGAACGTGGCTACCTTGGCCTCGGCGACCACTTCAGCAAAACGAACTTCCACCTGGGTGGCTTCTTCATCGGTCACGCGGGAACCAGGCTCGAAGAACGCGGTTTGGCGGTGGACGGGTTCCTCGAGAACGGTCGTGATGGTGCGGGTCTGCGAGGCCACCCACACAGGCACACAGTCCACCCCGTCCTGTTTCTCGATCATATCCACGACGTGCGCGCCGGGATGACCTCCGACGATGACCATGGCCTTGGTGGGTCGGCCGAGGGCTTTCACGGCGCGGGAGACATTGGTCCCCTTGCCGCCGGGGATGCAGGTGCATTTCCGCGACCGCATGAAGGTCCCGACCTCGAGGCGGTCGATATACATGGTCTTATCAACACAGGGATTTGGCGTTACGGTAAGGATCATGTCGAGAATGCTTGGGGAAACCTTTCCTTTCGGAAAAAGAAAGGTTGCCCCACGCCCCTTCCGAAGAAAACCACAATGGCCTCTCTTTGCTTCTCTCTCTTTCTCTAAAGAGAGAGAAGACTAGCCTTCCTCATACCGCGCGAGGGCGCAGCCGGCGGCGCCGATGACGCCGGAGTCGTCGCCAAGGCCTGCGGGGACGATCTGGGCGCGGTTGCCGGGGACTTCGAAGGTCTGTTCCTTGGCGGTTTTGCGAATCGGGTCGAACAGGACTTCGCCGGCGGCAGTCATGCCCCCGCACAGGACGACCTTCTCGGGGTTGAGGAGATTGATCAAACTGGCGATCCCGAGGCCGAGCCACACGCCGGTTTCGTGCATGACCCACTTGGCGAATTCGTCGCCCTGGCCGATGGCCTCGGAGACCATCTCGCCGGTGAGTTTGTCCAGGTCGTTGCCGCACATGTTGGTGAGGATGGTCTGCTTCCCGGCTTCGATGCCTTCGACGGCGGTCCGGACCATGCCGGTCACAGAACCGTAGGCTTCGAGGCAGCCTTTGCCGCCGCACCCGCACAGGCGGCCGTCCCGCTGGACTTTGAGATGGCCGATTTCCGCGGCAGTGCCATCGATGCCGCGCAGCAGTTGACCGAGCACCACTATGCCGCCGCCCACGCCCGTGCCGAGCGTGAGCAGGCACATGCTTTCCACGCCCTGGCCCGCGCCCAGCCAGTATTCGCCGTAGCAGGCTACATTGGCGTCATTGTCGACGAAGCAGGGGAATCCGAGGCGCTTGCGCATCTCTTCGGCGAGCGGGACGTTCCTCCAACCGGGCAGGTTCGGGGGGCTGAAGATTACACCGGTCTGCCAATTCATCGGCCCGGGCGCACCGAACCCCGCAGCGAGCACGTTGCTTCGGCTGAGGCCGGCGGCATCCAACACCGCATCGATGCCCTCGACCATCACGGCCATGACCGCCTCGGGGCCGCCTTCGGCCTGCGTCGGCCGCGTGTCTTTACCCAGCACTTCCCTGTCCCTGGAAACCAGGGCCGTCTTCACATTAGTGCCACCCAGGTCCACGCCAAGAATGACTTCACTCACGCTTCGTCCTCTCCCATGGTCTTGAAACCAGTTGCGGCTACGCTTGCTTGGTCATAAACTCGATGGCCCGCTCCATCCGGGCCACACATGTTTCTTTGCTCAGTAGTTCCGCCAGCTCGAAGAGGCCCGGTCCGACGCTTTTCCCCGTAAGGGCCAGACGAGTGGGGTGAATGAATTTGCCCAGGCCCAGGCCTGTTTCTTCGGCCAGGGACTCGTAGGCCCCTTTTATGGCGCCCACGGACCAAGGCTCGAGGTTGCGCATGGTGTCGAGCAAGGTCTCCATCCGCTCGAGCGCCCCCTCTTTCTTCCAGTGTTTGGCCACAGCCGTTTCTTCGTACTGGACCGGTTCGCTGAAGAAGAAGTTCGTAAGGGACACAATATCGTTCAGGGTTCCGATCTTTTCCTGGCAGATAGCCGTCATACGAGTCAGCCATTCCTTAGACCTTGAGCCGACATCCAACCCGGCCTGCTTCATGATCGGCAGGACCCGGTCGCGCAACTCTTCGACGGGCAGCATACGGATGTGTCGGCCGTTGAGCCACTGGAGCTTCTTCAGGTCCAACCGGGCGGCCGACTGGCTGAGGCGGTCAATGCTAAAGGCCTCGATGAGTTCCTGGCGCGTGAAGAGTTCGCGGTCGTCGCCCGGGTTCCAGCCGAGCAGGGCGAGGTAGTTGACGAGTGCCTCTGGCAAATAGCCGTCCTCGCGCCAGTCGAGCACGTTAGCGCCGTGCATGCGCTTGCTGTATTTGCGCCCGTGCTCGTCGTGAACGAGAGGGTGATGGGCGAATTTGGGCAGATCGTAGCCCAGTGCGTTGAAGAGCATCACATGGCGTGCGGCGTTAGTAAGGTGGTCATCGCCGCGAATCACGTGGGTGACCTTCATTAACCCGTCATCGACCACAACAGCCAAGTGGAAGACCGGGTCGCCGTTGGGCTTCACGATAATGAAGTCGTCGAACTCGTTATTCTCCACGCGGACCACGCCCTGGACCAGGTCATCAATCTCCGTGACGCCTTCAGAGACCTTGAAGCGGACGGCATAGGGGGCATCGCCCTTGGCGGCGACCTCCTCCGTGGTCAGGTTGCGGCACTTGCACTTATACCGCGGCAGGCGCTTTTCAACGCCTTCCAGGTCCAACTCCTCCTTCGGGCAAAAACACTTATAAGCCGTCCCCTTATCGAGTAAGCGCTGGGCTTCGCGCCAGTAAATCGCACGGCGTTGCGACTGGCGGTAGGGTCCGCAATCGCCCTTGTCCGGTTCGCCCTCAAACCCCGGCCCCTCGTCCCAGTCGATACCGAGCCACGTCAGGGCCGCTGCGACGACTCGAGCGTACTCCTCCTTGCTGCGCTGTATGTCGGTATCTTCCAGGCGCAGGATGAAGACGCCGCCGGACTGGCGCGCCAGGAGCCAGTTATACAGTGCCGTTTTCGCGTTTCCGATGTGGAAAAACCCAGTGGGTGAAGGTGCGATACGTGTGCGAACTGTTGTCACTCGCGGTCCCGTTTCCTTTCGGTCAATCCCGGCTACAGAACCTAAAGAATACACCTTTCGCGGCATCCGTTGCCAGTTCGGTGGCTCGGAAGCAATTGCGCGGGTAAAATGAAAAGGTCAATGACTCTTTTGTAAGTCATTGACCTTCAGTATCTTGCATGGTGGGCGATACTGGACTTGAACCAGTGACCTCTTGCATGTCAAGCAAGCACTCTAACCACCTGAGCTAATCGCCCACAGGATCACAGCCGAGGGCGGCTGTGCCACATCCAAGTATCTGAACAAAAGTATAGCATCCCCCGGGGGGGCTGTCAATGAGCGATGATAGGTTCACTTTATGCTATCATTGCGCTGTCGCTTGATTTCCAAGCGGCATAGGAGGCAGTGAGGGCCGGGCAATTTGCAGCGGGTTAAGTCAAATATAGAACGGTGTGGTGGTGTATGGAAGGGGAAAAGGACCGTAGGATGCTTGGGCTCATAAAGTCTTATGCGAGGGCGGGGATTGCCCTGTTGGCCGTGGGCTGGCTCGCCGCGGGATGCGCTCACGCGCCGGTTTCGGTCACCGAGAAGCTGACATTCTACCAGGGCGAGGAGCTCGAGGGAATTAAGGGGGTGACCTTCGACGGGGAGTATTTTAAGGTGCCCGGTGGTGAGCTCATTCCGCGCAATGATGTACAACTCGTGCAGTTCCAGTTGAAGGGCCGTGAGGGCGTGTTAGGCGGTGAAACAGCCGCGAGTGAGGCATTGACGCCCTTGGCGCAAAGTCTTCTCGAGCGCGGCCGGGTCCTGGCGCAGGCCTATCCCGGCGTAGGCGGGGTCATCCTGGTCGATGACGGCGAATTCGTATACCGCCCCGATGGGACAAACGCATACCGTTATCACTTCGCCGGGCTCGTGCTCAAGGAGGAGATGAAGGCCTGGGCGCAGATTGCTTACGGATTTGAGGAGGGCCGCAGCCGGGTGCGGGTGCTGTTTGCGCGCTCGGCCAACCCCGACGGTACGGTCAAAACGGTCTCGCCCGACGCACTCAAGGTCAGCAGCCCCTCTGAGGACCTGCACTTTTTCAACCCGAGCAGGAAAATCTTGTCTGGTGTGATTCCCGGCGTCGAGGTCGGGTCGGTTGTCGAGTACTGTTATGAATACGATGATTACAACCCGGAAGACCCGCGCCTGTTCTCGCCGGGCTACTACTTCCAGGGGACGGAACCGGTGGTGCTTTCGCGGGTCAAGATCAATGTGCCCAAGGACGTCCCGTTTCACTACATGACGCGTCATTTCACCGAGGAGCAGCGGAGGGAACCAGTTGTCGAGGAGGCGCGTGGGACGCAGGCCTACACCTGGGTGCTGGAAGACATGCCGCCGACTACGCCCGAGCCCTACATGCCGCCGCAACGGGATATCGTGCCGATGATGGAGGCGTCGGTGTTCGCCGATTTTCAGGAGATGTTCGACCTACTCACCGGGTTGCAGAAGCCGCGAATGGTGCTGACGCCGGAGATCGAGGCCAAGGTGGACGAGATCACGGAGGGCGCGGAGGCCGACGACGAGAAACTTGCGCGGATTTACCACTGGGTACAGAAAAACACGCGGTATATCTCGATTAAGGGTAGTCTGAGCTCGGGCATGTCGGGACATACGGCCCAGGAGACCTTCGAGAACGGCTACGGCGACTGTACGGACAAGGCGATTTTGTTCGCGACCATGTGCAAGGCCATCGGCGTGACCAGCTATCCTATCATCCTCATGACCAACGACGCGGGCATCGGGCTCACGGAAATCCCCTCGCTCAGCGGGAACCATGCCATCAGCGAAGTTGTGCTGAACGATCGTAGCTTCTATCTAGACACTACCGCGCAGAACTACCGCTACCCTTATTTCCGCGCTGACGACCACGGTGTCTTTGCATTTAACGCCATCCGCGGCGACATCAGGGAAATTCCCGTCCCGCCGCCGTCGGACAACCAGCGCTTCTCGCACCTGGACGTGGCGCTCGCACCTGACGGGGACGTCCTGGTGCACACGAAAAATGCTTACAACGGCAATATTGAGGCGGGCGTCCGGGGGTTCTGGAAGCGCATTCGCGAGGATAACCGTAAGGCGATGATGTCGGATTACGTCAATTCAATCAGCCCCGGCGCAGTTCTCGAGGACTTCACGCTGTCGGACCTGGACGACCTGAGCCAGCCGCTGACCATGACCCTAGACTACGCCTTGCCGGGCCACGCCATCCGGGCCAAGGAACTGATGTATTTGCGCATGCCCACTCTCGAACGTGATTACGCCGAGGCCGCTCTCGAGACGCGCCAATACCCCGTCCAGTACATGAGCACTGAGGAGCGCATTCTCGAGATTGACCTGGCTTTGCCGCCGGGGTTTCGGGCGAAATGGTTGCCGCCGCCGCTGGAAATCACCACACCGTATCTCGAATTCCAGGCGGCTTACGAGGAGCGTGACGGAAAGGTCCTGTTTCGCGAAGAATTCCGGCGGCTCCAGCACCTCGTGCCACCCGAGGATTACGTTGCGTATCGCGATGCGCTCCGCGCGATCGCCGAGTTCAGTAAGAAAGAAATCTTCGTAACCTCGGTGCGCCTCGCCGGTGAGCAAACCGCCGTCTGAAAGAAGGGGTAGGGCCATGACCAATCGCACGACACTCGTTGTCCTGGCAGTGCTTGCCGTCCTCGTTGCCTCGCTGGCGTCGGCCGACACCGTCTACCTGCGGGACGGCGAGCAGGAACTCGGCCGCCTGGTGGAAATGAGCGCGCGCGCCGTTTTGTTCGAGGGCCGCGACGGTGTCAAGGAACTCAAGAAGTCCAACGTGCTTAAGGTCCAATTGCAGCATGCCCGACAGTTCGATGAGGTCACGGCGGTGGACCAGATCACGGACGGTGACCTTAAGGCGTGCATCGAATCGCAGCCGTCCACCGAAGAGTTCTCTGCAGCGGGGGCGGTCACGCTGTTTCAGCGCCGGGTTTGCGACCTGACCGCGCCGGGCATCGTTACGGACACGGTGCGTATGATCACCAAGGTGCTGCGGCAGCGCGGTGAGGATGTCGCCACCACCAACATATGGTATTTCGAGGACACTGATGTGCCGCGCATCGACTTCGCCTTGACCGTTACCCCGGACGGCCGCGTCCTCCATCTCAGTGACGCCGCTCTCAAGAACGAGTCTATCTATGCGCGGTTCCCGGACTACCGCCGGCTGGCCCGGTTCCGGTTCGCCTGCAAGGAACCCCGGCCCGGCAGCATCCTCGATGTGCAATACACCGTCACTCGCAAACGCGGCGGCCCGCTCGAGCCATTCTATGCTGAAGAGCTATTCCGCCTCGGCCAGCCCATCCTCGCCAAGGAGGTCGTGGTGCTCGTGCCGCAGGCCGACGCGTCACGGATTGCCGCCGAACTGACCGGACCCGACGTGGTCAAAGTCACGAGCGAGATGAACGGTGGCATGGTGCGGCTCGCTTGGCGGCTTGCCGAGCCGCAGCGTGGCATCGTGCCCGAGCCGCTCATGCCGCCGAAAGAGGAATTCGTGCCAATGCTGGTGATCGGGGAAGCCGCTACGTGGGAAGCGATCGCTCAAGCCTATGCGGAGGCCCTGGCCGAACTGCACACCTTGCCACAGGACCTGGCTGAGAAAGCCGTTTCGCTCGACACGGAGAATGGCCCCGAGGCCGTGCATAATTTCATCGCCCGCGCCGTACGCACCGCCCCCGTGCCGCATCTGAACTACCGCATCCTACCGCATCTTCCCGAGGAAAGCTTCCGCCGCAGCCTGGCCAATGAACTCGACAAGAACTTCCTCTATTTCAAGATGCTCGAGGCGGCGGGCATCCCGTGCGCGTTTGCCCTCGTGCGCGGGCGCAACCAGGGCTCCTTGGTCGATGCTGTGCCGTCCCTGCACGCATTTAACCGGTCAGCGGTCTATTTGAAGAAGGATGGACGCTTCGCCACTGTGGCCAGCGATGTCTTGCCCTTCGGGGCACTGCCCGGGGCCATGCACAGTGCACCCGCGCTGATTATCGAAGCCGGCGCCGGCACGCTAACCACGACTCAGCAGCCCCGTCCCGAAGATGAGCTCGATGCGACCCGGTTCGAGGCCGTGCTTGACGCCAACGGCGCTCTCGTCCTCGAGGTCACGTATAGCGGCACAGCGAACGTGGGCGTTTGGATGCGGAATTTGAAGGATGCCGATGAACAAGAGCTGCGTAACATCCTCCAGCAGATCGCCGGACATCTCCATCCCGCGGCACGCCTCACGGACTACGCGGTGACCGATCTGGCCGACTTGGGGGTCACGCCGGCCATGACGTTACGGTGCACGATTCCCGGCTACGCGCTCAAAGCCGGCGAGGATGTCATGCTCTTCAAGCTCCCGGCGGTCGCCTACACGGCCGGCGACGTTGGCCGGCCTACCCGCGAGCACGACCTCTACTGGGGCCACGTCCTCCGTGAAACCAGCCACGGCTCGATCTGTATTCCTGAAGGATTCCAACTCTATTCCATGCCCGAAACCGTCGCGTTTAATAGCCCCACGGCATCCTATGCGGCCACGTTATCCGCCGTGGGCGATACCATCAACTTCTCCGACGCCTACGAGTTGAAGGTCCACGACGCCGCGCCTGATGCCTACCGGGACTATAAGCACTGCAAGGAGCTCCGCGCCAACATCCCCCGGCAGCGGATTATCTTGACGCGCTAAGCCACTTACTTCTTCTTTAGGAAAAGAAGAAGTAAGCAAGAAGAAACCAGTTCTTTGGGAAAAATGAATCTCCGTACCCTCCGTGGTTGAAACAAAAAGAAACCTCGCTGATAAGGCCCATTTCATCATGGGACATCCTTTTTCAGCCCCTTCTCAAGTACGGCCAGGGTACACGTTGCCTTCGCCACCAAGCGCGTTTGCTCGCCGCCGAGAACATAGACCTCCGATTCCGCCACGATGAGCTTTCGGCCCGGCTTCAGGACTTGAGACCTACAGCGCAAGGCTTTGCCCTCGGCGGGGTGGAGGAAAATCACATTGAACTCGGCGGTCAGCACGCACTCATTCTGGCCCACTAGACTTGTTGCAGCGGCTCCCGCGGTATGATCGGCCATTGTAGCCAGTACCCCCGCGTGAACGTATCCGTCCTGCTGACAGTGTTTTGGCATCAGGACCAGTTGAGTTTCACATCGGCCGGGACCGACATTGATGAGGTGGATACCCAGGTCCGTGATAAACGGGGCCGTCTCAAAGATTCGTTCGGTGGCGGATTTGTAGTTCGGGTTCCTAGTGTTCATGATTTCTCAAGCGAGGCAACACGCCGCGCCGAAACCCTCCGGACATGATAATAACCTATTTGTCGCTGAATAGCTCAATTCTTTTTTTAGAATGGTGGACAATTGCGATTTTCACGGCTGTTTTCTCCTCGCCTGTCAATTGGTGGCTGTCAGCCGTCAACTGAATGCTCATTACGCTTGCAAGCCGCTTGCCGATGGGCTAGACTGTGTCATTAGGGTGTTGGTTTCTCGACCAGTTAACCGCCGGGTGTCGCCCGGCCAATGAGGGAGAAAAGAGTCATGGGTGAAAGCGTGTACAAGATCATCGAACTCGTCGGCACCTCGGAAGAATCTTGGGAAGACGCGGCCAAGAGCGCCATTGAGAAGGCGGGCGAATCCTTGCGGGACCTTCGGATCGCCGAGGTGGTTACGTTGGACATGAAGATACAGGACAATAAGCTGGCCGCCTATCGCGTGCGTGTGAAGCTGTCGTTCAAGTACGAGGCCTAATGCTTGCCTTGCGTAGCGGGTGCCAGCACCTACTGGTGTAGCAAAGTACAAATGACCTCTTGTGCAATCGTAGTCATCAGGGCGGTCTTTTTCATGGAGCACGGCTACGGAACACCCACGCCTCCGTCGCGCTTGGAAACGTTGACGCTTTCTCAAGTTAGGCGTAGAATAAGTTAGGTTGGGTTTGGTGTATAGTGGCAGTAGGTGTGTACGGCGGTGTGTCTGGAATACAAGGGAATGACATTATGGCTCGGACATCTATAGTGCTCTTAGCGCTGGTCCTGGCCAGCGCCACGGCCTCGGCGGCAGGCGAGGGGTTCGTGGTGATTTGTCCGGTTGAGGGAATGATCGACGATGGTGTTGGCGTGCTGGTGGACCGGGCAGTGCGCGAGGCGGAAGGCGCCGAGGCGATTATTTTCGTCGTGGACACCCCCGGGGGCATGCTGGATTCCGCCATCGAGATATCCAAGACCATCCTGGACGCGCCGTGCCACACGATTGCCTATATCGTCGGCATGGGGGCGATTTCCGCGGGGGCCCTGATCAGTTACTCTTGCGAGGATATGATCATGGCGCCGGACGCGAATATCGGGGCGGCCACGCCCGTCATCATGTCTGCGGAGGGCATGCAGCCCACGTCCGAAAAGGAGGTCTCGTTCATGCGGGCCAAGATGCGCGCCTTGGCCGAGCGCAATAACCACAATCGATCCATCGCCGAGGCGATGGTGGACAAGGACATCGAACTGCGCGCCTATGTGGATGAAACGGGACACCGGATCGTGTTCTCGAGTGGCCGGGCCGCGGAAGACGAGAAGGGCACAGGGCGCCGCTCACAAGACATCGCCAAGAGTGTAACCGACGCCATTGCCAAGGCTGTGGATGTGCTGCCCGACGAACTCGACGATCTCAAGGAAGCCCTCAAGGCGATCCTGCCTGAGGAAGAAGAGGAGACGGATGAGAAGCCCGTGAGCGCGGTGTTCCCTGACGGCACTGAGTTGGTTCTCGCCGAGGGCAAGCTCCTGACCCTCACGCCGCAAGAAGCCATTGACTACGGCGTAATCCCTACCACGGCCAGCAACGTCGAGGAGGTGATGGCCTACTACGGCTGCCACGGGCTGAGGAAGCACGAGATCGTTCCAACCTGGTCCGAGGCGCTGTTTCGCTGGCTCACCAGCCCGATAGTGGCGGGGTTGATCCTGATGCTGGGTGTCGGCGGACTCTACATGGAGATGAAAACGCCTGGCTTCGGCGTGTTCGGCATCGTCGGCATCATCTGTCTGACGCTGTTTTTCGGCTCCCATCTCCTTATCGGCCTTGCCGAGTGGATCGACGTGATCTTGGTTTTGGTGGGCGTTGGGCTGATTGTGTTAGAGGTTCTGGTGCTTCCCGGTTTCGGCATTGCGGGTGTCGCGGGCATCTGCTGCCTGGTACTGGGCCTGTACATGTCACTAACGCACGTGACGATCCCACGGTATAGCTGGGATTTTCAGCGGCTCGAGGACGCAGGGACATCGCTCGTGGTGGCGTTTCTAACCTTTGCGGTATTCCTGTACGCGTCCTGGAAGGCCTTGCCGCACACACCACTATGGGGCTGGCTGGTCCAGTCTCATTCGCAGCAGGTCGAGCGAGGCTACACAGTCCAAACGGCACGGGACGAGGACGCGGCCATCGGGCTCGAGGGGGTCGCGACGAGCAAGCTGCGGCCCGTCGGGCGCGGGCGGTTCGGCCAGAGGACCTACCAAGTGGTCAGCCATGGCGAGTACGTCCAGGAAGGCGCCCCCATCGTTATCGTCAAAGTGGAAGGCAACCGCTACGTTGTGGATAGACTCCCTGACAAACCGGACAGTTCGGAGGATAAGGCCCGATGAAGCTTCGTGAATCGCTAGTCAGTATGCTCAAACAGCTCTCGGAGGACACGCTGGTCATGCAGAGCCAGGGCGCCGGTTATTATTCTTGTATTCCGCTGGCCGCGCGCTATAATAAGCTCCTCGGACAGGCGCGGGGTCTGTTTTCCGATGACAAGGGTCTGATTACGACGTTCGAGGAGATCCCTGAAGCGGACCCGAAGAACCCGTCGGACAAAATGAAAGTCATCCAAGGAATTCGCATCGAAATCAGCCAACTGATTACCTTGCTCGAGTCGGCCGGAGAGGAAGAGAACAAATAACCTTAGATAGACGCGATTGGAGGCATCCGATTGCAAATGCCGTGGCGGTGTGGCAGCCTCAAGCTAGCGCTTGAGGGTGCCACGAGCCGCGATTGAATTTGTGTTGAGCGATCCTTGTTTGGTTGGTGGACAGAGGTGGGAAAAGGAACGGAAACGCATGATTTGGTCTGCAGTACTGCTTTATATTGGGGGCATTGCGCTCGTATTGGCCGAGTTCCTGGTGCCGGGGGGCATTTGCGGCGGGCTCGGCGCCTTGTTCGTCTTGACGAGCTGCGCGCTGGGCTGCTACGCGGTTCCGGACCACGCGTTCTTCATCATTCTCGGCGAAGTGCTGGGCCTTGTGGTCAGCGTTATTGTGGGAGTAAACGTGTTTCCCAAGAGCCGTGCAGGTAAGGCCCTTATCCTTAAAAGCAGCCAGGTTGCCGAGGCCGGTTGGGTCGCCGCAAAGAGCGACGAAGCGCTCGTCGGCGAGTGCGGCGAGGTGCTCACGGCCCTGCGCCCCGCCGGCACCATTAAGGTTAACGGGAAACGGGTTGACGCGGTATCCGATGGTCAGTTCATCGACAAGGGGACCACGGTCCGCGTCATTGAAGTACATGGAAGCCGGGTGGTTGTGGAAGAAGCGGAAACGCAATAGGAAAGGGACAAAACCATGAATCCCCTTATCGTCGTAGCGATACTGGTAATCGGTATCCCGTTATTAATTGCCGGGGTGGTAGTTATCACGTTTTTCAAGTTGTGGCTCCGCGCCATGCTGTCCGGCGCGAAGGTAGGCTTCGGCTCCTTGATTGGGATGACCCTGCGTAAGGTCAATCCCGCGGTCATCGTGGACAGCCGGATCATGGCCGTCAAGGCGGGGCTGGAGGTCAGTACCAATGACGTGGAGACGCACTACCTCGCCGGCGGGAACGTCGTACGCGTGGTGCAAGCGCTGATCGCGGCCAACAAGGCCAACATCGACCTGTCTTTTCAACAGGCGACCGCCATCGACCTCGCCGGACGCGACGTGCTCGACGCCGTGCAGACGTCGGTCCGCCCCAAGGTCATTGATTGTCCCGACCCGGCCAAGGGTGCGAGCACGGTGGCCGCAGTGGCCATGGACGGCATTCAGCTCAAGGCCAAGGCGCGCGTCACCGTTCGCACGAACATCCCCACACTCGTCGGCGGCGCCACGGAAGAGACCATCATCGCGCGCGTCGGCGAGGGCATCGTGACTACCATCGGCAGCGCCGAGTCGCACAAGAATGTGCTCGAGAATCCTGACATGATCTCGAAGGTGGTGCTCAAGCGCGGACTCGACGCCGGCACGGCGTTCGAGATCCTGTCCATCGACATCGCCGACGTGGACGTGGGGGAGAACATCGGCGCGCAATTGCAAATGAAGCAGGCCGAGGCCGACAAGCAGATCGCCCAGGCCCGCGCCGAGGAGCGCCGCGCTATGGCCCGCGCGCGGGAGGCCGAAATGCGGGCGCAGGTGGTCGAAATGCGCTCACGTGTGGTCGAGGCCGAGGCCGAGGTGCCTCGCGCCATGGCCGACGCGTTCCGCAGCGGCAATCTCGGGGTTATGGATTATTACCGAATGAAAAACGTCATGGCCGACACGGACATGCGCGAGTCTATAGCCGATATGGACAAGCAGGGTGAACCGCCTCGTGGCGGGCAGTGATCCAACCCGGCGCAGGCGCCACGACAGCCCGTGCTAGAGGAGGTCAAATGGGAGACCTTTTAGGATTCCTGTTCCTTGCCGTGATCGTGCTGATCAGCATCATCAGTAAGATCAATGAGCAGAGGAAGGCTGCCGAGCGGCGGCAAAGCGGTGCCAAGCAGGTCACCGCAAAAGACCTGCCCCCGGAGACACGGCGGGCAATCTACGGCTCGACCGAGGTGCCCGTGGCGCGCGCCAGGGGAGCCGAACCGCAGCCGACAGCACAGCCGGTTCAACCGCGCGTAGCGCGACCGGCCCAGCCTCGCCGGCCGGTGCAGGCGCGGCCCGTGGCACAGCAGGCGCGGCCTGCTATACGGCGGCGCGAAACCGTGGTGCGGCGCACCGCCGCAGCCGCGCCGTCATTGCGCGAGCGCGCCCAGGCCATCCGGACCCAAATCGAGCAGGCTTTCGAAGGGGCCGTCGAAGAGGCCGCGTTGTTGCAACAGCCGCCGAAAATCCCGCGTCGCCCGACGCCGCAGCCGGCCCGGCGGCTGGAACGGGCCCCTGCGCCCACGGCCGGTCCAAGGCCCACGCAACGACGGGCGTCGCAGAAGCCCGCGCCTGAGCCGCCCCGTCGAAAAGCCGCTCCGGCCCGCGCGCTGTTCAGCGGCATGGACGACGTCCGCCGTGGAATTATCATGAGCGAGGTACTCGGCCCGCCAAAGGCGATGCGGTAGCAGCCCTCACGGCACAGAGACCAGGGCGCTGCGGCGCCCTCAGTTCATTGTTCGTCCAGGTCGCTTTGTGACGACGATGCTCGTGTGCTACACTTCCACGCTATGGCAAACGCGGCGGATACCCCCCTTATTGTGCAATCGGACCGGTCGGTGTTGCTTGAAACCGACGGGCCGGCCTTCGAGGATGCGCGCGATAGCCTCGCTACCTTCGCGGAACTGGTCAAGTCCCCGGAACACATCCACACGTACCGCATCACGCCGCTGTCGCTGTGGAACGCGGCCGCGTCGGGCTTGAGCGCCAAGCAAATCGTCGAGGGCCTCACCCGGTACAGCAAGTACGACGTTCCTCAAAACGTCCTGGCCGACATCGAGGACAACGTTGCGCGGTACGGGCGTTTGAAACTGTTCAAACAGGAGGATGGCCAGCTTGTCCTCCACTCAGACGACTCGCCGCTCATCATGGAGTTGTTGAACCAGCGCGCGCTCCAGCCGTATGTTACCGGGTCGCCGGACCGGCAACATATCTTTGTCAAGCCCGAAGAGCGGGGCAACGTCAAGAGCGCGCTGATCAAAATCGGCTATCCCGTGGAGGACCTCGCGGGGTACATCGAGGGCGCGCCGCTGTCGCTTGAACTGCGCGAGATAGCCCTGTCCGGCGCGCCGTTCGAGTTGCGCAAGTACCAGACCGACTCAGTGGGCGCGTTCCACGCGGGGGGGGCGAACCGCGGCGGCAGCGGCGTAATCGTGCTGCCGTGCGGTGCGGGTAAGACCATCGTGGGCATCGGTGCGATGGACCGGCTCCAGACGCAAACGCTGGTGCTGACCACGAATACGGTCGCGCTCCGTCAGTGGAAAAGCGAGCTGCTGGACAAAACCACTTTGCAGGAGGACCAAATCGGTGAGTACAGCGGGGACAAAAAGATGATTTGCCCGGTCACCGTCGCCACGTATCAGGTGCTCACCTACCGCAAGTCCAAGGACAGCCTGTTTGTGCATTTCAGCCTGTTCGACGAGGGCAACTGGGGCCTCATCATCTATGATGAGGTGCACCTGCTGCCTGCGCCGGTGTTTCGGGCGACGGCTGGGCTCCAGGCGCGGCGCCGCCTGGGGCTCACGGCCACGCTAGTGCGCGAGGACGGTCGCGAGGAGGAGGTCTTCAGCCTTATCGGCCCGAAGAAATTCGACGTGCCGTGGAAGGTTCTCGAGAAACAGGGCTGGATTGCCCAGGCGATCTGCCACGAAATCCGCGTACGCCTGCCCGAGGAAGAACGCTACCGTTACGCAGTTTCACCGCACCGTGGCAAGTTCCGAATCGCCTCGACCAATCCTGTCAAGGCCTCGATTTGCCAGCGTCTGCTGGAGAGACACAAAGAGGACAATGTACTGGTCATCGGGCAATTCCTCGACCAGCTCAGGGTGCTGGCCAAACGGTTCAACGCGCCGATAATCACCGGCCGCACCGCCATCCGGGAGCGCGAGCGGCTGTACACGGCATTTCGCGCGGGCGAGGTCAAGCTGCTTATCGTGTCGAAGGTGGCCAATTTCGCCATCGATCTCCCCGACGCCAATACCGCGATTCAGGTGTCCGGCACCTTCGGCTCGCGCCAGGAAGAGGCACAGCGGCTGGGCCGGATTCTCCGGCCCAAGAGCGACGGCAGCATGGCGCATTTCTACTCGCTGGTCTCGCGCGATACGTGCGACCAGGACTACAGTGTCAAACGCCAATTGTTTCTGACCGAACAGGGCTACCGATACGAAATCCTGAACGCCGAGGACCTGTAGTATGGCACAGGTGCGGTTGTTCTGCGGGGCGGCGCGGTCCGGGCGCGCGCGGCATCTGGATAACCTGATGCGCGCGCATTGGGGACGGGCCGTGCTCCTCGTGCCGACGCGGCAATACGCCCGCCGCCGCCTCGAAAAGCTTATCCTCGAAGCCGGCCTCGACGGCGCCTGGGGGCAGCCCGTTTGCGCTTTCGACGACTTTGTCGCCGATATGCTCCGGGCTAATGGCGTGGAAGCCGACCCAATACACGACGTGGAACGGCGCTTACTGATCGAGCACGCCGTGGCCCGGCTCGGGGAGCAGGGCGCGCTCGACGCCATCGGCCCGGCGGCGCAAACCAGAGGGTTCATCTCGCACGTCATGCACGTGATTGCCCAACTCAAGCAGGCCGCCATTGATCCGGCCGAGTTCCGCGCGCGTGTTGCCCAACGGAAGAACCACGTGCCGCTGGACACCGCCGTGGCGGACATCTACGCCGCGTATCAAGAGGCGCTGCTGGAGGCCGGCGTGTACGACCTCCAAGGGCTATTCTGGGAAGCGAACCTCTTGTGCCGGCGGGAACGCCCCGCCGCCCTCGCCGACATCGACGTGCTTCTTCTGGATGGGTTTGACGACTTTACGCCCTCGGAGTTCCGCCTCATCGAGGCGCTCGAGCAACACGTCGACCTGCTTGAGCTCGGACTAAACTACGATACCGGCCCGGACCGTCAGGACCTGTACGAGACACCCGCCAGAACCGCCCGGCGCATCCGCAAACAGTTCGACGTCGAGGAGCATTTCTTCGAAGAGGAGCCGCCGAGGACCTTTGCCGAATTCGCTTCGTGCAACATCTTCGGGCGCAACAAGGCCCCACTGCCCGAGGGCTTGCACCGGAATATCGAGATTCTGTCCTGCCTGGACTTCGTGCAGGAGGTCGAGACCGTCGGCCGCCGTGTGAAAACGCTGCTACTGGACGAGGGGGTTAGGGCCGACGAGATTGCCGTGGTCTATCGCAACCTGGGCGATGTCGCCGGGACGCTCCGGGCCGTCTTCGGCGAATTTGGGATTCCCGTGCGCATCGTTCGAGAACCCGCGCTGACCGAGAGCGCCGTGTGCGCCTTTCTCATGAGCGTTCTCGAAGCGACGGAATCGTGGGAACGTGGGGCCGTCGTGGACGTGCTGACCGCGCCCTGGTTTTATTCTGGGGACAGTACACTTAATTCAGGAGGAAGCGAAAACCAGGACCAGAGACCAAGAACGACTGAATTAAGTATACTGTCCCCAGAATACGTGGCAGCGTTTCCTGTTCTATCGCGCATGGCTCAGGTCGTCGCCGGATACGAAGAATGGGTCCAGCGTCTCGAGCAGTTCATAGGCCGCCTCGGGAGCGGCACGGGTGAGGATGTCGAGCGCCTGGTCCATCGGATGCCGGAGGCGGTGAAAGCCGCCGAGGCCCTGCTGGCGAACGTGCGGCTGCTCGATGGTCTCGGGCGAACGCTGCCGGCCACGGCCACACCGGCCAACTTCGCCCGCGCCCTCGACGGCCTGATTGACGCGCTCTGCATTGACCGCGCCATCGAAAACCATTCCGTCAAAGAGGTCCGTGAGCCGGAAAGCGCGGCGCTCGCGGCCCTGCGCAATCTCCTGGGCACGGTGGCCCTGTGGGACGAACGTGATACCGCGCCGGAGTCGCGCACGGCCTTTGTATCACGGCTGCGCCAGGCCCTCGGTGAGAAACTCTTCCCATACCTGCAAGCGCAGGAGGGCGTGGTCTGTCTCGACGCGGCATCGGTCCGGCATCTCCGGTTCGATTACGTGTTTTTCGGCGGGGTGAACGAGGGCGATACGCCCAGCCCACCGCTCGTGAGCTCGATTTACTCCGAAGACGACCTCGACAGCCTCAGCCGGGCCGGCATTAAACTCGATGGGAAACGCGTACATAGCGCCCGTGAATTGCTGCTGTTCCATCATGTCCTCGATGTGCCGCGCAAACACCTGTGCATCACCTGGCACACCCTGTCGCGCCGCGGCCGGGAGAAACTCCCGAGCCCCTACATCGCAGACCTCCTCGAACTCTTCCCAAACGAGGCCATCCAGCAGGCCATACTCCAAGCCAATGCCTTCGTGCCCAGCCCGGAAAAGGCCGCCTCGTGGCGCGACCTGCGCAACGCCGCCTTCGCAGGGGAAATGGGCACTGTCCCGTATCGCGGACTCGCTTGGGACAGTCCTCATTTTGCCTCGGCACGCGTGGGCGCTGAGATCGAAACCGCTCGCCACAACGCGACCCCCTTCGGCGCTTACGACGGCGTGCTCACCGAGCCGGATTTGATCGCACAAATCGCCCAGCGATTCGGCGACAGCCATGTATTCAGCGTCAAGCAGATCGAGACCTACACGGCATGCCCGTTCCGATTTTTTGTGGAATGCCTGCTCGAGGTGGCAGAGGCGGAAATTCCCGTTGCCGAATTCGACGCGCGCGTCCGCGGGACGATCCTTCACGCCATCCTTCAGGCCTTTCACGAAATATACCGAGGCGTCCCCACGTCTGAGATTCCGGAGGAGGCGGCGCGCGAAACCATGACCGCTGTCGTAGCGGAGCAATTCGGCGCCAAGGTCTGGCGTAGCGCCACGGCGCCGCGCGGCGTCCTCGCCGTCGAGCATAAGCGCCTGGACACCATTCTCGAGCGCTACCTGCAGATCGAACGGGAACTTGATGAATCCCAGTGGAACCCCGGGCATTTTGAGGTTGCTTTCGGCCCGGCTCACGGTGAATCGGCAGACCCCTTGACGAATGACGACCCCTTTGAGCTGGAAACACCGGCGGGCATAGTGCGATTCGCGGGCCGCATCGACCGGATCGACGTTTCGGATAACCAGGCCCGTATCATTGATTACAAGACCTCGGTGCGCGTCAGACTCAAAGACATACAGGAAGGCCGTTCGATCCAACTCTCGATTTACGCGCTCGCACTTGAGGGACTCCTCATGCCTGGCACGGCCTGCACCGAAGCCCTCTTCCTTGAACCGGGCCGCGACAAACGACGGGAAGGCCTGGGCCGGAACGCCAGGAAGCTGCGCTGGGGCGAACGGGAACAAATCGCCCGCGAGACCGTCGCCACGGCCGTGAGCGCCATACGCGCCGGCCGCTTCCCTCCGGCGCCCAGCGACAAGGATGCGTGCGCCTACTGCCCGGCCAAGGGCATCTGCCGCTACGAACAGGGCCGCGTGGAGCGAAAGGAGAGGACCGCCGGTGAATAAAACGCCGGAACAGATTGCCGCGATTGAAACGCAGTCGAAGTACCTGTGCGTGGACGCCGGAGCGGGTTCGGGCAAAACGCTGGCGCTGGTGGACCGGGTCGTGCATCTGTTGGAAAACCGGCTCGCGAAGCTCGATGAGATCGTGGCCATCACGTTCACCGAGAAAGCGGCGGCGGAGATGAAGGCGCGGCTGCGCGACGCGTTTCACAAGAAGGCGCCGCCGGACGACCCGGAAGCGATGAGTTTCTGGCGCGACCTCGAGCGGCGGGCCGAGACCGCACGCATTTCAACGATCCATTCGTTCTGCGCAGTCCTCCTGCGCGAGAATGCACTGCATATAGGCCTCGACCCGGACTTCACCGTCCTGGCCGACGCTGAGGCCACACTGCTGCGGATGGAAGTGGTCGCAGACACGCTACACCACCTGCTGGAAGACAGGAACGAGGCGGCGTTGCGTGTCGCTGCGGAATTCGGCATGGGCAAACTGAGCCGCGTGCTCGACTCGATATTGAGCACGCGGGCTCTCATCGAGCGGATTCGCTCCGAGCATCCTCTGGATGACCCGGACGCGCTCAAGCGCCATTGGGCGGGACTCGTCGAGGCGGAACGCAGACGGCGAATCGAGGCACTAAAAGGCTCGCGCGTATTACGTCGGTTGCGCGATCAACTCAAGGCGCTGGACGGAACCTGCAAGGACCCGTCTGAACCCCGTGAAATCCTCCGCCTGGAGATGCTCGGTGTTATGGATGAGCTCTTGTCAGGCGTGAATTTAGGGAAGGCGGAGAACCTTTTACGCGGTCTTGCCGGCGGGAAGGCCCGGACGAAAAAGACATCCCATTGGGTATCTATCGAGGCCCATGAGCAATTGAGAGAGCTTCAAGGGCGTGTCGCGAAGTTTGCCAACGCTCACTTGCCACAGGAGCTCGACGAAACCGTCGAGCAGGACGCGGCCCGGCTTACTTGTGACTTCTACACAACCTATGAGGTCGTCGTGAAGGCGTTTCAGGAGGCCAAGGCCGTGCGCACCGGCCTCGATTTCGACAACCTCATTGCGGATGCATTGGCCATGCTGCGCCAAAACCGTGAGGTCCGCACACGGGTGGCTCGTGGCATCAAGCACCTCCTGATCGACGAGTTTCAAGATACTGACTCGGGGCAGCTCGAGATCGCCCAGCTATTGGCCAACGAGGCACAAGGGCCCGATCTATTCATCGTGGGCGACGCGAAGCAGTCTATCTACGATTTCCGCGGCGCGGAAGTGGAAGTGTTCCAAAGGGAAAGAGAAGCCGCCGAGAAGGTCATCCCCTTGGACCGCAACTTCCGGAGCCTGCCCGATATATTGGCGATTGTGAACGATTTTTTCACGGCCTCCGGGCTGCTCGAGGCCGTTGAGCCACAGTATCACCTGCTGGCGGCCCACCGCGAGCCGGTGAGGGAATGCCGGGTGGAATTCCTTGTGCCGGAGGTAGACGAGGATGCCAACGCCGATGATTACCGGCGCAAGGAAGCGGAGTTGATCGCATGGCGCATCGCGGCACTGTGTCGCGGCCCACAACGGGTGCAGGTCTACGACAAGGCCCGTGATATCGGGCGGCCGGCGGATTTGGGCGACATTGCCCTCCTCTTCCGCTCGATGAGTAGCGTGTACTTCTACGAGGAGGCCTTGCAAAAATGCGGTATTCCGTATCAGGTCGTGGCCGGTGCGGGGTTCTACGAGCGGCAGGAAGTCCTGGATGTACGCAACCTCCTGACCGTCCTGGTCGACCCCGGCGACGAGGTCGCCTGGCTGGGGTTCCTGCGCAGCCCCATCGCGGGGTTGTCCGACGAATCGCTTACTTCTTCTTTAGAGAAAGAAGAAGTAAGCAAGAAGAAACCAGAAGGACTCCGCGGGGAGCAGGCCGACCGGCTGGCGGCCGCATGTCAACTCGTCGCAGACTTGCGCGCCCGCACCGAAATGCCCCTGCCCGCTTTCCTGCGCTACGTGCTCAACCGTACGGGCTACGAGGCCATCCTTCTCAGCCAGTTTTTAGGCGTGCAAAAGGCGAGCAACGTTCGCAAAGTGATTGACCTGGCCGACGATTTCGCGCGGACACGCTCGCCAAATCTCAGCGCATTCGTGCGGTACCTCGAAGAGGTCGCGCGCGCTCCCGAGGTCCGGGAGGGCGAAGCCGCCATGCAGCCCGAGGGCTCCGGTGCAGCCACGCTGATGACCATCCATAAGTCCAAAGGGCTCGAGTTTCCCATCGTGGTCATACCCGACATATCGCGCCAAGCGCGCAGTATGGAACGTATGCCCATCGCCATGCACCGCAGACTGGGGCTCGCCGCCAAGGTCACTGACATCCGCGGGGAACCCGCGTCGCCGAGCATTTTCGAGGCCATCACGCAGGAGCGCAAAGCGCTTGACCAGGCCGAGCACGCGCGGGTGCTATACGTGGCGATGACGCGGGCGCGGGACTGGCTGATCCTCGGCGGCGCGCCCAAACAGTGGAAAAACAGTTGGCTTGATGAGTTTGACCGACAGTACGGCCTGTTGCGCAAGCCAGACGGTGCGGCTTTTGGCGGCGATGGCTGGCGCGCGCGCATGCGGCGCGTTCCCGGAGATGCGGCCACTAACAGTGCACGGTGCACTGTGCACGGTGCACTGTTGCCCTCGCGCGAGGCGCTTGAGGCGCGCGTGGGGCCGGTCGATGCGAAGCCGGCAAGGCGCAATACCTTCGCCGTGACTAGCCTGCTGGATGCGATGGGATTGGGCGCGGAAGACAAAGTCGACGCAACGCCTTCGCACCTCCCCGCTACCATCGATCCATTACTCCGCGGGACTTTGGTTCACCAGATGTTGGAACGCTGGGATGTGGTGGCGGATGTTCGCCCGACTGTCGAATCGATCTGCCGCCGGAATTGCCCCGCGCTGCGTGTGCGCGAGGCTTTGACTTCCGACCTGATGGCTGTTGCCGAACGCATCGCTCAGTCTCCATTGGGCCAGCGGATGGCACGGGAGCAGGCCGTGGTGCGTGAGAGATCGTTTCTCTTGCGCGTCGGCGGCGCACTGGTCTCCGGCGCGATCGACGCGGTTCTGCCTGATGGCACTATCGTCGATTATAAAACGGGACGCTACACGCCGAGCATGCATGCCCGCTATGAAGCCCAGCTTTGCTTGTACGCGGCCGCTGTGCGTACACTGTTGTGCAAGGAACCGCCCCAGGCATGCTTATACTACGTCGATACGGGCAAGGATTACGACGTTGATGTTTCGCCCGGCCGCGTCGAGGCGGTCCTGCGCCAAGCGAAAGAGGCCATCGAGGGAACCTATGCGGGCCCGGGGAGTTGAGCATGCGGAGCAGCCGGCGATCACGCGTGTATTGGTTTGCCTGGCCGCCATCTTCGCGCTGACCCACGCAACGTTCTATGCCTTCGGCGGACGCTTCGACCGAACCACGCTCCTCGAGTTCCTGCATTTCATGGACCCGGAGTTGCTCAAGCATCGCCTACTCGAAACCTGCTTTTTCATGCACATTCAGCCGCCGCTGATGAACTTTTTCGTGGGACTCGGCCTGAAGCTCCCGGAACCCCTGGGTGCACTTGTGTTTCATGCGGCTTTTCTGGTCTTTGGTCTGACGCTATACCTGTCGCTGTTCGTGTTGCAGGTGCGGCTGGGCGTGTCGCGGGGCATTGCAGCCGTCTTGAGCACGCTTTTCATGCTCAGCCCGTCGTTCATCGTGTACGAGCACTGGCTCTTCTACACCTTACCGTGCGCCATGCTGCTCGTCGTTGCGACACTATTCATGTTCGATAGCCTCGAGACCCGCCGGTCTCGCGCCATTGCCGGTTTTTTCGTCACGTTGCTGGCTTTGTGCGGCCTGCGCAGCATGTTTCACCTGTACTACTTTGTGCTCGTGCTGGCCATTACGGCGTATCTGTGCAAAGGCTACCGGAAACGGGTGCTTGCTATCGCTGCGATCCCGCTGCTGCTGCTGTTCGGGCTCTATTTCAAAAACTACGTGCTATTCGGCAAGTTCAGCACCTGCACCTTTGTCGGCAAGAACCTTTGGATCACCACTGTGGGAAACATGGGCTGGCCTGACCGGGAACGGTTGATCGAGGAAGGGGAAATCTCGGAGCTCTCGCGGGTCAATCGCTGGTCGTCCTTGAGCGCCTATCCGCCGGGGTGCCGCGAGGTGGCCGGGTTCGAGGACATCCCCGTGCTCCGGCAGACCCACAAGTCCACTGGCGCGGTCAATTACAACCACCTGGCCCAAATTGCCATCTGCGACCAGTACGGCAAAGACGCCCTGTACGTGCTGAAACACTACCCGCGCTTTTTTTTCAACGCCACGGTGCTGTCCTGGTTTCGCTATTTCAAATCCAGTACCGCCCTGCCTGTATCGACGCACAACCGCGAGACCCTTGGTTTCCTTATCGCGGTTTACGACTACCTCTTCTACGGTAAACTGCCGCTTGACCTGGCGCCCTACGCGCGCTTCTTCGAGTTGGCTGACACACCGCCCCATCTCCTCCTACTATTCGGCCTTCCGCTGGTGTTCGCCTACGGCCTGTATGCTGCGCTGAAGCGCGCTTCCGGCCAAAACGTCCTAACGCGCACTCAACGGCTTATAATGCTCTTCATGTGCTTTAACATCTTTTTCGTCGCCTTACTGGGCTGCACCTTCGATGTGCTCGAAACCAGCCGCTACCGCTTTATGACCGACGCGCTGTCCGTCGCCTTGCTCGGCGTGCTCATTCAGCACGTTTCGCGCTCGAAATTCGCGCGCCGCTTGCTTGGCCAAAGTGGAAACCGCCATTTTCGGAGCAGTCGTCATGCCGCGGATTACCCCTAGAAATGATCGAGGAAAACGGTGAAAGTCACTGCTCGGAAACTCGCGAGGACAGTCCCCCTTTTCCCGATGTTCGGGGTAGTGGCTGAGATGAGCTGGAAACGCATGCGGTTTTGGGGAATATTGCTGGCGCTGGTAGCCAGCGGCACGGCCTGTGCCGCGACGTTGAGAGGTGGGCTGTTCGAGATCGAGTACGCCGACGGTGAGGAGTCTCTGGCGCGGAAAAGCCTGGCGGTGCTTCAAGAGGCCCAACGCGAGTTTGCCCACCGGCTGCCCGCCGGCGGGGAGCCTGTACGCGTGGTGATTTGTTCCACGATGGGAACGTTCCGCATCCATGCGCGCCGCCTGGGTCGACTGCCAGTGGAAGGGATCGCCCAGTCGGAAAAAGGGCTCATCGTGGTCAAAGCGCCGGGTTTGCGCCGAGAGGCGCTCGATTACTCGGGCACGCTCCGCCATGAACTCGTCCACGTGCTCCTGGCGCGCAATACCGACAGGGCCGTTCTCCCCCTGTGGCTCAACGAAGGCATCGCCATGACGGTTGGGAAAGATTTCCGCTGGGAAAGCATGTTCCGCGTCGCGCGCATGTACCTCTACGGGCGGATTATCCCGTATCGGGAGCTGAACTTCGCCTTTGTCGCGCCGCACACCGGTCTGGAGTTCGGCGATGCTTACGCCCAGAGCCTTTCGATGACCCGATTCTTGATCGACCGCGTCGGCGAGGCGACGTTCTGGGAGATGGTCTATGCCCTAAACACGATGAGTTTCGCCGAAGCACTGCAGACCAAGGCGGGGCTGAGTCCTGGCGCATTTTACAGGGAATGGCGTAAATCGCTTTGGAAAGTTGCCCTGGTCTCGTCGCTTGTGTCAGGATTCTCCGTATTCCAGCTTATGGCGGTGTTAGTCATCGTGGCCTATTGGCGTAA
>CAYRLQ010000023.1:0-24820 GCA_964425145.1 uncultured Nitrospiraceae bacterium
CACGGGCCGTGTTCGCCGCGCCGTGGGAGATCGTCATGGCCCCGCTCGATTCCTGCGGCACGCTCCGACTCACCGGCGAACGGTACGCCCAGGTTGCCCAGTCTAACGAACCGCGCGCCCAGGCCGTCGTCGAGAACTACCGCAACTGGACCAGGTTTGGCCAATTTCCCGAGGGCGAAAGCAGCGTCTTGTTCGATACCGTTGCCGGCTACCTCGCCTTCGACGACGCCTTGTGCAGAATGGAAACCGTCAAGCTGTCCATCGACGACGAGGGCCGCACGGTGCCCGACGAGCGCGGCCGGCCCGTCCGTTGCGCGTTAGAGTGGCAAGACCGCGAGGCCTTCGAGGACCTGCTCGTGCAGTGCCTGACGAGCAAGACCGCCAGGCCCACCACTGGCGTGGCCCAGGGCGCCTTGGGGACTGCGGACCCCACGGCTCCGTGACGAACTCCTTGTATATCAATCATCTCCCTAATCCCCTCATCCCCTCTCGTTGCACGCTTCTTCGTTTTTGCTTGCGGCTGTGCCCCCTTAGTACACGTTTTCACAAATACGATGACGTATGAGAAGGAGGAGAAACCTTTTTTGACAAGATTCACCCGCCTCTGGCGGGTAAATAAGATAGAGAAACAGAGTCTTGTAAATCACGTGAATCCTGTCAAAAAATACGTAACCGAACTTATGAGGCAGAGCACTTAGGAATTCACAACGTCAAATCCCCGGGGGAACTCCTGAATGTCGGGTGCTCCAGGGCGCCGGCCCGTGCCAGGCCTACCGAATGTCCGCCTCGAACCACTTGATCAGGGCCATCACCCCCTTGGCCTGGGTCAACATGGTGGCTTTGAGGCCCTGTTGGCGCAGTTTCTCCTTGGCTTCATGGCGCGATCGGGCCACCACCACGCCACCGACAAAAGACTTCTCTTCGTCCCCTTCCGCCCGAATTGCGTGGTACTCATAGGTCGGCATGCAAAATCCTCCCCGCGTTTCCGATGTGCCGATTCTACCACGCCCAGCCTTACATGCCAATAGCCCGCTGGACACAGGTCCCAAATTACCGATGCTTTCCGTCAAGCCCTAGTCGCCGGCCGGCCGCCACTCGAGAATGCCGCCCGACATGCGCGGGCGCAGTTGTACTTCGACGCGCAAGCCTGCCGCCATGACTGAATCGAAGGTGACGCGATTATATTGATCGCGCTCGATACCGTAGGCGGATGCGCCTGTAACCGGCGTCCACACTTCACCGTCTTTATACAAAAGCCTCCACGACTCAGGGACGCGACAGTTCCCACCGCCGTCGCGGTCGTCGAACCAATAGACCTCGACACGTGACACACGGGCGGGGTTCTGGAACTCGTACTGGACCCATTCCGCCGTGCCTCGGTGGTCCCACCACGTGAAGCGCGGAATGGCATGGTCGTTCGAGCGTGCCGGTTCGAGGCCGTCGCTGAGCGCGGCAAGTGTGCCCTCGATCTGCGAGGCGGACGCCTTGCTGGTACTCGCAAGCGAGGGGATGGGCGGCGCCTCGGCCAGGCCCAGGCATTCGGGAAGCCACACGACCATTTCACCCGGCGCGCGATTGTCCCACGCATAGTACGGCACAGCCACGAAGGTGACCTGCTCGGGCTCGGAGGCGACGCGATACAGCACATCGTGCCAGTCCTCAGGCGGACGGGCCAGCGCCGTGCCCTTGAGCACTGTCACGCCGCCGAGCATGTCGGGACGATGTTCTTCGACAATCTCGGCCTCCGGCGGCAAGGCCAGGTTACGCACCTGCCCGCCGTTGTCCACTCCCTCGAGGCAATACACGATCGGCCCGCGCTCGAGCGCCGTGCGGCCGGCGTCGGCTTCGACCCGTGGATGGGCTCGAAGGCGCCGGATGGGCATGGCGAGGTCGAGCTCGATGGCATCACCGGCCTGCCACGTCCGGTGCAACTGCGCGTAGCCTTTCGCGACGGTGAACTCGGTAGCGGGGGACCCGTCGACGGAAATGTGGTACTCCTCACACCAACCCGGTAGGCGCAGGTGGATGCCGAACGCAGCCGGGCTCTCGAGGCCGACCGCGAGTCTCACCCGGCCGTCCCACGGATAGTGCGTCTCCTGCGTTATGGTAACGGGACTGCTTCTCAGCGTGATGTGCCCGGTACCGGCGATGTAAAGATTTACGTAGACGGCGTTGTCGGAACACGCGTAGACATACCCGCCCAGTGATGGTAGGAATCGCACGAGATTGGTGGGGCAGCACGCGCATTCATACCAGGCTTGTCGATGGTGGTGCCCGCGGCTGGCCAAGGGGTTGACGTAGAAAAATTTCTCACCGTCCAGCGCGACGCCCGAGAGTAGCCCGTTATACAGCACGCGCTCGAGCACGTCTGCGAAGCGCGCGTCGGCGTGCAGGAGGTTCAGCCGGTGGTTCCAGAGCGCCATGCCAATCGACGCGCAGGTTTCCGCGTAGGCCGTATCGTTTGGCAAGTCGTAGGCCACCGTAAATCCCTCGTTCTGCGCGGAGGGCCCGATCCCGCCCGTAACGTACATTTTCCCGTGAACGACGTCCCGCCAGACGCGCTCCATCATGTCGATCAGGGCCTGGTCCTCGGTAAGCCGCGCCACATCGGCCACGCCGCTGTACAAGTACATCGCGCGGACGGCGTGGCCGACGATCTGGCTTTGCTCGCGAATGGGCACGTGGTCCTGGCAGTATTCGCCGAATAGCTCGTGGCCTTCGGCGTTCCCGCGTTCGTCAACGAAGAACTTCGACAGCTCGAGGTAGCGTTCCTCGCCGGTTGCCTGGTACAACTTGACCAGGGCCAGCTCGATCTCCTCGTGACCGGGCACGGAGCGGCGTTTATCCGGCCCGAAGATCGAGTCGATGAGGTCGGCGAACCTGCACGCCACGTCGAGGAGGGTGCGCTTGCCCGTGGCCTGGTAATGCGCCACGGCCGCTTCAAACAGATGGCCGGCGCAGTACAGTTCGTGCCGCACGCGCAAGTTCGTCCATTTCTTGTCCGGCTCGGTCAGCGTGTAAAACGTGTTCAAATACCCATCTTCCTGCTGGGCGCTGGCGATCTTGGCAATGATCTCATCAAGATATTCTTCCAGTTCCGGGTCCCTTTCGACGTGCAAGATGTACGCGGCGCCTTCGAGCACTTTGTAGACGTCCGAATCGTTGAAGTAGATCCCCTCGAACTCACCTTCGGCCAGCCCGCCCGCCTTCGCGAAGTTGCTGATCCGCCCGGTTTCCTCGCACCACTTGAAGTTCGCGCGGAGGGTCTTCTCGCGCGTAGTCTTCAGGCGCGGCGCCCAGAACGCATCCTCGATATCAACCTGGGTGAAGGGCACGGGGACAAGGGGCTGTGCCAGCTCGGCAGTCCCATTGGCCATGGTGGCGACCATGAGAATTCCTCCTAAAATCATCTCGTTTTTCCTCCAAAGGCAGCGCGGCTTCCCCTCAACTTCTTTACGCCCACAGATTCACACAGATGTCCGTAGATTGTCAAAGCTGGTTTCTTCTTGCTTACTTCTTCTTTCTCTAAAGAAGAAGTAAGGCATTGCTCGGAGAATGGAACTTCAGGCTAAGTTTATGGCGAGTGGGTAGACAATCCGCAATCCGCAATTCCCCGGCCGGTGTGCTATAATCGGCGGTCTTGCGCGGAGCAGGGGTTGTGAACACCAAGAGATGGCTACAGATTGTCTTTGGCCTGGGGGTCGGACTGCTCCTGATTTGGTGGGTATTTCGCGACACCGATTGGGGCGCGGTGTGGGCCTCGATTCGTCACGTTAAGATTCGCTGGCTGCTGGTTAACCAGGCCGCCGTGTGGGCCACCTTCTTCACGCGGGTTCAGCGCTGGAGCTACATTGTCCGGGCCGGTGACCCCGCCACATTCCGCCAAATGTTCAGCGCCACGCAGATCGGGTTTTTGGCCAATTTTACCCTCCCGGGCCGGATAGGCGAAGCGGTCCGGGCCCTGGTGTTAAACCGGCTGGCCCGGATTGCGTTTTCCAAGAGTTTCGCCATGGTGGCCCTGGACCGTGTCACCGACCTCATAGGCTTGATTGTGGTGATGCTCGTGTCGGTCTTCGCCTTTCGACCTACCGAATCCATCGTCCTGCCCCGGGAGATTTACAGCAAGCCCATTTCGGCCGACCTGATCCGCACCGGCGCCATTGGAACGGCCGTGTTTCTGTTGGCAGTGGTGGGTACGCTTGTGTTGCTTTACGTCAAGCAGGGACTTGTGTTGCGCCTGTCGGACAAGTGCGTGGGCCTTGTTTCCAATCGATCGGCACGGCGCCTGCACGGCATGCTCGAGCAGTTCGCCCAAGGGCTCCACATCTTCCGATCGGCGTCGGACATGGCCAAATCGATCTCCTACTCTCTTGCCACCTGGGGCTTGTTCCTCATCGGATACGGGGCCATTTTGGCCGCGTTCGACGTTTCCTGGCCCTGGTATGCACCGTTCGTAGTGGTGTCGCTGTTAGCCGTGGTGATAGCTCTTCCCGGCGCGCCGGGGTTTGTAGGACAGTTTCACATCGCCCTCGTGGTGGCGGCGAAAGCCAGCATACCCGGCTTGGGCGTGGCCGACGCGAAGGCCATGGCCATCCTCGCCCATCTCCTCAACCTGATCCCCATTGCCATCGCAGGTATTTTCTGCCTCTTTTGGGAAGACCTGCGACTCCGCGAACTCACTCGGGCCTCCCGCCACACCGATTCCCTCTAGCCTCGGCCGCAGCAGGGGCACACAGCGCGGCATAGCTGCAACCAAAGCGGAAATAGCTGCACCCAGGTGTCATCCCAAGCGCAGCGAGGACTCTCCCAAACCACCGGGGAGCCGTGCTTAGTCGCGGGCCATATCCTTTTCGGAAATGACGCCGTCGCCGTTGCGGTCGAGCCGGTCAAAAACGGCCGGCGGCATGTTCGGGAAGGCCTTTCGGGCTTCTTCGCGCGTGGTTTCTCCGTTGCCGTCAACATCGGCGCGGCGGAGCCAAGGCGCGCTCGGGCGCCTACCGGGTTCACCAGGGCCTCTCTTTGCCCCAGGGCCTCCCTTTACGCCAGGGCCAGGGCCTCTCTTTGCACCAGGGCCTCCCTCTACGCCAGGGCGGCCAGGGCCTCTCTTCGCGCCAGGGCCTCTTGCCCGTCCGCCGGGGCGCAGGAAATGGTCCTCCGCAGTAATGCCCCCGTCGTTATTGGTGTCGAGCCGGTCGAAAGCCTGCTTAGGGAAACCCGGTTGGAGCGCAACAATCTCGTCGTAAGTAACTTTGAGGTCGCCATTGGCGTCGGCCCTGTGGAGCAGCCGAGCCTGTTGGCCCGGCCGCCGGCCGGGTCGGCCCGGTGTTTCCGGCGCATCAGCCTTGGTCAGTACACCATCGCCGTTGCGGTCCAGGCGGTTGAACCTCGTTTGGGTCATGCCCGGGGCGATGGCCTGGACTTCCTCGAATGTCACTTTGCCGTTGCCGTCCTTGTCCGCTTCGGTGAGCATCCTGAGGATAGGAGATGCGGGACGGGCCTCAGAGCGGTCCGCTGCAGTGATCATGCCATCGCCATTGCGATCAAGACGATCGAATCTGTCTCGCGTCAGGCCGGGAAGCATGCCCTGTAACTCCTCGAAGGTCACCTCGCCGTTGCCATCCTTGTCGGCCTCACGGAAGCGCTGGGCGAAGGCCTGACCACCGCGCCGTGGCCCCCCCGGCCGGCCTTCTGTGCGGTCCTCGGGGTTCAGCAAACCGTCCCCATTGCGGTCGAATTGATCGAACCTCTCACGGGTGATATTGGGCGCCACAGCGGACAGTTCCTCAAAGGTGATGTCACCGTCCGCGTTGGCGTCCGCTTGCTTGAAGATATCCCGCAGGGCCGGTCTGGCGCCTTCCGCGGCGTCTTCCGCCAGGATGGCAGGCCCCAGTAAAAGCCACATTGCTGTGAATAAAGCTAGTGTCATTCGCTCATTCATTGTTCCGTCTCCTTCTTGATAAGTGTGGCCGTCTAGCATTCCTGGCCGCGCCGATTTTCCTGTTCTTTCTGTCCCGAACCACTTGTTAAAACCCGGTTTTTGAGAAAGGTTCCCTGCAATGGCATATTTCGTGCACATTTTGAAGTAGAGCACGGCTGCCGTTACAATCACGCCACTTGTCACGCGAGGTGTAGGTCCCGCCGCGTGGTCATTCCGATAGGGCGCCGGTATGGGCGGCGAGTGTTACGAGCAACGAACTTCGACTCACAGCCGAATCATCAGATTGGGGTGCTGCTCTGACATTACTGGTTGTATAAGAAAAGGGGATATGGAGATGACGGGGATATGGAGACGATTTTTGATAAGGACCCGCTTACGAAACGAATTATTAACGCAATTATTAGAGTCCACCAGGAACTTGGACCTGGATTCCTGGAAAAGATCTACCGCAATGCCCTAACGATTGAGTTGCGAAGACAGGGACTCGAGCTCGAGATGGAAAAAGAAATCGTGATTTATTACAACGGGCAAGAGGTGGGCCGACATCGCCTGGACATCCTGGTTGAAAAAGGTGTTGTGCTGGAACTGAAGACAGTTGAAAAACTTGGCAAGGCGCATTACGCACAGATTCGGTCCTACCTAAAGGCCTCGGGCTGCAAAACCGGGTTATTGGTTAACTTTGCGCAGGAAAAGGCTGATTTTAGACGGGTCGATCAGGAATGAAACATCCCCGTATCCCCTTTATTTCCCTATCCCCTTTTCTTACACAGGGGATAGGGAAATAAAGGGATAATTAAGTCAAGCAACAGGCCCAGCGAGCCCAAATCGGTAATACCAGAGCAGCACTCTTAGACTGGGAATGTGAGCGCATGTACGAAGCGGCCAGGCTTAAAAAGATGTTCACGGAGGCGTACCCGGATGCAGGTGAGCCGCTGGTGTGTCGCGCGCCGGGCCGTATCAATCTCATCGGTGAACACACGGATTATAACGGTTTGCCGGTGTTGCCAATGACGATTGACTCGGATATTCGGATTGCGTTTGTCCAGCGCGACGATGGTCGGGTCCTTTTGCGCAATGCGGACGAGGCCTTCCCGGACCGGGAATTCACGAATGGGCCGGACATCGCTCCCTCGGAACCAGGGGCGTGGGAAAACTATTGCAAGGCGGCTATTCAGGGCCTGAACCGCCATTTCGGCCCCGCGCGGTTCCACGGTATGAACCTGTACATGGCCGGTACGATCCCAATTGCGGCCGGGTTGAGCTCCTCATCGGCTGTGGTGGTGGCGTGCGCGCTGGCGTATCTGGCCGTGCTGGGCAAGACTCTGGGCCGGGACATCTCCCGGCTTACCCTGGCGAGCGTACTGGCCGAGGCGGAGCATTACGTCGGCACTAGGGGCGGGGGTATGGACCAGGCCATCATCCTGTTGGGGCGGCAACGGTGCGCCCTTAAGATCGACTTCTTTCCGCTGCGCGTGGAAGAAGTGCCCTTGCCCGAAGGCCACGAGCTTATTGTCTGCAACTCACTGGTCCGCGCGAAGAAAACGGGCAACGTATTGCACCGGTACAACGAAGGACCGCGCCTTTGCAAGCTGATCTGCGCCCTCGTCGAGAAACAAGTTCGGATGAACTTCGGCAGTGAAATCGAACTGGAACGTCTGGGGGATTTATGGCACGGGCACCTGTGCCTGACCCACGAGGAGGTGAAGGAACTGTTCGCCCGCGCGGTACCCGACGCCACCACGACGCTCGAGGAGGCCGCCGACGCTTTGGACACGACCCCCGACGAGGTCCGCGCACGGTGGCTGGACGATCTCCCGGAACCGGATAAGGGATTCCCGCTGCGTGCCAGGATGCGTCACCAGCTCACCGAGTGCCGGCGCGTGGAAGCGGCGCGCGATGCCATGCTCGCGGACGACGCGGCGGAGCTAGGGAGGCTGATGAACGCATCGCACGAGAGCTGCGCCCGGGACTACCAGATTTCATGCCGTGAGTTGGACTACCTGGTGACGATCGCGCGGGAATCGGGGGCGATCGGCGCGCGACTCACCGGCGCCGGGCTGGGTGGGTGCACGGTCAACCTTGTGCCAACGGCAATCCATGAAACCTTCTGCGACAAAGTGGACCAGGGTTACTACCGCCAATACCTGGCACAATCGCCTGGCACGTATCCCCGTAACGCCATATTCGTCGCCAAGGCCAGCCCCGGCGCCGACTACCTTTGATCTATAGATGTGATTGCGGCTTGCCGATTCTAGCGCTCGGACTGCGGGTTCGGCGCTCGCACTTACTTCTTCTTTGGAAAAAGAAGAAGTAAGCTAGCCCGCCTCAGGCGGGCAAGAAGAAACCAGTTTAGATTAGGGGATCTTAGGTAGTGGGGGGGATCTAGGGACAGACTACGTAATAACTGCGGTAAGATCTAGGGACAGACTACGCAATAACTGCGAATGTACACTGGAAACAGGCTCCTATTGCGTAGTCTGTCCCTAGATCTTTACCTAGATCTTTAGATCTTACTCATTCAGCCGGGTAGAAGTCATCATTGTTTCTCCACGGTCCTCCATGACGCAGCACATTCAAGTTGCTTATGGCCGCTGGCCTGAGCTTTCACTGCGAGATTCCGCGAAACTCAGGGACAGAGGGGCTCTTCGGCAATTCCGAGGATGTCATGCCCAATTCCTTGGCTCGTTCCCCTTGGTCCCGTGCGTCTGTCTTTGCGACGATTGAATTAGATCTAAATAGATCTAGTAGATGTAGCTAGATCTAGTCTCTAGATCTAGATCTGTCCTGTCCCTATAAGATCCTATAAGATCTAGTATAAGATCTAGGGACAGACTACGTAATAGCTGCGAATGTACACTGGAAACAGGTTCCTATTGCGCAGTCTGTCCCTAGATCTATCATACGTCGCGTCGATTTCCAGCGCCCCATATCGCATGTCCTCGATGGATGGACCCTGTCCGCATCATAGCGTCTCGAAGGGCCTTGAACAATTCACGTTAGATCAGCGAAGCGCCCTCAAAATCGCCCGGCGCCTCGATGCCAAGGTATTTCAACGCTGTGGCTCCGACGTCCACGATCGCCGGGTTCTCCGCCACGGACCTGTTCGAGAACAGAATGCCGTGCGTGACCGCCACGTCGGAGGCGGCATGCTCGCCACTCCATTTTTTCACGTTGGGCGAGAGCATTTCGGCGGGCGCCCCGCCTGCGGCGGAAGACTTGTTCGTCTGGTACCCCTCGGCATAGCCCAGTTGCAGGTCCGGGGCGTCTTTTTCGGATTCACCTTTGTAGATTTCGTTGGTGTAGACCTCCCGGAGGACCTTGTCACCGGTTTCGGGGTCGGTCACCTGGAGGAGCTTCTCGCGAATTTCAGACACCAGCGCCGGGGCATCCTGGGGTGCGACCGTGCCTTGACCTTCCCGCCCTTTCAGGTTCAGGAAAACGCTCCCGAGTCCGAGGGCGTACGCCTTCGTTCGAGGCCAATCGAAGCCCATGAGGTACTTATCACGAGTGGACGCCGTGGCCGGGTCGGTCTTGCCTTTGATGGCCAGGTAACCGTGGCGCACCAGCCAGGTATTCACGCTGAACCCGTAGCGGAAACTGTGGAACCCATGGTCGGACATGACCATGAGCAAGTCGCCCTCATCCAGTTTGGCCATGGCTTTGCCGACGATTTCGTCCATTTTGACGTAGGTGTCCTCGAGGGCCCGGCCGTATTTTCTCGCGCCTTCCTCGGTATAAAGCGGGTGTTTCGTGTCGCGGAATCGCCAGAACATATGGCCGACGCGATCCGTGCCGGTCCACCCCGCCGCAAGCAGGTCAAACTGGCCCCGGTCGAGCTCGTCGAGCATGAGCGTTTCGCGCCAGGTCATGGTGTTTCGAACGTCTTCGAGGAAGAGTGGTTCAGTTAAGTCATCACGCTCGAGGGCCTTGGTATCGTAGGCCCACCCGATGGTCTTATATAGGCCGTAGCGGTCGGCGAGTTCGGCCGCGTAGCCGTTTGGGTAGCTGATGGGAACGTAGGGCGCCCTGGGATGACACTGCAGGCAGGTCATGTAGAGCCGGACAAGTTCACCCGCCTCGAGCACGTGCACGCGGCTGATGGCGCGGACCGAGAATTGGGGCGTGACCTCGAAGGTCCATTCAAACCAGTCCGACCAAGTGTTCTCGGCCAAGACGACCTTTTGCCCCTGAATCGTGACGGTTACCTTATGGCCCGCGCGGTCGGCCATTAGCTCGACCGGGACCCTGATAAACTCCTTCGTCTCCGGGTTGCGAAATCCGGGGAGCCTGACCGTGGCCGCCTTGCCCTTGAACTTCAGCGGCAAACGGACGCCGCCCCCCACGTTTTGCACCACCTCGAGCGCTTCGGACATGGCAAAAAAGGTGCTTTGGGTGCCGCGAATATCGGGCACGTCAAGCCCACACAACATGCGCCCGTTGTGCAGTTTATCGGCCGGATAGGCATAGGGCACCTCGAGCAGTTTGCAGCGCATGCCATGATCGCTGGCGAGGGCCCAAAACGTCTCCCCTTTGCGGAAGTTGACGAACTCCGCATCCTTCGCCACGGAACCATCTGGGGCAAGTTTCGCGTGATTGGTGGTGCCAAAGCCCAACCCGGACAGATAATTCTCGGGATTGCGCCGCAGAAAATCGTAAATCCCGTGGTTGCCCGGCCATTTACACGTTGCAAACGACGACCAGGCGGTCGGGGACTGCGGCGGATTGCTCGAGCCAAGCCGGTGGTACGAGCCCTGATCGCGCAGCTTGGCCAGGTTCGGCAACTCGCCCGCCTCGAACATCTTGTCGACTATACCCGGTTTTACGCCATCAAACCCGAGAATTATCACACGGCCCTTCACTTGAGCGGCGCGTCCTACGCGGCAGCCCGCGGCGATAGCCGCACTGCCGGCCAAGAACGCACGGCGCGAGACCTTCATCCTGCTCACGGCGCTAGCCTTTCCCATTGAAGTGTTGTGATACCAAGTCGTGCTCGCCAATTCGACCCATCAGTGGTTTCCCGGCGCACCTCGAACAATTACCATACCAAAACAAGGACGTGGGCTTCATCTATTTTCCGCCTATGTTTGTTGCAAGGTAAGCGTTCAGCTATTAGCTTTCAGCCGTCAGCCTCCTGACGCAACTAGCATGGCTAATGGATGAACGGCTCTTGGGTGCCACGCTCAAGCAGGGTTTGGGCGTGGCACTCCCCGCGAGGAGCGAGCGAAGGGAGCGACGCGGCAATCTCTTTAGGCACAGTGGCTTAACTCAGGCGAGATTGCTTCGCTTTCGCTCGCAATGACGGGCAGGTTGGCTTCGCTCGCAATGACGAGTAGGTTGGATTTGGCTTATTGGCGGCGTTTTCTTGAAAACTCCGGCGGGACGGGGGTAGGGTATGTGGGCTAAGTTCGTAACACCCACTGGCAGGGGGGCTTTTCACGCGAATCGAAAGGCCTGCGGAATGCCGGACCACCATCGAAGCGGCGCGGTGATTGAAAGAAGAGACAAGGATTGCCAGGATGTTCAGGATAATACGAACACATCATATCCATCTTGTTTATCCTTGTTGAAAGAAATGACGGGCTTGATTTTTCGTAAGCGTTCAGTTGTCAGCCATCAGCTTTCAGCTATGAATCAGGTGGTGGCCAGCCCGCCTCAGGCGGGCCAGTTCTTCCTCTGCGTAGCTCCGCGGGCTCGGCGTCTCTGCGTTTTGTACCTTCAACGCAGAGGCGCGTAGTACGCAGAGGTACGCAGAGACGGCGTGCCAAGCACACCGGACCTAAAAACTGATGGCTGAACGCTGATGGCTGAACGCTTACGGCAACGTACAGGAGGAGAGCATCTGATGACCAAGCAAGCAGATAGATTTGGTGTTGCGGTCCGTGCGATGAATCGGAGGCAATTTCTGAGGCGGACCACAGCCGCTGCCGGCGCGGTGGCGTTTCCCTACATCATTCCCGCATCGGCGCTCGGGGCCGACGGCCATGTCGCGCCGAGCAACCGAATTGTGATGGGCTGCCTCGGCATGGGCGGCCAAGGCACGGGCGACATGAGAGGCTTTCTGGGATTCAAAGAGGTGCAGGTGGTGGCGGTATGCGACGTCGACAGAAATCACCGCAAGGCGGCCCGGCAAATTGTCAACAGGCGTTACGGCGACGGAGGATGCACCGATTACAACGACTTCCGCGACCTGTTGGCCCGCGACGACCTCGACGCGCTCTCCATCGCACTGCCGGACCACTGGCACGCGATCCCGTCCATCGCCGGGGCCAGGAAGGGACTGGATATCTACGCAGAGAAACCCCTGGCCAGAACCATTCCGGAGGGCCGTGCGATGGTCGATGCGGTCAGGCGCTACGGGATCGTCTGGCAGGTGGGGTGTCAACAACGCTCGAGCAGCCACTTCCGGTTTGCGTGCGAGCTGGTCCGCAACGGCCGCATCGGCACCGTGCCGGTGGTCAAAGTGGGACTGCCCACCGGCTCCCCGTGCGGCCCGCAGCCTGAGATGCCCATCCCCGATGGGTTCGATTACGACTTCTGGCTGGGACCAGCGCCATGGGCGCCCTACACCAAGAGGCGCTGCCACTGGGACTTCCGCTGGATTCTCGATTACTCCGGCGGCCAGTTGACCGACTGGGCGGGGCACCATTGCGACATCGCCAACTGGGGCATGGGGACCGAATACACCGGCCCGGTCGAGGTCGAAGGCCGTGGTGTGTTCCCGCCCGATGGGCTGTTTGACGCGGCTACGGATTACGACTTCACATGCAAGTTCCCCGAGGGCGTCAGCCCGGTGGCCCCGGACGGGTTCACGATGTACGTCTCGAACAAGTTCGCCATGGGTGCGCGATTCGAGGGCGCGGAGGGCTGGATTCACGTGAGCCGCGGCGGATTGACCACGCATCCCGCCTCGCTCAAGAATTCGACCATCGGGCCCAACGAAGTCCACTTATACGAGAGCCGCGACCACAAGGGGGATTTTCTCGAATGCACACGCACCCGCGCCGAGGGCGTCGCACCAATCGAGACGGGCCAACGCTCGATTTCCATCGCGCACCTCGGCAACATCGCCATGCAGCTCGAGCGCAAGGTCAAGTGGGACCCCGAAATGGAACGGTTCATCAACGACCCCGAAGCGGACCGGATGCTGCGACGGGCGATGCGCGCTCCATGGCACATCTAACAGTCCCGACCCAGCACTATCAGCAACGTGCTCGTGCTCGAAAAAAACGAAGAACGAGGACGAGTACGGAAGTTAAAGGGGTTGCTCACAAAAATCTGTGCAACCAAAGTGTCCAGGGCAGCTCATAACTGCTTGGAATACAAGACGATACCGAGTTGAATCGCCCATGACAAAGCGGCACGCTAATCACGCGCTTGTTCTTTCTCGGACTTGTATTCTGGGGACAGTATACTTAATTCAGTAGGAAGCGAAAACCAGGACCAAAGACCAAGAACGACTGAATTAAGTATACTGTCCCCAGAATACCCCCCTGGATTGACGCGATGCTATAAATCCAGTTCATCCTGTTATCTTGTCAAGAATGATAGCCAGTTGATGCACAGATTCGTATGAGGAGCCATATCATTAAAGGCTGTTGATTATTGAGCCATGGATACATCGTTCGAGAAAGAGATTAGAGAGGTGATCCGCGACTCGCTCGCGGAGGGTGTATTTACCGTCGACAAGGACTGGCGTATCACGACCTTTAACCGTGCAGCAACGGAGATTACGGGCGTGCCGCCCGAAGAAGCGATTGGCGAACGCTGTTGTGACATATTCCGGTCCAGTATCTGCGAGAATGAGTGTGCCTTAAAAGAGACACTACGAACTGGTAATTCCATTGTAAACAAGATGATCCATATCGTCGATGCAGAAGGACGGCGCATTCCCGTTAGCATCTCCACGGCAATTCTTCGCGACAAAGCCGGGCGGGCAATTGGCGGTGTGGAGACTTTTCGAGACCTAAGCGAGATGGAGGCGTTGCGCAAGGAGCTGAGTGGTAAATACACTTTCGTGGACATCATCGGCAAAAGCCCTGCGATGGGACGCCTCTTCGACATCCTGCCGCAGATCGCCGAGAGCGACAGCACGGTATTGATTGAGGGAGCCAGCGGAACCGGTAAGGAACTTTTCGCACGGGCAATCCATGAGTTGTCCTTTCGCAGGGATAACCGATTTGTCGCCATTAACTGCGGGGCTGTCCCGGACACACTACTTGAATCAGAGTTGTTTGGGTATAAGGCTGGCGCATTTACCGATGCCCGCCAGGATAAGCCGGGGCGTTTCGCCTTGGCCGACGGTGGCACTATTTTCTTGGACGAAATCGGCGACGTATCGCCGGCCATGCAGATGCGGCTGCTACGGGCTTTGCAGGAAAAAGCAATCGAGCCACTTGGCGCCGTTGAAGCAATCCCCGTAAACGTGCGGGTTATTGCAGCCACCAACAAGGACCTCGATGAGTTGGTTCGCAAAGGCGTGTTCCGCCAAGACTTGTACTACCGCGTCAATGTAATCCGCCTGGCTCTACCGTCACTGCCCGATCGACGCGAGGACATCCCGCTGCTTGTGGACCACTTCGTAGCCAAGTTCAATCGCCTTCAAGATAAAGACATCGTCGGTATATCCGATGAGGTGCTGTCAACACTGATGGCACATGATTATCCGGGAAATGTCCGTGAGTTGGAGAATATCATTGAACACGCCTTTGCGCTGTGCCGAGGCGGACTCATTCAGGTACGGCACCTTCCGGCTTGGCTTCGCACAGCGGTGTGTTCCGGACCCGACGAGGACAACCACGGCCTAACCTTGCAAGCGCTTGAAAAGACACATATCATTGATGCTATCAATCGACATGGTGGCAACCGCACCGCTGCCGCCCGCGAGCTTGGTATCAATCCAAGCACGCTGTTCCGTAAGCTCAAATCTCTCGGCATAAAGAGCCCGAAGAAGACGGACACCGGCAAAAAACAAGGCTGACGTTGCATTTTGCGCCTAGTGCCCGCGCAATGTGTTGCATAATGCAAGGGCATGTCGCGCCCACTATACGGCCAGCAACGCTGTAACTCCTTGCAGCAAAGCCACTTATAGCCTGCAAGATTCCCATCGCTGATTTGGCACGCACTTTGCTCACCAATACCCATGAGAGTGGCGGTTCCCGTATATGCCGACAGAATCTCTCCAGTATTTGATGCAGCGGCCTATTTGCTGATTATTGATGTCGCAAACGGCGAAGAGATTAGTCGGCGCAGGATGCTCATACAGGAGCCGGAGCCACTGCGCAGGGCCAGATGCGTAGCCGGCTTAGGTGTGGATGTGCTTATCTGTAGTGCAATTTCCCGGCCGCTGGAGGTGATGTTGGGCTCCTTTGGAGTGCGCGTGATTGCGCGGAAGTACGGTTCAGTGGAAGAAGTACTCCAGGCTTATATATCGGGGCAATTGACCGAAGAAGCGTTCATGATGCCGGGCTGCCCCGGGCGCCGCAGGGGGAGAGGGCGTCGGTGGCAAGGCGGTCGGTTTACGTGAACAGATAGGCTTGAATGTGTCACCAACCCAAATGTCGAAGGGCATTGAGTATAGGGAATAGACATGAAGACGTTTTTTGATTGTATTCCGTGCTTTGTGCGGCAGGCTTTGGATTCGGTTCGTCGCGCAACGGATGATGAGACGGTTCATGAGCAGGTGCTCCGCGAAACGCTGCGGGCCATCAGCGAAATGGACTTGCGGGCATCGCCCCCGGTGATGGGCCATAAGATCCATCGTTTTATTCGCGAAAGCGTGGGCGAGTGTGACCCCTATCAGGATATGAAGGATCAGTCGAATCAGCTAGCCCTTGATTTGTATCCAGCACTGAAATCGAGGGTTGAGCGCTCGGCCAATTCCCTGGAGACGGCGGTGCGATTGGCTATTGCCGGGAATATTATGGATATTGCCGTGAAGGCTGACGTGGGCCAGATCGACGTGAATGAAGCGGTCGAACATGCGTTGACAGGCCCATTCGATGGTGATATGGACGGGTTCGTCAGTGCAGTCTCAACAGCGAATAGTATCCTCTACTTGGCGGACAACGCCGGTGAAATCGTCTTTGACCGTTTGCTGATCGAACAGCTTCCCCTGGACAAAGTGACGGTTGCCGTCAGGGGCGCTCCGGTGATCAACGACGCCACCATGGTTGATGCCCGTACCGCCGGGCTTACAGAGTTGATCGAGGTGATTGATAACGGGTCGGATGCGCCAGGGACGATTCTCGATGAATGCAGCGACGCCTTTCGGCGCCGCTACGCCGAGGCTGATTTAGTTATTTCAAAAGGGCAGGGCAATTACGAAACCCTCAGTGAACAAAAGAAAGACATCTTGTTTATGCTCAAGGCGAAATGTCCCGTGATTGCCAGGGATATCGGTTGCGAAGTCGGCGACATGGTTCTGCGCAGGTTGAATCATGTGGCGGCCGACACGAAGAAAGGAGGTAGCTTTGCCAGGATTTGACGGAACAGGACCGTTGGGCGAAGGCCCGTTTACAGGACGCGGCATGGGCTTTTGCGCAATGAAGCTTTCGGACATTAAGGGTCCAATGGTCCGGCAAGCCCTTGTCGGACATGGTGAGCAAACGACAGATAAACTGGACCGAGAGGAGGTGAGTGCAATGCCACGAGGTGATGGTACAGGCCCGATGGGAATGGGGCCAATGACAGGCCGCGCGGCAGGATATTGCGCGGGATACCCGGTGCCCGGTTACGCCAACCCGATTCCCGGTGGCGCTTGGTACGGCGGGATGTCGCCCGCTTATGGTTCAGGAGCGTATCCAGGCCCAGTAGCGCCCTACGGTTATGGAGCGGCTTATGCTCCCGGTTTCGGCCGCCCGTTTGGCGGGTGGTTCGGACGCGGCTTCGGACGCGGCTTCGGTCGTGGCTTCGGTCGTGGTTTCGGCCGAGGTCGCGGGCGTGGACGCGGGTGGATGGGCTGGTAGCTCCCGACCCTCACGCGTATTGGAACCTGCTAATGAGCGCCTGATGGCGCGGAAAGGAGTGTATTGATGCCACGAGGAGATGGAACAGGGCCGCAGGGCAAGGGACCGGGAACCGGCAGAGGTTTGGGTCCTTGCGGCGGTGGAAAGCGACAAAGTAAAAGTAGTAGAAGAGGTCTAGGGCGCGGCCAAGGTCAGGGCCAAGGACAAGGTCAAGGTCAAGGTCAGGGCCGTAGTCCTGGACGCGGTAGAAACAAGTAAGACCGTTTCCAGAGTCTTACAGAAAGGAGTAGCAAGATGCCAGGAGGAGATGGCACAGGGCCAGGCGGAATGGGCCCAATGACAGGACGCGCAGCGGGATATTGCGCAGGGTATTCGGTACCCGGGTTCATGAACCCGATTCCGGGACAGGGCTCCTGGGGCTGGGGCCGGGGCGGTGGCTGGGGCCGGCGCAACTTGTTTTACGCGACGGGCCTGCCGGGTTGGCAGCGCGCAGCCGTGGGCTCGCCCGCTTTTGGTGCGGCAGGCGCGGGTTACGCGCCCTACGCAACGCCTTTTGCAGCCGTGGGCTCGCCCGCTCTTGGTGTGCCAGGCGCGGGTTCCGCGCCCTACGCAACGCCTTTTGCCCCCGCGATGACACACCAGCAGGAACTGGATATGCTCAAGGGCCAAGCCGAGTACTTCGAGGATGCCCTCGACGGGATCAAGAAGCGAATCGAGGAGCTTGCAGCCAAAGCCGAGAAGTAACCTACTTTCTCCTTTAGGAAAAGAGTAAAGTAGGCAAAGAGAAACCAGGATTTTTGGGCTTTTGGGGGCAAATCATGGTTTATTTTGGAAAGGTTTGGAGAACCTTCTCCTGGTCCCAAAGAGAAGGTTCTCCAACACAAAAAAAGGAGCGATTACCATGAAAGTGGCGATCACCGCCACGGGGGCATCCTTGGACGCGCAGGTAGACCCCCGATTTGGACGCTGTGCGTATTTCTTGATAGTGGATACGGCGAGCATGGATTTCGAGGCTGTGGAAAACCCAAATGTGGCCCTCGGCGGAGGCGCCGGTATTCAGTCTGGGCAGTTGATGGCGGAAAAAGACGTACAATTCCTCCTGACGGGCAATTGCGGACCGAACGCACACCAGACACTCTCCGCTGCTGGCATCCAAATCATTGTTGGGTGCTCGGGAGTGGTCCGCGACGTTGTGGAGCAGTTCAAGGCAGGGCAGTTTAATGCCACCGGATCGCCCAACGTTGCCAGCCACTTCGGCGTGGCCGGCACGCCGGACGCAACTCAAAGTCAGCCGTTTTCGCCCCAACAACCCCCAGCCCCCGGCGGTGGGGCGGGCATGGGCCGAGGCCGCGGCATGGGCATGGGCCGTGGAGGCGGACGCGGCATGGGCCGTGGTATGGGCATGGGCCAAGGCCGCGGAATGGGTATGGGCGCAGGTTTCCCAGGAGCGGCTGGCTCCGGACCGCAGCAACCGCCGGTTCAGAACCTTGGCAAGGAAGAAGAATTGGCCGTGCTAAAAGAGCAAGCCTTGGCCATGACACAGGGACTTCAGGAGATACAGGAGCGAATTGAGCAGTTGGAAAAGGAGAAATAGGGCCACTTCCATGCTGGGAGAAATGCTCAAGGAACTGATTGCGAAGGGCGTCGCCGTCAAGGTTTGCGGAACGTGCAAGGCCCGCTGCGGCTTGTACAAGGGAAAACCGTATTTCGAGGGAACCCGAGAGGCCACGATGGGCGAATTGGCGGAATGGGTCAAGGATGCCGACAGGCTTCTCACCTTCTGAGGTCAAATCAAGTAGCGGAAATGCTTCAAGACACCCGTTTCAGTCATGTCACGTCAAGGCTGACCGAGCGAGGGCAAATCCTGTGGGCCAAGGGATACCGCCCTGAAGCGACACTCAGTGGAAATAGGAGGGGGACGACTGAGAAGATGACGCGCGACACACACCCGCGTTTCGATTTCGGGACCCTGGCTCAAGACTACGACCGCTGGTATGAAACTGCCGACGGCAAGGCCCATGATCGCCAACAGAAGGCAGCCGTCGTCCGGATTCTCCCGTTTCCTGCGCGCAACGCCAAGCTCTTGGACATCGGGTGCGGTACAGGCCATTGGAGTCACTTCTTCGCTTCTCTGGGTTTCAGCGTAACCGGCGTCGATCTCTCGCCTCAGATGATAGAACAAGCGTGTTCTCGTGACAGTACACATTGCGTTTTCGGAATAGCGGACGCCTGCTGCCTACCGTTTGGTGACGCCGCGTTCGACGTGGTCGCTGCGATGACAGTTATCGAGTTCGCCTCCTGCGCTGAAGCCATCGTGGCGGAGATGTTTCGCTGTGTGAGTAAGGACGGCGCCGTAATTGTCGGCGCTCTTAATGCGTTGGCGCCATTGAATCGTAACCGCGTTGCGGAGGGAAAAGAGCCCTATGCGTCGGCTCGTTTGTTTGCTCCGCATGAGTTGCGTGATCTCCTGGAACCCTACGGAATGGTGCGTATGTTGGTGACCGCTCACGATGTCGGAAACTCCGAAAGCCAGCAGATGGACGCATTTGTGGTGGCGAAGGCAAGCCGGCACATGCGATAATCCAGTGCCGTAAAGAATGCCTAACGAGATGAAATCTCAAAACTTCGCCATAGTTATATTGGGTATCATTCTTTCCTTGAATTTAATCCCCCGATGCTTTGCTGAATCAGTAACAAAAAGAGACCTGGCAGATGTTTTGCCAGATGCCAATCTCTTTATAAGAAAAACAGACCCCTTCGTGTTCTATGTCGGCTATAGTGGTGAAGGGGGATACCTTGTTGGCACAGCTTTTGTCACAACAGAGGTTGTGCCTGAAGAGAGTTGGGGCTACCGAGACCAGATAGCAACCCTGGTTGGCGTGGATCGAAAGGGTAAGATCACCGATCTTAAGGTGTTGAGCGAACTTGAGAGTCCCAGATATACAAAAGGATTTCTACGCGATGGAAGCTCGTTCTTGACACAATTCAAAGGAAAAGATGCAGGTGATAACTTTGTGCTTGAAAATGATGTGGATGCTATAACAGGGGCTACGATAACCTCAAGCGCGATTACCCGTTCAATACAAGCGGGGTTGCAGCTGGTTACGGAAGAGGTATTATACCTGCAAGTAGAGAGAGACAACCCTGTCAAACACGTGTTCTTTCAACATTTACTCTGGCAGATAGATTTTATATTGCTATGGATGACTGTTTGTTTAGCATTGTTGTCGTTTTTCAAAAAGAGTGAATTCTTGCATTATTTCACATTGGGATTGTCCTTTGCCTATCTAGGCGTTCACATGGGAGGCGGTTTTTCCACAAATGATGTTTTGACGCTTTTATCCCGTCACCAGCCGGTATTCTTGAATAACTTATATTGGTACAGCCTTGTTGTTATTGCGATAGGTCTGACCGTTATAGCCGGGAGGTTCTATTGCGGGTGGCTTTGTCCGTTCGGCGCTTTTCTCGAAATCCTGCATCGTGTGACGCCAATCGAGTGGACGATTGGCGAAAGTACCGATAAGTTCTTGAAAATTGTCAAATACGTTAACCTTGCAATTATAATTGGCGTTGCCTTAATGGTCGTGAACAATAACCTTGCAACTTACTTAGTTGGCATTATAGAACCATTTGCGACATTTTTTAATCTCCACGGTGATATAATATCCTGGGTGTGGCTTATATTAATACTGGTATGTTCAGCCGCCGTATCGAGGTTTTACTGCAGGTATTTCTGCCCATTAGGCGCGTTTTTCGCCATACTAAGCGGACTCTGTTCGTTCTTAAAGCTAAGGCAATTAAGGGTTAGTTTGCCGCAGGACAACTGTAAAGGTTGCGGGTTGGCTCAAAAGCATTGCCAAATGGGTGCAATCAGTTACAATAAGGAATTAAAAAAGCCCCTAGTGGATGGCAGCGAGTGTTTTATGTGTAATACCTGCGCGGCAATTTGCCCGGTGCAATCGAAAAGCTTGTGACGGGATCAGGACATGGAAATCTCTCCACGAAAGAATTGGTTAGTCATTGTAACATGTATATCCGTGACCTTAAACGTTATTGGGGCATTGGTCCTTTACCAAAATTCAAAAACAGCGGTCGATAACCACCAGAACGATCCTGTTAAACAGCGCCCCCTGGACTATGAAAGTTTCAGGGATCAGTGGGGGAAGGCATGGCTCGGTTTAGAGGTTACTGATGTTACACTTGAGATGGCGACAAGGGCGGATATTGACAGAGCAGAAGGGGCATATGTGAAAGCTGTTGCAGTTGGTTCCCCCGCGCAGAAAGCAGATATTGTCTCGGGAGATATAATACTTTCTCTTAACGGCAGGAAAATAAGAAGTGCCAAACAGTTCCAAAATGATATGTTAGGAAGTGAGGTGGGCAGCGAAGTTTATATGTGTGTAGCGAAAGATGATTACAGGGTTACGGTGTATGCATTGCCCGAGCAAAGACTAAAGCCTGTAACCAAGACTTTCCCTTGGTTGGGGGTTAAAGTCACTGAACTTGTCCTGGGCAGCGACGACGCAAAAAAGCTCGAAGAAGCAGGCAAGGAAGGCGGTGTTCTGGTTGAGAAAGTTATTCCCAACTCGCCGGCAGAAAAAGGAGGCCTGCAGAGACATGACGTTATAATGTCCTTTAATTCTCGAAAAACAAGAAGTCTAAGGGAGTTTCTGTCTGACCTTGCCGGGGGTGAAGCCGGCCAACAAGTACGTATGTGCATAATTAGGAACGACATACGCAAGACAATATATGTCACCTTAGCAAGAACTCCGCTGTCTATCTCTATATGAGAATGATTCAAAATGCCGGTTGCTTTCTAAAAAAGCTCGCCTCAATTCTCGTGACGGTGATTGCATGTCTGGAGAACGGGCAAGGGAATTTCTAAGCATGAAGGCGCCGTAAAATGGATGGGGAAGTATGACAGCACGGTGAAGATGGCAATGGTGGCTGTAATTCTTTTCGAGCTGGCTGTTGTCATGACCATGACGGGGCGCGGGGGCGGCAACTTCTATGTCCTGACCCTTGTCCTGGCTGGTTGTCCCCATTTCATTGGCGACCGGTTTTTGCGCAGGAATAGTCGGCGTTTCCGGCGGTTCATTTCTGGTCCCGCTGATGGTGCTTGGGTGTGGTGTGCCTACGCGCCTCGCCGTGGGAGCGGCTTCGGCGATGGTGGCCACGACAGCTTGCGCCGGTTTCATGATTGGTTTCAAGCATGGGAGTGAAGGCATGAAGATAGATGCTGAAGTGAGTCTGTATCCGCTCCGAAACGCGGACCTTTCCCAACCGATTGACCGCTTCCTTGGGCGACTTCAGGAAACCGGGCTTAAAGTCGAACCGGGCCTGATGAGCTCGCGTATCACAGGCGAATGCTCTGGCCTCTTTCGAGCGCTGGGCGATGCGTTCGAGAAAGGCGCTGAGGAGGGCGATGTGGTGCTTGTGATGAAGGCCAGCAACGCCTGTGGCTAGTGTGGAAACGGAGAGGATGTCGAAAGACAACCCTGGAAGAAGGAACTTGTTGTGAAGCTCGCTATACCCAGCGGCAGGGGAGGAACGTGAAAAACGGGAACAGACACGTCTCCCTTCGGTCGCTTGTGTCAGTCCCCGTTTTTCCCTCAGCCTTACCCGGCGATTGGAGTTTAGGGTTGACCATTGTGATGCCCAGTGCTAGGATGGACAACGGCCTAAAGCCACGCGTTGACGAGGTTCGCTGATATGGACTTCCCCGCCGACAACCGCCGATCTGCAGGCGAACGATCCAGCCTTTCCTGATACGTGCCGCGCCGGGGCTCCGTGTTGCGTTCCTCACCAAGGCGGGAGGTCCCGTTTGCCGTGAGAACCTTCTACTTCAAGGCTTACGATGAAACCGGCCGGAAGATGACGGGGACCATCGAGGCCGAAGACCGCCAAGCCGCCAATGCGGAGCTTCGGGAAAGCGGGTTGCGGGTCTACAGGCTGCACGATTACCACAAGCTCAGGAAAGCACTGCAAAAAAGGAAGAAGCGCCAGCGGCTGATTACAATAACAGGCACGGCAGCGGTGGTCTTGAGCCTCGTCTTCAGCAGCCTGATGGTCAGGTACGCCGGCAGGGAGCGAGCCCCCGACATCGATGAGTACAGGCGAACGGGGATCGTCGCGGGGAATCCGGGACTGATCATGGCCAAGACAATGGAGGAACGCGAGTTTGGATCGTACATTCATGGGGTTTGGCAAAGCTTCTGCCCTGGTGCGGTAACAGGCCTCGAGGTCACCAAACTCTTCATGTCGGTGTACGTATCCAGGAGTATCCGCGATCTTTCGGACAACGACCTCGAGGTGCTGGCCTCGAACACCGTGCGCGCGCTCCAACGGCGGTTTGAGGCCAGTTTGAGCACGCTGCTGGTAGTTGAGGGCGATACAACCATCTTGGAGGTGAGGTATAACGCGATCACAAGCTCGACACGTGTGAAGTTCTACAGGTAGGGCTTGCGGACGGCGATTCACTGCGGGATGGCCCGGGTCGTTCTTGTTGTATTGCATCGACACAGGCGGCCAAGCCCGGGCAGCAGCGTCACCCGTAGCCTTTTAACTGGGGCCAGACTGCCTCGAGTGACACCTTTAATCCCTTACACAAGAAGAATACCTTCTGGCGCTCGTGGGGCATGCAAAGCTCACAATCGTTCCTGCCCGCTGTCACGACTTCGTCGTACAACTCTTTGAGCATGCCCTCGTCCGACTCGGACAGGATCGCGATCAAGACCTGTCCGCTGGAATCACCCGGTCCCCACAGATGGTAGGTATTATGTCCGCTGATGGCCCGTGGCAGCCCATAGGCCGGTCCGTAGAAATCCACCGCGGCCGCTTCGCCGTAATTCGAGGCGAAAATGGCGCATTGGGCTTTGTCATAGGGCCCGAGGCTGTTGTAGACCTCCGCGACCCGCTCTACCATAGTCTCCCAACCAAACTGGTCCGCGAAGTGTTGCGGGAGCTCCGCCTCTTCAAGTTGCTCCATCTTGATCCCGGCGTTGCCACCGAGTGGAGCGAGATATTTCACGAGCGCTTTCGGTGGCAACACCGGCAGCGCAAGCGGCGCCGACAAGAGGCCGCCGGCCACCAGCGCGCTGATGTAGGCGGGCTTCAGCCAGCGCGGCTGTTTCTTGTTGTACCAGCGCTCGACGTGAACCGAACCGGCAGCCAAAATCATGGGGAAAGCGGGTGACAGGAAGTAGAATTTCGCCTTTAGAAGGAAGAAAACCGCGTAGAGGATGATGAAAATCCAGCCCAAAACCCGGTAGGGGCGCCCGTCAGTGGTTAAAAAGCAGAAGTAAAGCCCGGACAGCCAGATGGGCAACGTGAATGGGTGGACCGTGATGACTTGCATGTAAAGCCAGGAGAGGAAGCTTGCCTGGGCCGTTTTCGACCCGCTGCCGTAGTTGATCATCCAGTCGAGGCTGGCCCAATTGTGCGTGGCCAGCCAGACGAGATAGGGGGTGAAGAGCGCCAGTGCAATGACGCCGCCGAGCCAGATTTCTCTTTGGAGAAAGAACCTTCGGTGGGGCGTCAGCAGTAGCGCACCTATCACGGCGGCGCCGAAAAAGGGCATGGTGAGCTTGTTCATCAGTCCCAACCCGGCAAAGAGCCCGAACCAGAGCCACAGCGTGGGATTCCCTGTACGAATCAGCCGTATGAGCACATACGCACAGACGACCCAGAAGAACTGGTCGAAGACGTTTATTGTCATCAGGGCGTGGTTTCCCAGGAAGGTGGGTCCAATGAGGACGGATAACGCGGCCATGCCTTGCGCGAAGCGTCCCCCGCCCATCTCCCACGCCATCAGTCCCGCAAGGAGGACGATGACGGCGCCGCATACCGCCGGGAGAAAGCGAAGTGCGAACAGGGAGTCCCCCAGGGTCATCCGGGTGAGAAGTATGGCCAGCGCCGT
>CAYRLQ010000024.1:0-24743 GCA_964425145.1 uncultured Nitrospiraceae bacterium
AAGGTACTCGGACCATTCCTGCCCTTTCTCCTCGGTCTCGTGGACGATGCGCGTGATCGCATCGGCCTGCGCATCGAGGTTGTCGCAGTGGTACAAAACAATTGCCTCGAGCGTCTTGGGCGCAACCGGCGACCCGTTAGCCAGTTCCCCGTGGTGCGCGAGGATGCAGTGGATCAGGTGCACCTGGAGAACTTCCGGGAAGCCTTCGATGGCATCCATCTGCCTCCGGGCCATGTGCGTGGCGAGCTCCAAATGGCCGATGAGCTTGCCCTCCGTCGTGTACTCCACCAACAAGTCGTGCCGCATTTCCTCGATCTTGCCGATGTCGTGCAAAAACACAGATGTCAGAAGCACATCCCGATCCAGGTTGGGGAAAAGCTCACTCATCGTCAATGCGATCCGCGCGACCTCATAGCAGTGCCGCACCAACCCACCCCGGTGTGCGTGGTGCCATCTCTTACCGGCCGCGGCCTGAGCAAACCGCGTCATGAACGCCTCGTCATTCCAAAAGGCATCGAGCAATTTGCGCAACCACTCATCCTTGACCGTGTCCAATATCCCCCGCAGCTTCTCAACAAAGGCCTCGGTGTCCTCCGGCGTGTACACCAGGTCCCCGGTGTCAAATTCATCGTTCTTAAGCGGCAGCACCTGCTCGACCCGCACCTGCAATCGGCCCTGGTAGGTTGCAACGGTCCCTCGTACATTGACCACATCGCCTACCTCGAACAGCCGGGCGACTGACGTGGCATTGTGCCACAGGATACCGCCGATTTCCCCGGTCCGATCCTTGAATACCATACCGAGGAACTTTGCGCCGTTGGGCTGTGTGCGCAAGTCCTTGTGAGTTGCTACAAAGTAGTCGTTGACAATATCGCTTTCCTGAAGCGTCTCGACAAACTGTGTCTTCATGTATTCCTCCGTTGCCAGCGCGCCCAAGTCTGCCTGTGATATTCCTGAATGACCTAGAGTATCCTGTTACTTGTCCCACTTGCAAATGGCGCCAGCGGATGTAGACCAGATCGTGACCAACTCCAATCAAATGCGCACCGGAAACCCATGAATTCCATCACGCACTCACGCAAAAGCCGCGCATTTGTTCCATGCCTGACCGGAAAGTCCTTTGGCTGACATTTGCGGGATTTTAATGTTAGCATAGAGGGTGTCGGAGGGCTGGCTCGGGCTGCAATAGGAGGTGAGCCATGAGACGAGAATCGATTCGCTCGGTAGTGCGTTCAAAGCGTGTAGGGCTTGGTTTCGTGTTGTTTATCCTAATGGTATGTGCACTGGGGCTCACCGCGAACGAGGAAGAAGGTGAAAAAGACCCTTTCAAAGAGCGGCGGGAACGAATGGTCCGCGAGGATATCGCCAAGAAGGAGTTCTGGGGTCGGACTCCGGTCAAGGACAAGGCCGTCCTGCGAGCGATGCGGACTGTCCCACGGCACGAGTTTGTGCCGGCGAAGCTGGTGAAGCGGGCCTATGGGGACCACCCGATGCCCATAGGCTACGGACAGACCATCTCACAACCCTACATCGTCGCGTACATGACGGAGATGCTGTGTCTGGATGTGGACGATGTCACGCTCGAGGTGGGCACGGGCTCGGGATACCAGGCGGCTGTGTTAGCCGAGATCGCCAAGGAAGTCTACACGATCGAAATCGTTCCACAACTGGGCAACCAGGCTGCGGCGCGCTTGGACAGACTGGGCTACAAGAATGCCCATGTCCGCGTGGGCGACGGATACAACGGCTGGGAAGAACACGGCCCATATGACGCGATCATCGTAACGGCCGCGGCAAGCCATATCCCTCCGCCGCTGATCGACCAACTCAAACCCGGGGGCCGCATGGCGATTCCGGTGGGGCCGCCCCTGCAGGTGCAGTACCTGATGCTCGTCGAGAAGCGGCCAGACGGCACGACCGTCCAGCGCAACGTCATGCCGGTGCGGTTCGTACCGCTGACGCGCAGCACCGCCGAACCATAACAGACAACGACGGTTGGGCTGTTGAAAAAGCAGGTTTAGCCATCGTTCTGAGCGAGGAGTAAGGAAGTGCCGTGGGCCAAGATGGGGACAGTCCCGTTTCAGTGACTCGCTTGGGACAGTCCCCGCTTTCCCTGCATCTCGCCATCTTCCTCATCAGCGCCGTGGGCATCGCCTACCAGGTGGTGCTCATGCGGATTTTCTCGATTGCCCAGTGGCATCACTTTGCCTACATGATCATCAGCATCGCTATGCTGGGCTTTGGCGCGAGCGGCGCGACTCTGGCCATGGTAAAGGAGCGCATCAAGGGGCACGAGGGCCCGCTGCTCCGCGTGGCGGCGTTGCTCCTGAGCTTCGGCCTCATTGGGTCCTATGCCCTCAGCCAAAGGATCCCGTTCGAGACCTTTCAATTGGTCTCACAACCGCTGCAACCGGCGTATCTCCTCGCGCTCTACGTCATCCTGTCGATCCCGTTCTTTCTGGTGTCCACGTGCATCACGCTGGGCTTCTTCCTCGAACCCGACCAAGTAGGCCGGTTGTATTTCTTCAACATGGCCGGTTCGGGTGTGGGGGCCGCGGGCGTCATTGGGCTGCTGTACGTGGCCCATCCGGGCATGCTGGTCTTCCCCTTGGCATTCATGGCGGCGTTCGGATATCTGCTGTTGGTTTGGGGAGAATGCAAATGCCCAAGTGCGTTTCGGCGGCGCGCCCTTTGGGGAATCATTCGGGTCTGCGGGCTATACGCCGGCCTCACCGCCCTTTCGGTTTTTTGCGCGCGGCAACCGTCCCGCATCTCCCAATATAAGGGCCTCTCGTACGCGTTGCAGTTCCCGGACGCGAAGGTGGTGGCACAAAAAGCCAGCCCACTGTCCGTCGTGACGGCGGTTGCCTCGAAGCAAATCCGCGAGACGCCGGGCCAGGTCTCGAACTACGCCTGGCGTGAGTTAGGTCCGCTGCCGGAGCAGGTCGGGCTGTACTTCGACGCGGGGGCGGTGTCGCCCGTGAACCGGTTCGACGGGTCGCTCGAACCCTTCGCGTACCTGGATTACGTGACCGGGGCGGTCGCCTATCGGCTGGTTGAGCGGCCACAGGTCCTGGTCGTCGGCGCGGGGGGCGGCACGGATGTACTCGCCGCGCTCTTCCATGGCGCCGAACACGTCACCGCCGTGGAAGTGGACCCAAGCGTGCATACATTGTTGGAAACCAGCCTCCGGGAGTTTTCGGGGCGACTACAAGAGCGACCAGACGTGACGTGGGTGCTTGCGGAAGGGCGAGGCCTTCTACAGTCGCGCGACGAGCGCTACGACCTGATCCAGATCGCGCTATTGGACGCCTTCAACGCCTCGGCCGCGGGCGTACACGCCTTGAACGAAAGCTACCTGTACACGGTCGAAGCGGTTTCGCTATACCTGAGCCGGCTGACATCCAATGGCGTATTGGCGCTCACCCGGTGGTTGAAAACCCCGCCGCGCGATGCGCTCAGGATGTTCGCGACCGCCGTCGAGGCCTGCGAACGCCTCGGCATTGCGGACCCGGCGTGCCACCTGGTGTTCATTCGGTCCTGGAACACCGGGACGATCGTGGTGTCGCGCAGCCCGCTCACGAAAGAGCAGATACGTGCCGTGCGGGCGTTCTGCCTATCACGTGGGTTCGACCTCTGCTACTACCCGGGTATCACGTCGGGCGAGGCTAACCAATACACGGTGCTGGAACGGCCGGTTTACTACGAATTCGCCCGGGCGGTGCTGTCGCCCGAACGCGAATCGCTCTACAGGAACGCCGTGTTCTACCTCCGGCCCGCGACAGACAACCGCCCCTATTTCTTCCGGTTCTTCAAATGGGCCTCGCTGCCGCGACTGGTACGAGGCATGGGCACAGAATGGGTGCCATTTGTGGAATGGGGCTACATCACATTGGTAGCGACGCTTGTGCAGAGTGTGCTGGCCAGCGTAGCGCTCATACTCCTGCCCCTGGCCGCACTGGCCCGGCGCTCGCCGGTGCGGCGCGCCAAGCGCTGGGTATTTGTCTATTTCGCCGGGCTGGGCTGCGCGTATATGTTTCTCGAGATCGCCTTTATCCAGCGGTTCATGCTGTTCCTGGCCTACCCCATCTACGCCGTGGCCGTTGTGCTGACAGCCTTTCTCATATTCTCAGGCATGGGCAGTCTGTTCGCCGATCGCATCCGAGAGCGCCGGACACGCGCGGTGGGATTGGCTGTACTGGCGATCGCCGTGCTGGCCGTGGTATATCTCATATCCTTGCCGGGGGTCTTTTCGGCCTGGGCCGGCTGGGGGGATGAGGCCAAAATCCTCGCGAGTATTGCGCTCCTGGCGCCGCTGGCATTTTGTATGGGCATCCCGTTTCCCACAGGCCTGCAGCTCGTCTCCGACGATCATGAGGCGCTCCTGCCGTGGGCCTGGGGTATCAACGGCTGCGCGTCGGTGATCGGCGCCACCTTGGCTACGCTCATCGCCGTACACCTCGGGTTTCGGCTCCTGGTGGGGTCCGCCGTTCTAGCCTACACGGTGTCCGCGGTCGGCTTACAACGGCTGGCGAGACTGACCTCTCCGGTAGAGTAGTGCGGACGAAACCTGCCAAACCACTACGGACAGCCTCTGAGGCGGTCTTCGAGGTGGAAGCGTTGCGCGGCGCGGGCAACGCGGTCGCGGATGCCTTTGAGATAGGCCTCGCGTACCGTCGGGGCGAACAGAATGCGGCGGTAGCGCTCGCGGAGGTCGGGGAATTCCCGCTCGAGCAGATCGGCCACGATCGGCCATACTTTCGGCCGCGGGTTGAGCGCGTCGACCCAGATAACGTCTACGTTCAGATCGGCCGCCCGCTCGAACAGGGCGTCGACGGAGTCCTGGTTATCCGACAGAAACGGCAGCAAGGGGCCAAACATGATAGCGGTCTCGAGGCCGGCGGCGCGCGCCTGTTGCAGGATGTAAAACCGTTCCGCAACGCTGCTTGCGCGGGGTTCCCACAAGGCCTTCAAACGATCGTCGAGTGTGGTGACAGTCACCCCGATGCGCGCCGTGCGGCCTGCAAAGATGTCGAGGTCGCGCAGTATCAGGGCGCTCTTGGTCAGGACGTTCACCTGGAACCCATGATCGAGGAGCAGGCGGCAACACTTGCGCGTGAGCTGCCGCTCGCGCTCGATCGGTTGCCAGCCGTCACACGCGCTGCTCATAAATACCGCCCCGGGCGCCATGCGCCGCACCTGCCTCTCGAGTACCTCGGCTGCGTTGGTCTTTACGTCGACGAACTCGCCCCAGGGCTCCGGATGCGGGTGAAACCGTTGCATGAATCGGGCATAACAGTAGACGCAACCGTGCCGGCAGCCCGTATAGCAATTCAGGGAATAGTCGCTGATGGCAGACCGGTTCAGGACCGTCTTGCACGGGGTCTCACGAATGACCGGCCCTAATGTGGTGTTTCGTCCTTTTGCACCGTTCCTTTCCATGATGGCATCGCAATCAATGCCAGTATACCACCACGTGCCGGGCAGCGCGATATGGCTGGTAGCCAGCATTCAGCGGCCATCAGGGGCTGGGGAATTGCGAGGGGCATGGAGTAGGGAACCCGCGAAGCGGGTGAAGCCATGTAGCTCTGGGTCGGCGGGACCTCCGGAGAATAGCCCCGAAGCGGGGCGACGGCGGCGCTACAAATACAATCGAGTCCCTCAAGTGAACGACACTGGAGCAAAAAAGGGACTGCCCCAATGAGTGGCAAGGCGGGTCAGTCCCCTTTCTCGCGGCTTTTAGAGACGGCCATGCCCAAATCAGGCGAAAGCTGACAGGCTGCGAGCGACTATCTCACATTTATCTTAACACGCTTTGCCTTCGCTGTTTCGGTCTTGGGCAGTGTGATGGCCAACACGCCCTGCTTGTATTTCGCGGAGGCTTTGCCCCTGTCGACCTCGCACGGCAATGGAACCGACCGGGTGAAGGACCCGTAACTGCATTCAGCGAAGTGATAGTTCCGCTTTTTCTCCTCGCGGCTGGCTTTCTTTTCCCCTCTTAGGACAAGCCGGTCGCCTGATAGCTCAACGGTAAAATCCTTCTCGCTCAGACCGGGCAGCTCCGCGGTCACCTGTATCGTGTCGTCGTCCTCGGTTACGTCTAGCGCGGGGCCCGCTTGCGTGAACAGTGACGTCGGCCAAGTGCCGCCCTCGAGCGGGCCTTTGTCCGCGTCCGACCGGCGCGGCAACCACCGCTCGAACGCATCCGTGATGTTATCGCGCAACTGCCCGATCGAGCGTCTCCACGTAACTGGTACCATGTTGGGCATACGTGATCACCTCTCTTTCTTCCCATTGGCGCACATTCTCCCACTCGCCGGGATTGTGCGCCGCGGCCAACATCTGGGCGGCGAACTCGCCCAGATGTTTACGACTCGACCTTGACTTCGATCCGCTTCGGCTTGACCAGCTCAACCTTCGGCAACTGGATAGTCAACACGCCGTGTTTCATATCAGCCGCAATTTTGTCCTGGTCGATCCGCTCGCCGAGCCGAAACTGCCGGTAGTACTCCCGCAGCTCGAATTCGTGCCCAATCGAGTCGCCCTTGTCGAACCTTTTACCCGCACCTTTGATGGTCAACAGATCGTTTTCCACGCGGACTTCAACCGCGTCTTTCGCGACACCGGGCAGGTCCGCAATCACGACCAGGGCATCGGGCGTCTCGAAGATGTCTACCGGGGGCACTAACACGCGCGACTCTTCACGCGTGGCAGGCACCTTGCTCTCGGTCTTCTCAGGAATTGTCCTCTCGTTCATCGTTCGTTGCCTCCTTCATGGGCCGCGTGAGTAACGCTGCTAAGACTTGCGCTATTCACAACGACTTTGCTTCGTCCGGGTTAACTGACGTTCACGGTGATCTGTTTGGGTTTGGCGATTTCGGACTTCGGCAATGTGAGCAGCAGAAGCCCGTTTTGGTAATCCGCCCTCACTTTGTCCGCGTCCACCGGTGTCTTCAGCGTGATTGTACGCACAAACTTGCCCGACCCGCGCTCGTTGCGGTGGAACGCCTCGAGCGTGACGTCCTCCGAGATTGGCGGCTTCTCACCCGCAATCCGCAGCACATCCTGTACAACTGTGATGTCGAGGGATTCGGGGTCCACGCCAGGCGCCAACGCCTCCACATAGACATTGCCGTGGTCCTCGCTCACGTTGAGCAGCGGATAAGCCCGCGCCGCAACGCCCGGCAGGAACGAAATCCGTGAGAAGGGCCGGTTCCAACGTCCTACGCCGAAGTCCTCGAAAGCGTGCTCGACTTCCCCTCGCAGCGCATCTACCTCGTCAAAAAAGCTCCACGTCATGGCTCCATCCTCCTGTTCTTGAGATTTCCTACTGCGTTCAGTACTTTCTCCAATCTCTTCACAACCTTAAACTCCGCGTTACTGGCCGAGTTTCTCGTACGCCTTTGCTTGCAGCAACCTCTGTGCCAAAACGCGCCTACACCTTGCCCGCGTCACATCTTGCCCAGCTAACGAAGTGTAAATACCTGAAAAACAGCACCTTACAGCGGAAGCACGTGGGAAGTAGAGACGCGTTACGGCTAGCCGGTCACGCATTTGATCCGACCGTCCCCTACCATTCGGTCTCCTTTACGACGCAGAATAGGACGGCACCGCTCCATTTTGCAACAAGATCGCAACGCCGGCGAAAAGCAGCGGGCAAGGCAAAGGACAATGATGGAACGAGCATCAACGCGCGATCGGGGCTGTTTGAAAATGGACCAGGGCATCTGCCGGCCCGCGCCGGAACGCCTTGTGCGAGGTTGCATCCCGGGGGCGTCTAATGTGGTTAATTGCTTTATTTGAAACGACTTAGCGCCAACACAGTGGAAGCGCCATTGGGGGTTTGCTCAAACCAGTGTTGGCATGCGTGTTGCTCTTAAAGAATGACCAAGTGAGCGCTGGGGGTGTACCAGGAGCACGTGGGCCGCCCTCTTGCAACAAATAAGTGCCTAGTCGTGGCAAAACCGTGACACAGAGGGTGGTGATGAGCAATGGCGACGGCAACGAAAGATTATTACGACGTCCTGGGCGTTTCGCGTGACGCGAGTCATGAGGAAATCCGAAAGGCGTACCTCAAGCTGGCTCATAAGTATCATCCCGACAAGACAGGGGGTGACAAGGCTGCGGAGGAGAAGCTGAAAGAGATCAACCAAGCCTACGACACCCTCAAGAACCCTGAAAAACGCGCGCAATATGACCAGATGACCTCCGGAGCGGGCGCGTTTGGCTTCGGCGGTGAGGGGTTCATGGGCGGCTTCGATGGCTTCGATTTCTCCGGTGAGGCGGGGTCCGGCTCAGGGTTCGAGGACGTCCTCAGCTCAATCTTCGGTGACGCGGGTACAAGGTGGCGTTCCTCGGCGCGCCCAGGCGATGACCTCGAGGTGAAGGTCGCCATCTCACTCGAGGAGTCGTATACCGGCACGAGCCGCAACCTTAAAATCCCGCGTCAGGAAGTGTGCAGCGAATGCCACGGCAGGAGGCACGCGCCGGGCTATGAACCCCAGGTCTGCCCCGAGTGCAACGGCACAGGCCAAATGCGACGTACACAGGGTGCCTTCCAACTCTCGGTGCCTTGCGCCCGTTGTAAAGGGACCGGCCGTATCGTCACCCACCCGTGTCCGCGTTGCAAAGGCAGCGGACGCGTCCGCTTGCAACGAGAGCTAGCCGTGAATATACCCGCCGGGGCCGATACCGGTACACACTTGCGCTTGGCCGGCGAGGGCGAACCCGGCGAAAACGGTGGGCCACGCGGCGACCTCTATGTCCAGGTTGTGGTCGAGCCGCATGAGCTGTTCACACGCGAAGGTGACGACATCGTGTGCGAGGTGCCCGTCACGCTGCCGCAGGCGGCCCTTGGCGCGAAAATCCGCGTGCCTACAATCGATGGCATGGCACAACTGAATGTACCGGAAGGGACTCAGAACGGCACGCTGCTCCGGATGCGGGGTTTGGGCCTGCCACCCCTCGGAACGAACCGGCGAGGCGATCAGATCGTTCGGATTCTGGCGGAAATCCCCAGGAAACTGTCAAAAAAGCAGCGGGAACTGATCGCGCAATTTGACGCGTCAAGTACTCCGGGGAACTATCCCAAGATCAGCCGGTTCTCTAAAAAGCTCAAAAGGCCTTAGCGCGCGTGGAAGTCCGTAGTCATGACTGCGCCAGCAGTGCTGCCGCTTCCGTCCTCAGGGGGGGCCTGGCAAGAAGAAAAGCGGAGCAAAGATGCTCCGCTTAGCTACATCCCCGCATCGTGCCGTCGGATGAGAAGCCTATTGAACCTTAAAACCCACCAAGGGGGTGCCCTCACGCTAGCCCTTCGACTTCCGCTCGAGGGCGGCTTGTCGTCGGCTAATCAAATATCGAGCTCCCAGTTCAATAATAAGGTATAAAGTTTCTCGCCCTATTCGTACACTGCAGGGAAACCATAAGTACGAGTTACCAGTAACGTTAGTATAACAGACTCGACCCGATGCGTCAAGAATCATAAACGTTTCACAAGGATACAGGACATGGCTGATCGAGGATGGTCCCTTAAAGCAATTCAGCGATCTGAACGGTGTTGAGCGCGCCGCCCTTGAGCAGGTTGTCTGATACGATCCACATGTCCAGCGCGCTGGGATGGGAGATGTCCTCGCGTATGCGGCCGACAAAGATCTCATCTTTCCCCTTGCAGTCGATGGCGAGGGGATAGACCTGGCCGGCCGGGTCGTCCAGGACCACTACGCCGGGCGCCTTGGAAAGAATCGACCGGGCTTCATCCGCGGTGAGTTTTTTCTCGGTTTCGACGTTGACCGATTCACTGTGGCCGGTGTGAACAGGCACGCGGACGGCCGTGGCCGTCACGCGGATGGCCGCGTCGCCCATGATCTTCTGGGTCTCGTTGACCATCTTCATTTCTTCGGTGGTGTAGCCGTTGTCGTTAAAGGCATCGCTCTGGGGAATCTGCGGGATGCAGTTGAACGCAATCGGATGGGGAAAGACAGCACACGTCGGCGGGACGTCCTCAAGCAGCGCCCTGGTCTGGACGTACATCTCATCGAGAGCGTTCTTGCCGGCTCCGGAGACCGCCTGATAGGTCGACACGACCACACGCTTAATCCGAGCCGCATCATGTAACGGTTTCAAGACGACGACCATCTGAATGGTCGAGCAGTTCGGATTGGCGATAATGCCCTCGTGCCACTTCACGTCGTCGGGATTGACCTCGGGCACCACCAGCGGCACCTTCGGGTCCATGCGCCAGGCACTCGAGTTGTCGATCACCACGCAGCCATCACTGGCGGCATAAGGCGCGAATTTCTTGCTCGTGCCGCCTCCGGCGCTGAACAAGGAGATCTCGACGCCCTTGAAGGAGTCCTCTGCAAGCACCTCGACGGGGATGGTCTCGCCGCGGAAAGTCAGCGTGCGGCCACGCGACCGTTCGGACGCGAGCAACTTAATGGACTTGATGGGGAAGTTGCGCTTCTCCAGCACCTGCAACATACGGCGACCGACAAGGCCGGTGGCGCCGGCGACCGCAAGAACTTTAGGGGTCATGATTCCAACACTTTTCAGTTATCAGTTGACGGCTACTCTTGCCCGCAGAGGGCGTCGAGGGCCTTTTCGAGGTTCTTCTTGGACGTGACACCCACAAATCGCTGCTTCTCCTCGCCGTCTTTGAACATGATCATCAAGGGAATGGCCGTCACAGCGAACTCCTGGGCGAGGGCGAATGCGTTATCGACGTTGAGCCTGGCGATGGTGGCCTTGCCCTCATACGCCGCCGCTAATTCGTTCAACGCCGGCTCCATCATCAGGCAGGGACCGCACCATTGCGCCCAGAAGTCCACCAGCGTTACGCCGGTCGCCACAGTGGACTTGAAGTTCTCACTGGTCAGCGTTATCGTGTCACCCATCTGATTGCATCTCCTCTGTCAATCCTGTCAGGGGATACCTGTTCGGCGGCGCCGCCGGGTCCAACGTTTCCTCCGCGGGCATCGCAGTAGAAGCGAGATTATAGCGCATCCGCTCCTGCGAATGCCAAGCGCAATAATAACCGCGGGGTGAATGAAGAGTCGCCGCCGCATTCCGGGGGTTAGCGGGAGGTTAATAGAAGGAGTTCCCAAGATGCAAATCCCGAGTGTCGAGCAGTTCAGCGGGTGCCTCCTGGGGGAATGTCTGGGTGATGCACTGGGGTTCCCGGTGGAGGGACACGGTCCAGAGGCGTGCGCCGCCTATGTGGCGGACATGCTGCGCGCCAAGCCGATAGACGTAACGAACTGGCACCGGCTTCCATTCGGACAATACACGGATGATTCGCAGCTTGCCCGAGAACTGATCCAGAGTTACGTCGCGCGGAGGACCTTCGTCCCGGAAGATTACGCCGCGCGCATTGCGGCCATTTTTTCCGAGAACCGCATCGTTGGCCGCGGCCTGGCCACGGCCAAGGCCGCGCGGCGCCTGGCTGCCGGGGTGCCTTGGGATGCAGCGGGAGAGCCCTCGCCCTCCGCCGGGAACGGGAGCGCCATGCGCGCAGGGCCTATTGGGCTGTTCTACTTCGACGATCCCCGGGAAATGACGCGTGCGGCGCATGACCAGGGCCGGATCACACACCACGACTCACGCTGCTCCGCCGGGGCGGTAGCCGTCGCGGGTGCGGTGGCGCTGGCATTGCCGGCCGGCCCGGTCGATGTTGCGTTGTTTGTCGACCAACTCACCGAGTGGGTCGCACCGTTCGATACCGTTTTCACCGCCTGCCTCGGCGAGTTGACCCGATGGGTCGAGCTCCCTCCAAAGGAAGCGGCGGCTCCTATTTCGAGGGCCGGGTATTTGGATGACGCAGAGGACGGATCGCCCTATGTATGGGTGTGGATCACGCCTTACGTCGCCAGCAGCGTCCTATGGAGCTTGTACGCGTTTCTCCGCACGCCCGAGGACTACTGGGAGACGATTTGCACCGCCATTGCGGTGGGTGGCGATGTTGACACTACAGCCGCGATGGCCGGCGCCATCAGCGGAGCACACAACGGGCTCGAGGCCCTGCCGTGGTCCCTCATTGCAGCGTTGAACGACCAGGGCACGTGGACCGCGTCCGATCTCATTCAACTATGCAATCAAGCCTATGCGATCAAGATGGGAACCCAATTGGATTCCACCGTTCGGCCCCCATACACTTAGGGTGTATACAAAGTAATACCAAGGGGAACGACGTATGTCTCTGAACAACATTGGCGTCATCGCGGTATTTTTCCTGTATCTACTGTTCATGATGAGCGTAGGGGTGATTTTCTATCGCCGAACGGCGAATATGTCGGACTATTTCCTGGGTGACCGCAAGCTGAACAAATGGGTGACGGCGCTGAGTGCCCAGGCGTCCGACATGAGTGGGTGGCTACTGCTGGGCCTGCCCGGCTACGCCTATTTGGAGGGACTCTCGGCGGCGTGGATCGCCTTGGGGCTTGCGGTGGGTACGTATCTCAACTGGCGGTCCGTGGCGCGACGGTTACGGACGTATACGCAGGCCGCCGGCAATTCCATCACCTTGTCCGACTACTTTGAAAACCGTTTTCGTGACAAGTCGAAGATTCTCCGCATCGTCTCCGCGGTCTTCATTCTCATTTTCTTTCTGATCTATACCGCCTCCGGGTTCGTCGCCGGTGGGAAACTCTTCAGCACCGTGTTCGAGTTCTCCTATACGGCGGCGCTGATTCTTGGCGTGGTGGTCGTGGTGTCTTATACGTTCCTGGGCGGATTTAACGCTGTGTGCTGGACCGACCTGTTTCAGGGCACGCTGATGTTCTTCGCCATCGCGGTCGTGCCCATAGTGGCCCTGTTTTCCCTCGGGGGCGCGTCGGTCACCTACACCGAACTGAAGGCCATCGACCCGCACTTCTTTGACCTGTTCGCCTCGGCCCGCGCGGAAGGCCTGTTCGCCGGGGCCGTCGCCATCGTGTCCTCGCTGGCCTGGGGTTTGGGATACTTCGGCCAGCCGCATATCCTCGCGCGGTTCATGGCGATCCGGTCGCCCGAGGAGATCAAGAACGCACGCCAAATCGCCATGATTTGGGTGGCCGTCTCGTTGGCCGCGGCCGTCGCCGTCGGAATGGTCGGTCGCGCGTGCGTGGCGCCGGCCCTCGAGGGCGCCGACAGTGAGAAAGTCTTCATGGTCATGGTGAACGAGTTGTTCCCACCGGTGCTGGCTGGGGTGCTTTTGGCGGCGATCCTCGCCGCGATCATGAGCACGGCCGATTCACAACTGCTCGTGACCACCTCCGCCATCACCGAGGACATCTACAAGGCATTTATACGCAAAAACGCCTCCCAGAACGAACTGGTCTGGCTCAGCCGGCTCACCGTTATCGCCGTGGCCATCATCGCCGGTCTGGTCGCGCTGAACCCGGAGAGCTCCGTGCTGGACCTGGTGGCATACGCCTGGGCCGGGTTCGGAGCCGCCTTTGGCCCCGCGATTCTCATGTCGCTATTCTGGAAGCGCATGACACGCCAAGGCGCCCTGGCGGGCATCATTGTCGGTGGCGTCACGGTGCTCGTGTGGAAACAGCTCGAAGGGGGGCTCTTCGAACTCTACGAAATCGCCCCCGGATTTCTATTCTCCGTAATCGCCATCGTCCTGTGCAGCGTCCTGAGCAAAGAACCCACGCAGGAAATCGTGAATGAGTTCGATGCCGTCAACGAACCCGAATAAACAAAGCAAAAGAACAGGAGACTGGTGTTTTGCTTTGTATGAACAGAGCAAAACAGGGATTGTCCTGATATACGTACTGGGATTATTTTTTAGGGGAGGGGAGTGAACCAGACACCAGTACCGCCTGGGCATCTTGAGGGAAGTCCTACGGCTGCGTGGTTCATTTCTCTTTTCAACCACAGAGAGCACAAAGACATGGAGATTCATTTTTCACAGTTTCTCTCCGTGTCCTCCATGGTTCAGTTCTTTATGGCGGGGGCATGACTTTTTGGTGGGTTTTGCTTTTTTGCTCTTTTTTTGTCCTATGGGTTGTAGTATAATATACTACAATACAGCGCTCTGCGGATGGGCCGCGGGGCTCACGCAACCCAGGGAGGTCCACATCATGAACGCACAGTTGGCGCGGGTCAGGAAACGCCGAAGGGAATTGCTCGAAGAATTGGCAAAGCTCGAACAGATGCGGCGCGGCTCGCTGTGTTCACAGATCTTCGAGGCCACGCGCAAGGACGGCACGAAGCTCTACCGAGGACCCTATGCCCTCTACACTTGCAAGGAAAAGGGAAAAACCCTTTCCCGCCGCATCACCAAGCCCGAAGACCTGCGGCGCTACCGCGAGCAGATCGAGGCGTTCCGCCGCTTTCAGGTGCTGGCCAGTGAACTCGTGCGAGTCGGCGAGCGAATAAGCGACCTGGTCCTGTCGGACGAGGAGGAACTCAAAAAAAAACGAAGCCGACGCGGAAAAGAATGAGGAACTGAATGCCCTGCTGCACCGCATCAATGCCGCGGCTTCGCTTGACCTCGAGGCCTGCGAATTCTCCGTGCGCGATGCCGTGATGACCCTCGGCGCCCGCTTCCTCGAACGGGCCTTGAATAAAGTGGGGCGTGGACGGCGCACCGTCCCGGTCCGATGTCCGCGCTGCGGGCATGTCATGGCCAGCGTGGGCGTGAAGTACAAAACCCTGCGCAGCATTCTCGGTCCCGCGCGCTTCGGACGCTCGCTGTTTGTCTGCCAGCGCTGCGCAACCCAGCGCTTCCCCGCGGATGAGGCACTGGGGGTCGAGCACACGGTGTTCACACCCGGCGCCCAACGCATGATGGCCAAGGCCGCCAGCCGCAGTACCTTCGCGCAGGCCGCCGAAGACCTCGCCCTCTACGCCAATCTCCGCCTCACATCCAAGACCATCGAGCGCTGCGCACAGTCCATCGGCCGCGAGATCGAAGCCTGGATGAAAAGCCAGGACACCGCCCTGCTCCGCCAAGCCTACGCCCGGCAACATCCCTGTGAAACGGCCGGCGGCGTGGAGGTCATGTATATCGAGTACGACGGCACCGGCGTTCCCATCCGCCGCCCGGAACTCGACGGACGCAAAGGCAAACAAGCCGACGGTTCCGCCCGCACCCGCGAGGTCAAGCTGGGCTGTATCTTCACTCAGACCGCCTTTGACGAAGAGGGCCAGCCCATTCGAGACCCGAACTCCACCACCTATGTCGGCGCCATCGAATCCAGCGACGCATTCGGAAAACGCCTCTTTGCCGAAGCCCTCAGGCGCGGCCTTCACAGCGATACCAAGGTCGTACTCATCACCGACGGCGCCCAGTACAATAGATCCATCGCCCAACTGCATTTCCCCAACGCCACACACATCATCGACCTCTACCATGCCTTCCAGCACGTACACGAACTCGCCACCTTGCTCGTTCCCGAAAAGCTCCGTGAACGAATCGAGGCCAAATGGAAAGACCTGCTCGACCACGGAGACATCGAGCAGCTTATCCAAGCCGCCACCCAATACCTCCCCCGTACCGCGAACAGGCGCAAGCAAGGCCTCACTAAAATCAACTACTTCCGAAGCAACGCCGAATCCATGCGTTATGACGCCTTTCGCGCCAAAGGATTCTTCATCGGCTCAGGCGTCATTGAAGCGGGATGCAAAACCGTCATCGGCGCACGCCTCAAAGCTTCGGGCATGTTCTGGTCCGAAAAAGGCGCCAACGCCATTATCGCCCTGCGATCCTGTGTCTGCTCACGCCGTTTCGAGCAGTTCTGGGAGGACCGCGCAAACAAAACCCACTAAAATGTCGTGCACCCTATCGCCACTGGGAAGACCGAGTCGCATGAAAACCCACAAATCAGACGCAGGCCCTATCGCCCCATGTCAAAACTCATTAGAAATGTCCTCTATTTTAGGGTGTAATCCTAAGTATAGCTCGACAGAATAAAGGATACACATTCGGGTGCCACGGACAAACTCGTTTGTCCGTGTTCCGGCACAAGAAAGCCTGGGCCTCAAAGCACGCTCGAACAGAGTTTGAGCGTGGCCCCCACCAAGTCTTTAGTGTAACCCTGTTTGTGTTGAGCTGTACTTAGTAGCTATTAGCCGCCAACAGCTCGAGCGCCGCCTCTACCACCATCTCCGGCTCAATTCGGGTCATGCAGCGGTGGTCCGTTTCGCAGATGGGTTTTTGGCAGGGGCCGCAATCGACGTCGACCCGGATGACGCGGCCGCGCTCGTAGGGTCCTTCGCTGTAGTGGGGAAAAGTTGGGCCCATAATGCAGACGGTCGGCACCTGGAACGCGACGGCCACGTGGCGTGGGCCGGAATCGTTGCAGAGCAGCAGGTCGAGCTGTGAGATGGTCGCCTTGAGAATTTCGATGGTAGGGTTGCCCCCGTCACACTGGACCAGCGGGGTCTTGGCATGGGCCTGCACCGCATCGCGGATTTCTTCCTCCCCGGGCCCTGTCAGCAGGATACATTGCGCGCCCACCTGCTCCGCCAATGCGTCCGCGACGCGCGCAAATCGTTCCGCAGGCCAGCGTTTGCTGGGGCCGAAGGCTGCGCCGGGCGAGAATCCCACACGCGGTCGGCCGTCGCTCGTGAACTGCCGCGCCACATCTTCCGCCACCGCCAGGTCGGCGTGCAACTCGAGTCCGGCCCCGTCGTCTTCGCAGCCCAATGGTGCAAGCAGGTCCAAATACTCCCGGCCCATGTAGACGGGCTGGATTCGGCCCTCCTCGCGATACGGTGGAACCCGGTCGGTCAGTAGGAACCCGCGCCCATTCCGGTCGTAACCGATACGGCGCCTCGCCCCAGCCAGTACCGCCAACACCGCGGCCCGGAATGAATGAGGAAATAGGACTGCCAGGTCGCGCGCGTGCGGCCTCAGTCGCCGGCGCACGGGAAGCAGGTCGATGAATCCCGGTCGAGGGGGGATCGGGACAATCGATGAAAACCAGGGCAGTCCCCGGAGCAGGTCGCAGGCGGATGCGCGTCCGGCCGCCGCCAGTTCCGCTTCGGGAAACCGTTTGTGCAGCGCGCGCAACGCAGGTGTGCACATGGCCACGTCGCCGAGCCAACTGGGCAATAGGGCAAGGATATTACGTATCGGTTCGTTCACGGTTGCAGACGTGTACCATGTGTTTGCAGGGGTGCAGCGTTATTTCTCGCGGTCTCCTGTGGCGCGCTCGCCGAGTTTGCGGGCGAACTCCTCGCCAAGGGTCTTGCGGAAGGCTTTTCGGCGTTCGGCGCGGTGCCACCTGCCGATCTCGATACAATCCGCCAGTGCAAGCAGCACGATCACGAAGAAGAAGACGAACAGCAAGGCGAGATGGAGCGCGAACCTTTTTGGGTCGTCCCGTACGTAAAACACCGGCGCGGCGAGGATCATAACCACAGGAATGGCAAACAGGAGGTAGAAACTTGCAGGCCGCCATGAGTTGGCCTCACGCAGGGCCTTGAGGAAATAGCCCCACAGCGTCTTGGGCTGCTCTGATGTGTTGTGCCGTTGGTTCATGCGTCAAGGCTCCGCACCCATTATACCACGAATGCATCAGGTTAAAGGCCCCTTTACACCTCAATACAGTGGCAATCGATCGTCCTTGCGCCGGTAGGTTCCTTTGACCCAGGCGTATCGCGGGTCGTCCTGGTTGGCCAGGGATTGGGCGCTGCCGGCCAGGACGTTGAGGTAGTAGGTCGTGTAACCCGGCGGGCTCGTCACGGGGTGGTAGCCCTCCGGCACGAGCACCGCATAGTTATCCCGCGGCATGACAAGCGCGTTGATGGGCTGCCCGGCCTGGTGTAAAGGACAGGTCTCGTCGGTGTAGACGCGCATATAGGCGTAGCCTTCGGGCCTGTCGATCTTGAAAAAGTAGACCTCCTCCAGATCGGCTTCGATAAGGTTGCCGGCGCCGTCCACGGTATGGACATCGTGTTTATGCGGCGGATAGCTGCTCCAGTTGCCGCCAGGCGTATAGACCTCGACGAGCACGAGGCGATGGACCGGTGACCCTGGCGGTAGCAGGTCGTTGATCTGCCGGCACACGTTGTCGCCGCCGCGCACCGAAATCGGCACCTCATCAGGCTTGATGAGCCAGGGCTCGTGGTCCTCGTTCGTGGGCGCCCATGCCAGGGCGAACTCACCCGGTTCTTCGGCTTTGATGGTGAACTCGGTGTGGCGCGGGAGGTACAGCGCGTGTGCGGCGCCTGTAAAGACGTTTTTACGGCCGCCGATACCGGTCCATTCGCCGCGATTCGATTTCACCGCGTACCGGCCGGTGAAATTGACAATGGCCAGCTCGCACTCGCCCGTGCTGAACGGCCGGCTCTGGCCTTGGGCGAGTCTCCGGGCCTGGAACGAGATGTACTCCCAACCCGCGTCCTCCGGGGTGATCGATAGGATGAGGCCCGGATCATTTGGGTCGGTTTCCGAAGCAATCAGCACGTTTTCCGCATCATATTGCATAGTTTTCCCCAAAAACGGGGAGGCCTATCTCCCGATGACATGTAGGCCATTCAACTGCCCCGCAAAGGCCGTTTTCCGTTGTTTTCCGAGCAGGAGGGCGCAGAACCCCTCGGGGCCAGGCCCCTTTTCCGAACAGCTACTGCGAGCCCGCCGGCCCGGCGTGGAATTGGCCGTCCAGTGTGAAGACGGTGTCGCGGTAGTGTCGGCCGCCATCGACGCGCACGCCGGGCAGCACCACGCACCGCTCGAGAATCATGGGTTGCGCGATGGTGGCATTGTCGCCGAGGACCGTATCGATCAATTCGACGCCCTCGGCAATCAAGCACGCTTCGCCGACGAGGCACCGCTTGCCGAGCGCGTTCAACTGGTGGACGCAGCACGCGATCAAATCGCCGATGAAAGTGATGTTCATGTCCCACTCGACGACCGGAGCGATCCGAACGGGGTACTCGTAGTCGATGAGTATCTGTATGGAATCGGTCAGCTCGTATTCATCGCGCAGGGCGGTGCGCGGCGTGCGGCGGATGGCGTCGAAAATCGGCAGATCGAACAGGTAGATGCCGCAGCCCTTGAGCAAATTCGACACGTGGCGCGGCTTCTCGATGACGCGGCGGACGGTGCAGTCGTCGCGCAGGTGGACCGAGAAGTTGCGCTTGACGGCCTCGGGGTCCGTCTCTTCCCTGACGGCGATGACGGCCGCGGAGTCGTTTAACTCGTATTCCGCAATGATGCCGTCGGGATGGGCCATCTCGGAAAAGATATCGCCGAGCATCAGCAGGAACGGCCGGTCCATGTGGGGTTCGAGTTGGCCGACGGCGTGGGCGAGGCCGAGGCGTTTTTCCTGTTCGATGTATTGGATGTTGACACCGAACTGGGCCCCGTCGCCGAGGACGTGAATGATGCGATGGCCAAGGTGGCCGATGACGACGACCACGTCCTGAATGTTCAGGCGGCGCATGTATTCAAGTTGGTAGGCTAGCAGCGGCTTGTTGCAGATCGGCGCGATGGGTTTAGGTACCGCATCGCCGAACGGCCCCATGCGCGACCCGTGTCCCGCCGCCAGGATTACGCCCTGATACTTGCTTGTGCTCATGGGCTCGTCCTCCATCGGTATCGCCCGCTTTCTTCGATGCATTGTGAAGGAGACACATACACATCTGCAAGTCTACACAGTCACACGCTGTAAGCCGCTCAGGAATCTACAGTAACATATTCAGGTGTGGGTGTTTGCCTATATATGTTCACGCGTCCACCACGTGGGCTTTGGGATCACGGGCGCTTGACGTCGACGTAACGGACGCCGACGGGTTTTCCTTCACGGATTACCCAGGCTTCGAGGCGCGCGTCGCCGGTTTGCAGTGGCATCGAGCGGAATTTATACGAGGTGGCCCCGGCGTCGAGCGGCTGGCTCAAGGTGAGATTTCCGAGCTTGAAGTGCGCTTCACCGGCGGTTTCGAGTTCGGCGAATCGTAGAGTTACCTCGTAGTCGCCCGCGCCGGCCACGTGGACTTCCCAGTAGCCCAGCGCATTATCGCCCCAGCCTTTTGCGCCGCGCCAGTCCTGCCGGGTCAGCGTAACGGGGTTCTCATGTGGCGTGCCGAGGTGAATCCGCGGCGGCGCGTAGCCTCGCGCGCTGCCGACGTCCTTGAACCAGGCCTCGTACCCCGCGCGCATCTCGGCCACGATATCGGGGCGATCCGCGGCGATGTCGTGTTGCTCGCCGGGGTCGCCCACCATGTCGTAGAGTTCCTTGCCGTTGACCAGCTTGTACCGCTGCGTCCGGGCGGCGCAGGCCCGGAACAACTCGGGCTCATCGCCGCGGTGCCATTGGAGATACAATGTCCGGTCTGGCCAGTCTGCGTTGTCCTCGAGCAGCAATGGCAAAAGGCTTCTTCCATCGAGCGGCACGCGGGTCGGTTTGGGTACGCCACAGGCGTCCAGTAGCGTTGGGAGGATGTCGATGTGGGCGGCGATGCGGCCGATGACCTTGCCGGCTTCGAGCCGGGCCGGCCAGCGCACGAAACACGGGACGCGGATGCCCCCCTCGTAAACCGTGCCTTTCGCTCCACGCATCCCGGCGTTATACCGCACGCCGGCCTTGGACCCCTGCGGCCCATTATCCGTGACGAAGATCACGATCGTGTTCTCTTCGAGGCCGAGCGCTTCGAGTCTGCCAAGCAGACGACCTACGTTGTCGTCGATGTTCGTTATCATCCCGTAGACCCTGGCCGTGGTCTTGTCCAGCCCCATCGCGGTATAGGGGGCGACGTAGTCGTCGGCGATTTGCAAGGGCGTGTGCGGCGCGTTGGTAGCCAGGTAAACGAAAAAGGGTCGATCCCGGTTATCCTCGATAAACCTGATCGCAGCGTCGCTAAAGACATCCGTGCAGTAGCCCGCAAACCTCTTCTCCTGCCCGTTGTGACTCAGAATCGGGTCGAAGTAGGTGTTGCCGGGCCAATCCGACGGCTGGCAGAGGCCGCCGCCCTTGTGCACCAGCGAATCCTCAAACCCCTGGTCCATGGCGCGCATCGGATAGTTATCGCCGAGGTGCCACTTGCCGAAGATGCCTGTGCGATAGCCGCTGGCGGCAAGCATCTCGGCCATGGTGACCTCGTCGGCATACATCATCGAGCGCCCGAGGTACGTGTCGACCACACCGGTCCGGTAATTGTACCGGCCCGTCATCAGGCTCGAACGCGTCGGTGAGCATACCGGGCAGACGTAAAATTGTTCGAGGCGGACGCTTTCGTCGTAGAGTCTGTCGAGGTTGGGGGTTCTGATGTGCTCGTTTCCATGGCGTCCCAGGTCGCCGTAACCCTGGTCGTCCGTTATAATGAGCACGACATTGGGCCGCCTGGCCGGCCGGGTTCCGGCATGAACACCGGTGGTCCCAAACAACGTCGAGAAGCCTCCCGCGGAAGCCGCAACCGAACCAGCAACGCTCAGGAATTGTCTTCTGCTTGGTTTCTTCATGGTTTTGTCCCTCCTGGTGCTTTCTCATAACTCAAACTGACCGAGTTGCGTTTTCGCGGGTGTGAAGAAGGTGAAAAGAATGTGGCAAGTCCTGCCAATAAGATGTTTGATTAACATCGGCAAACTCAACGGAAGGATGGGTCACATGGTTAGTATCGCCAGGATGCCTCGAAAAATCAAGCTTTTCTTCTCACCGGGAGGCGGATTCAAATTTCAAGTGCAACACCTAGTTCTTTGAAGACTTCGTTTGGTGTTCGGAACATCTGCTTTTTCCTTGGTCTATTGTTTAGCGCTTCTACGAAGCGGTTGACGCGTTGTTTGGTGAGTCCAATGAAACTGGTTTTCTTGGGCAGATATTGGCGCAACAGCCCGTTGGTGTTTTCGTTTCGGGCGCGTTCATTTGAACTGTAGGGGTGGGCAAAGTATGTATCCACCCCCAACCATCGGCCTATTTTCTCGTGATGGGCAAACTCCAGGCCGTTGTCGAAGGTGATGGTCTTGCGCAACTTCGCGGGTATGTCTTTTAGCGCCTCGATTACGGCATTGGCCACCTCGCCAGCTTTTCGCGAGTCGACGGGGATGGCTTTCAACCAGTCGCCTTTGCGTTCGGTCAATGTGACTACAGCGCCCTGTTGGTTTTTCCCTATGATTGTGTCGCCTTCCCAGTGGCCGTAGGTGGTCAATTCATCCACCTCCTGGGACCGCTCGTCGATGGAAACCCTGTTGGGGATCGCTGGACCGCGTCGTTTGTATATTCCGTCACGTTTTTGGCGTGTTTTTCGACCCTGGCGCAGACAATCGCTAAGTGCATTGTTCCATTTGGGGTCCGTATAGATGCGCCGGTAGATGGTTTCAGGGCTAACGCGCATCCGACCCTCGTGGGGAAAATCCCGTTGGAGGCGCCCGGCGATTTGCTCGGGCGACCAATCCTCGGCGAGCTTGTCCCAGACGTATCCCCACAACGGCGGGTGGTCCAGGACCTGCGTGCGCACACAGGCCTTGCGATTTTGATCATAGCGTCGCTGGCCGTGTCGGGCGCAGTAGCACCGGCCAGAGGTACTGCCTCGCCGTAATTCGCGACAGATGCTCGAGGCCGCGCGGCCCATTTGCCTGGCGATTGAGCGTACCGTTTCGCCTGTCTGCCGAAGTGCCCCTGTCTTTCCTCGTTCGATTGGTGTAAAATGATGATACGATATCGTGGCTCCTTTCTGGTCAGTTGTTGGTGAAAAGAGCAGTGTACCAAATTGGACCACGATGTCTCCTTTTCATCAAGGGCCGGGTCGAGCCCTAAGTGTTGCACTTGCAGTTAGAATACGGGCAGGAGGGGGAAAGGAGAGTTATGGCTAGAGCACGACGATACGAAACAGGGTTCGTTCAACTTGCGTTGGTGGGCGGGATCGCCGCCGTGTCCAGTCTGGCCACAGCGGGTTATTTCTACTTCCTGCTGCCGTTCTGGGGCGTGCCGTTCAGCATGCAGCAGGACCTGCGGCCGCCCATCACGCCGCCGTGGGCCCTCGAGTGCTGGCTGTGGGAGGACGACCACAACACCGCCGAGTATGTACTCGACCTGATCGCGGGCTACGAGGAACACGATTTCCCCGTCCGGGCCATCCTCATCGACAGCCCGTGGAGCATGCGCTACAACGACTATGTCCTGGACGAAGACCGCTATCCGCGGTCGTTTTTCGCCGACCTCGAGAATCGCCGCTACCGTGTCGTGCTGTGGACCACCTGCATGGTCAACAGCAGGAGCAGCGATACCGCCGTCCAGGATTCGTCCGACTGGTTCGAAGACGCCCGCGCGGAGGGTTACCTTGCGGGGAGCGGGTACCAGACCCGATGGTGGAAAGGCCGCGGCGGGTTCGTCGACTACACCAATCCGGACGCCATGACATGGTGGCGCGGCCTCCAGCAGCAGGGGTTCGATCTGGGCATCGACGGATGGAAACTCGACGGGTGCGCCACGTATTTCTCGACCCGGATCGGCCCGGCTATCGCCCCGTTCCAGCGCACCCACGCCGGGTGGATGACCACGCGCGGCTACATGGACCACTACTACCGCGACGAGTACCGCCATGGCCTGACGCAGAACCCCGAGTTCATCTGTCTGTCCCGCGCCTACGACTCACCCTACCTTCATCCCGAGGGATTCGCGCCTATTGACGCCGCGCCCGTCACGTGGGTCGGCGACAATAATCACACCTGGGCCGTCGAGAACGAGGGCATCGAAGAGGCGCTCCGCGACATCCTGCTCAGCGCGCAACGCGGGTATTGCGTCGTCGGGTCGGACGTGGCGGGCTACCACGGGCCGACGCCTATCCCCGCGAACGTCTACATCCGCTGGGCGCAGTTCAGCGCGTTCTGCGGGCTGTTCCTGAACGGCGGCCACGGCGAGCGGGCCATGTGGAAACGCACGCCACAGGAACTCGCTATCGTGCGGACCTACTCGTGGCTCCACACGGAACTCGTCCCGTACATGTATTCCCACGTCGTGCGGTGCCACGAGGGCGGCCCGCCGCTGATGCGGCCCGTCGAGGGCGATTTCCACTACCTGTTCGGCAACGATTTCCTCGTCGCGCCGATCCACGAGGACCGCCTAAGCCGAACCGTGACGCTGCCGCCGGGCCGGTGGCGCTATCTGTTCGACGACGGCGCCGTCGTCGAAGGCCCCACGAGGGTCACGCGCGAGTTCCCCCTCGAGGAGTATCCGGTCTACGTCCGCGACGGCGCCGTCATTCCGTTGAACGTCTCGCGCGCTTACACCGGTTTCGGCGATCGCGACTCCGAGGGGTTCCTCACGTGGGTCGTCTATCCCCACGAAACCGGCGCGTTTACCGTCCACCACCCCGACGGCAACGCCACCACGACCGTGACCGTGGCCCAAGGCCAGGACCTGGCGATCACGCTGACCGGCGAGAAAACGCCCCACATCCTCCGCGTGCTCCTCGACCGGAAACCCCAGCAGGTCACACTCGACGGCACACCCCTGGCCGAAGGCGATGCCTGGCGCTACGCCGCCGCCGACCGCCGCCTCTGGATCAGGACCCGCGAGTACGCCGAAGGGCACTACCTCATCGTGTTTCCCGCATGAGCCGCAAAGGGCTTCCGGCAAAGGATAGGAACAGCCGCAGCAACGAAAGACGCGCAGACAGCCGCAATTCGTTGAAGATCTACGAAGATCTAAAAGATCAAAGATCTAGGGATCGGGATCTAGCGGGATCGAGGAGCGGGATCTAGAGCGGGATCTAGGAGCGGGATCTAGAGCGGGATCTAGGGACAGACTACGGAATAGGGGCGCCCATTAGGTGACTCCGTGTCAAGTGGCAGTACTCTCCTTTTCGCAATCCGGTGG
>CAYRLQ010000025.1:0-24277 GCA_964425145.1 uncultured Nitrospiraceae bacterium
TGGGGATATACTCCGCCCCATTGTGTGATCTTAATTGTGTTGAGCTGTACTAAGGGATGAACGGCTCTTCGGTGCCACGCTCAAGCGGTAGCTTGGGCGTGAAATCCCCCGAAAAGGGGACTGGGAACCCGAAAACTCGCTGAACGGTTGCGAAAAAGTTAGCTGCGGATCGGGGTGTATATGCCCACCGACTTGGCGCCGCCTTGAATAATACGACCCACCTTTACACTTCCCCCCACCCATAGGTACTATACCACGGCGTGCTGCTTTGCACAAGAAAAAGCGACTGCTTACGCGGACGGCCCCGAAAGAGTCTCGCGCAGAGACGCAAAGCCCGCAAAGGGGAAGACAAATCCGTCTCGTGTCTCTGCGTGAGAGTGTTATCATTACTTTCACTTGTAGGGTCCCGGGTTGTCCGGGTTAGGAAGGCATTACGCCGGGGAACTTGCCCACAGAAAGGACCGAAAGGGCAAGTACCCGCCCGACTGAGTACCGCTTGGCACGAATAGTGTCACAAAGTGACAAAATCAGCGCACCACGTTATTCAGTAAGGAGGTTACCATGGCTGACAGAAATGAAGTGCCACAGGCATACCTGAGTTTGCAGGAACGGCTCGCGAAGTGGCCTGAAGGCGCACCCGATGCGGACGAACTGTTCGAGATATTTCAGATCCTGTTTACCGAGGAAGAGGCGCTCGTGGGGTCGAAGATGCCCATGCGACCGACGGATTTCGAGGGGATCGTCGAGGCCACGGGCATCGAGCGGGACCGATTGGCCGAAGTCCTGGCATCGATGGCGGACAAGGGGCTTGTGGTCGACGTGGAGTCCAAAGGGCGAATGCGGTACGTGCTTGCGCCGCCGGTCATAGGGTTCCTCGAGTACACGTTCATGAAACGGAACGAGCACCTGCCCATGAAACGGCTGGCGGAGTTGTCAGACGTCTACCTCACCAGGCACCTGCTCCCCAAAGAGCTGGCCCAAGCGGTCACGCCACGGGCGCGCGTGCTGCCCTACGAGAGCGCTTTCGGCGAGATGACCTCCGAGGTTGTCACCTATGAGCGGGCGCGCGAGTTAATCGCGAACTCGGGGGGCGGGGCGCTGACCATGTGTTTCTGCCGCCGCGAGGCGCATCTGCTGGGGCGCGGGTGCGACGCGCCCGTCGACGACATCTGCATGGGTTTGGGCCGTGGCGGCGACTATCTGGTCCGCCACGGCTTCGCCCGGCCCGCCACTGTGGACGAACTACTGGCGAAACTCGACGAAGCCGAGACCTTTGGCCTCGTACACACGTGCGACAACGTCCAGGATCGATCCGTGTTCATGTGCCACTGCTGCGGGTGCTGCTGCCATCTGCTGCGGGCCATCAACGAACTGAACTCGCGGAGCGTCCTGGCGCCTTCCCGCTTCATGGCACATGTGGACGAAGAGGCCTGCACGGGGTGTGGCCTCTGCGAGGAACGGTGTCACGTAGCCGCCATCGCCGTAGACGATGGGGTCTCGAAAGTCAATGCCGACCGGTGTATCGGTTGCGGCGTATGCGTACCCGAGTGTCCGTCCGAGGCTCTCTCACTCGCGCCACGCGATGCCGCACCCGAACCGCCCCGGAACTTCAAGGACCTCCTCATCCGCCTTGCCCAGGAAAAGGATCGGCTGAAGTACTTCATGTAGGCCGGCCGGGCGCGGGGGCGCCACGCCCAAACGCGTTTGTCCCTGGCGCCCGTTGGGATTCTGCGGGTAGAGTCGAATCCCGTCGCGGTGCAAAAACGGCCTGTCTTTTCAGACTTCGTACTCTCGCCACTGCCCGGCCGTGCTTGAGCAAGGCGGGCAGTCCCGAAGACCCTGACGCCGACAACCTAGTCAATCTTGTGACCAAGAAACCGGTTGCGATACCATAAGGGTGTACAGCATTCTTGCCCGAGAGGCAAGAATTATAACGGATTGACGTAATTCGGATTTTGGCAGGCTGGTGGTCGAAGTACATCGGCACTTCACGGGTCACTACACAGGAAAGGGATTGACATGAAACAGTCACGATCACGCAAAGTGTGGGAGGTATCCCGGCGGGGCTTCTTGCAGACGTTGAGTGCCACTGCAGCAGGCATTTCACTGAGCTCTAACGAGTCGCACGGGGCTGTGCCCTCCCGAGAGGGCGCCGGTCGGCAGAAGGGGATTGCCTCGGTGCGGGGGGCTTTTGTATATCCACCCACGGAGTCGCTCAGGAAAGTTGGCTATTACAGTTGGCCCGGGTCCACCTTTGACGCGGAAGGGCGTCAACGCGAATATATGGGCCGGCTCAAGGAGATCGAACGGACCCTTGGGCTACGCATCTCGATGAATGAGGAACCGCTCGACGGCGGGGCGAGTGTGACGCGGTTCATCCAGGAGGTTAAAGCGTCGAAACCCGACGGATTGCTCCTTATCCCCTTCAAGAAAGGGCATTGGGGACAGGTCACTAGCATAATCGAAGAGGTGGGAATCCCCACGGTCGTACTTGCCACATTAGGCGTTCTCCTTGTTGACCACATCAATCAGCTACACCGGAAGCCTGGGGTGTATCTGATCAGTTCGCTGGATAATCTCGATGCTGTCGAGTACGGCATGAAGATGATCAAAACGGCGCGCTGGATGAAGGAGAGCCGGATTGTCAACATCGCAGGATCAGAGAACAGGGAAACAACCGTGCCCCATCTTGGGACCGAAGTGCGGACTATCCCCCACGAAAGGTTCTACGAGGAGTTCAGGCGTATTGAAACCACGGATGCAGTGAGAAAGCTGGCCCAGGCGTATCAGGGAAATGCGAAAGAGGTGGTCGAGCCTTCGGATGCCGATATTGTAGAGGCCGCGAGAGCCTATTTTGCCCTCAAACGAGTCGTTGAGGCCGAAGGGGCTGATGCGCTCATGATGGACTGCCTGCCCGGACTTAAGAGACCGCACAAACATGTACCGCCATGTATGGGTTTTATGAGTTTGAGGGATGAACGCATTGCAGCCGGCTGCCAATCCGACCTTAACGCGACACTGACCATGATGCTGGTGCAGCAGCTCTTCGACAGACCGGGCTTTCAGCAGAACGCTTCCATGGAGACGGAGAGAAATCACTATTTCGGCGCACATTGCACGAGCGCCTCGAAGATGAACGGCCCCGAGGCGCCTTCCGAGCCGTACACCCTGAGAAGCCACGCGGAGGCCGGTTGGGGGTGTGTCCCTCGGGTCCTTTTCCCGGCCGGTCAAGAGGTCACGATGGCCCAATACCTTTCAGGCGAAACACCGCGGATGCTCGTCTACTCTGGAGAAGTGGCAGGTTGCCCGCCTATTCCGCCGACGGGCGGCTGCCGCACGAACATCGAGATGACGATAAGCGAGGTGGATGACGTATGCGATGTGAAAGGAATGCATCAGATCATATTCTACGGTAGCTACGCGCAACCACTCCGAACCTTCTGTCAATTGTACGGTATCGAAGTCGTCACTTAATGGCCGGCGTAAAGGTCGCCGGCTTCGGCATCTTGAGGGGGAGTGAATGACTTGTTGGTGGTCTTTTCCCCCTGAAGCTCCTAATGGCCGTGCCGCGGAGGGGGCAACAGGGTCGTCGAACTACCAACGGACTAAGCACTCCATTGCGTAAGTTCGGTTACGTATTTTGGGATGAGAATAACAGGATGGACCGGCAGCCCGAGCCTGAGGCCATGGACATTCCGCGGGAGGCTGAGGCGTATGCCCTGGCCGATTTCGCGGAGGTGAATGAGGCGTTTGTCGCGCGCTTACACGAACTGGCCGGCACGCGCGGCAACCTGCTCGCAGCAGACCTCGGCACGGGCCCTGGGGGCATTCCGCTGCGATTGCTCCGGGTACGACCGGTTGGCAGACCACGCCGACAGGGGCTGGACGCCGCTCATGTTCGAGGAACACTGTTTCTACATCGCCTGGCCGCCAACCGAAGGGTGGCAGGGCTGCCTTGTACTGGAGCGTGCTGCGGATTAGCACGCGCTTGCCTATGGAAGGAATGGGGAGACCGATATGATCGCTAAACCGTTCAAGCAATATGTCACGTTTTTCACCATGGTCGTCGTCGGGCTCATATCATGGGGCCCTCTGGGGGCGGAGGGCCTCGGCGCGCCTATTGGGGAAGAGGCATTCGGCGTCCTTAAGGCGTTCTACGAGTACGACGCTGAAATCCCGATCGAGGCGCGCGTGGTCGAGTTGACCGAGACGGACAAGAGTGTACGCCGGAAGGTTGTGTTCCGCAGTGCGCGCAGCTTTCTGGTACCCGGGTACCTCGAGTTTCCTAAGGAAGCCGAGCCGCCGTACCCGTGCGTGCTGCTGATGCACGGGTGGTCGGGGTCGAAGGAGAGTTGGTGGGAGGACCGCAACCACATCAGCGGCGGGGATGCACGCAAGGCGTTGTTGGAAAAGGGCTACGCGGTGTTTGCGCTCGACGCCCAGGGCCACGGCGACCGCATTGCCGAGAACGACTACCATGTCGTGAACCTGTACAACGAACCGGGCGCGCCACCGCGCAAGAACTACTTCACGGTGCGCGAGATCATCTTCCAAACCGTTGTGGACTACCGTCGTGGACTGGACTACCTCGCGGCGCGCGGCGATATTGACATGGAACGCGTCGGGCTGCTCGGGTACAGCATGGGCGGGTTCCATGCCTTTGCGCTGACCGCTACGGAACCTCGCATCAAACTGGCCGTGGGCTGCGTTGTCCCTGTGTCCTGGAGCGAGGATGTGGTGCTTGCCCCCGCCAACTACGCACGCGGTATCGGGGACCGACCTTTCTGCATGGTCATGGGCCGCGAGGACACGATGTGCAATGAAGCCCAGGCCCGCGAACTGTATAGATTGATTGAAGGGCCGAACACGAAGATCCTCTTCTACGACGCAGGACACCGGCTGCCTGTCGACTATGTCCCGGACGCCGTCGGGTTCATCGCCGCGCGCCTCTGATGGCGAAGCATAAGGTTCTGACGGTCCTGGCGCAGGTTTGCGACAATGAAGCCTACCCTGGGGAACAGTTCACCCTGATGCCATTCCACTTTGGCCACGACGGGACGGACTTTGTCCCAGGTCAAGCTGTTTAGCCCGGGGCCGCGACCATTCGGTTTGCAGTGGCGCGGCAGCATCCGGTACCTTGACGCAGCGCCGTGCAGTGCGGCGGACTAACGTTGTGGGAGTTGATTTGAGGATGGGCCGGCAGCCCGAGCCTGAGGCCATGGACGTTCCGCGGGAGGCTGAGGCGTATGCCCTGGCCGATTTCGCGGAGGTGAATGAGGCGTTTGTCGCGCGCTTACACGAACTGGCCGGCACGCGCGACAACCTGCTCGCAGCAGACCTCGGCACGGGACCGGGGGACATTCCGCTGCGATTGCTCCGGGTACGGCCGAGTTGGCGCGTGGTCGCGGTGGACGCCGCGCTCCCCATGCTCCACTTTGCGCGTCAGGCAGGCGCCGTTTCGACGACCCCTAAACAAGTTTGCGGGTGCTGCCCGGGCTGGGTGCAGGCCGACGCGAAAGCCCTCCCTTTCCCATCGCAGCGCTTCGACGTGGTCTTCTCGAACAGCATACTTCACCACATTACCGACGTGGGCCCGTTCTGGTCGGAGGTGAGGCGCGTGGCCAAACCGGCCGGGCTCGTGTTCCTGCGGGATTTGGCGCGTCCCTCCGGCGCCCAGGCCGCGCGCGCAATCGTCGGCCGCTACGCAAGCCAAGAATCACGCCTCTTGCAGGAGGAGTTCTACCGCTCGCTGCTCTCAGCCTATACCCCGGAGGAAGTGCGAAGCCAGTTGGCCCGGGCCGGCCTGGCCTCCCTCGAGGTAGCCAAGGTCACCGACCGCCACCTCGACATCTTTGGCCGGTTAGGGTAGCACCGCGCGCCAGTGCGATCGTTTGACCCGCTTGCGGGGGTTTGTGGAGTGTTTCTTGCACAAAATGGTCTGCAGAAGGAGCTATGAAATATGTTCGAGAACATCGTTGAATGCCTGGCAAATTACGAGGTGATTCTGGAACCGGATGAGAACACGCCGGAGTGGTGGGCGGGCGCGCCGTCCGTGTGGCGCGATGCGGACGGCACGTTCTACCTGGCCGCGCGGATGCGGGAGGGCAACTCGCCACGGGGGTACCGTGGCTACGAAGTCCGCATTCTCAAGAGCGCCGACGGCCGTCACTTCGAGCCCATTCACCGCATTATGCGCGAGGACGCCAGGGTGCGCGGATTCGAGCGCCCTGCACTCGTGCGCGATCTGAAAACGGGCGCGTTCAAGCTCTACGGCTGTGCGGCGCTCGAGCGTGGCTGGGCTGTCCTCAAGTTCGACGACACCGATGACCCCGGCGCGTTTGACCCGGCCTCCGCCAGGCCCGTCGTGGTCTCAGACTATCCGGATGACGGCTTCGCGCATGTTCAGGGCTTCAAGGACCCGGTCGTGTTCTGGGACACAGGCCAATGGCACATGTTCGTGATAGGTTCAGACCGGGTCGAGCGCATCTACCACTTCACCAGCGCCGATGGTGAGACATGGCGGTCCACATCGGAATTACCCTTCATGGACAACGCGGGCTGGCACAATTTCTACACGCGCCCTGCAAGCGTGATCCCGATGACGGTGGGGTATCTGTTCGTGTATGAGGGCTCGCACATCACCTGGCGGGACCCGGTGTACAACATAGCTACGGGCTTGGCCTATTCGCCCGACTTAAGAACTGTTGTTGACCTCACGCACGAGGCCCCGCTGCTGAAAAGCACAACACCGGGTGATTATCACACCTGGCGCTACTCGCACTGGCTCCCCGTCGGCGACCAGGTCTACGTCTATTTCGAGGCGGCCCGGCCCAACAACACCAATGAGCTCCGCCTGGGCGTGTTCGATGCCACGCTTGCTGGTCAAGAACGCGGGTAACCGTTCACGCTGGCTCGCGCGCTACCCGCCCATCCCTCACCCTTCATCCTTCGTCCTTCTTTGCGGTACAATGCCTGTTATGGAAGTGGAACAGCCTGAGATTTGGTCGGTCAGCCAACTGACCCGGCGCGTTAAGGACCTGTTGGAAACCGAGATCAGCTACGTCTGGGTCTCTGGTGAGATATCCAATTGGCGGGTGTCGCCCGCGGGCCATGCCTACTTCACGCTTAAAGATGAGAGAAGCCAACTCAGCGCGGTAATGTTCCGTGGCAAGCTGATGCAGTTGAAGTTCGGACCCGAAGACGGCCTCGAAGTCGTCGTGAATGGCCTGGTCACGGTTTATGAGAAGCGTGGCGACTATCAGATCGTCTGCGATGAGATGCAGCCTAAAGGCATGGGCGCGCTGCAACTGGCCTTCGAGAAACTGCGACGGAAACTGGAGGCCGAAGGCCTATTCGACCCCGAGCACAAGAAGCCGCTGCCCATGCTTCCCCGCAAGATCGGCATTGTGACTTCGCCTACAGGCGCGGCGATCCGCGACATACTCCATGTCATTGGGCGGCGGTTCGCGAACATCCACGTGCTGCTGTACCCCGCGCGGGTCCAGGGTGACGAAGCCGCCGAGGAGATTGTCGAGGGAATTCGCGTGCTCGACGAACGCGGTGTGGACGTCATCATCATCGGCCGAGGCGGCGGCTCCCTCGAGGACCTGTGGCCGTTCAATGAGGAGATCGTGGTCCGGGCGGTGTACCAGGTCAACACGCCCATCATTTCCGCCGTGGGCCACGAGATCGATTACGCGCTGACCGATTTTGCTGCGGACGTACGGGCGCCGACGCCCTCCGCCGCCGCGGAGTTGGTTGTCCAGGAACAGGAAGCGCTTATGACGCGGGTGACCCAGCTACGGCGGCAGCTTGCCAGGGCCATGGCCCATTGCGTCGAGCGCGTCCGGCAGCGGTTGTCCATCGCGAAGTCGAGCTACACGTTCCGCCGTCCGGAGGAACTGGTCCGGCAGCGCCGCCAGCGGACCGATGAACTCCGCATGCGCCTCGAAAACCGAGCGGTCGACCGGCTCCGCAGGGCTCGCACCCGGCTCGACCAAGCGCGCCGTTCCCTGGCACTGGTGTCGCCCAGGAACCAGGTCCGTCGTGCTGTGGAACGGCTTGCCTCCTCGAGCCAACGGCTTGCCCGCGCCGCCGCGGCCACCATGCACCGCTGCCGCGCACAGTTGGGACCCCTGCTGGCGCAGTTGGACGCCCTGAGCCCGCTGTCGATCCTCTTGCGCGGATATGCGCTGGCCTGGAAACTTCCCGAACGTACGCTGGTGCGCGACGCAGGCCAGCTTGCAATAGACGACAAGGTAATGCTGCGATTTGGCAAAGGCAGCGCAACCGCTGCCATTGAAACCACCGAGGAACAATGAGAACAGACAAGGATTGCCAGGATATTCAGGATAATATGAACACATCCTGTCCATCTTGTTTATCCTTGTTGAAAAAAGAGGAAGACACCGATGGCGGACAAGAAGCCCAATTTTGAGAAAGACTTAGAGAAGCTGGAGGAAACCGTCGCGGCGCTTGAAGAGGGCGGACTTTCGCTCGATGAATCGCTCAAGCGGTTCGAGGAGGGAATCACACTGGCGCGACGGTGCGAAAAGGCCCTGACCGAAGCCGAGCGCAAAATCGAGGTCCTACTCAAGAATACCGACGGCAAGCTTGAACCGCAACCCTTCGGCGAGAGCGAAGCGGAACCGCAAGACGAAAACGCCCCCGGCGGGCCCGAATCCCCGCCGCCCAGCGAAGTCAACGAAGACGACGAGGGGGGCTTGTTGTTCTAGCTCAGCAACTGATTTCTTCTTGCTTACTTCTTCTTTCCCCCAAGAAGGAGTAAGAGCCGAACGGAGCGGGGGAGTCCATTATCGCGATGTCAGCTCAAGAGTTTCTGATACAGAAGGCAGCCAAAACCGAGCGCGCCATGGCCGCATATTGCGACGCGTGGGGCAGCGTGCCGGAGACGCTGGGCCAGGCCATACGTTACAGCTTGTTTGCTGAGGGCAAACGGCTGCGCCCGGCACTGGTCCTGGGCACAGCAGAGATCATCTCGGGCGACGATGCAGTCGCGCTGCCGGCCTCCTGCGCTATCGAGATGATCCATTGCTACTCCCTGATTCATGATGACCTCCCGGCGATGGATGACGATGACCTGAGGCGGGGCAAACCCACCCTGCACAAGGTCTACGGCGAAGCCGTCGCCATCCTGGCCGGGGACGCCCTGATGGCCATGGCGTTCGACATCGCTGCGCAGTGCAGCGACGTTCGTATCTTACGAGAGATCGCCCAGGCGGCTGGGCCGGCGGGCATGGCCGGGGGGCAGGTCATGGACCTCGAAAGCGAGCAGAAACGGCTTTCCCTGGACCAGTTGCGTCTGTTGCATTGGCGCAAGACTGGCGACCTCATCCGCGCGTCCGTGCGGTGCGGCGCGATGCTCGCCTGTGCCCAGGACGCCGAACTCGCCGCCCTGACCCGGTTCGGCACGCACATCGGCCTTGCGTTTCAGATCACCGATGATATCCTCGACGTCGTCGGGACCGAACAGGCCCTGGGCAAACCCGTCGGCGGCGATGCCGCCCACGGCAAGGCGACGTATCCCGCCGTGGTCGGACTTGAGCGCTCGCGTAAACTGGCCAACGAATCGGTCGCCGCTGCCATCGACAGCCTCAAACCCTTGGGCCCGAAAGCAGACCCGTTACGGGAGCTGGCCTGGTTCATCGTCGAGCGGAAAAGTTGAGACGAACGCGACGCCGTCTCGCCTTCGCATTCCGTTATTGTGATTGCCGTTGCCAGGAGTCCAGCAACGCGGTAATCTTCCTCCGAGCAGATTGCCACGCTTCACTCGCAACGAAGAATCGCTTGACTGAGGTTGGAGAAAGACTGTGGCTTGCTTTTGCCTATTGCTTACCGTGGCGGCGCCGCTGGAGTTGTGTCCGGCGCCGCAAGACATCGACCTGCAAGGGAAGCACGTTTTCCGCTTGGTGCACGGCACGCCTATCGTCGTGGCGGATGATGTTACGGAAGCGGAACTGGCCGCGTTTGACGCGCTGTTTGAGGCGATCGGGTTCAAACTGCCCATCCGCCGGGCTGCGGAGTACGCGCCGGGCACGCCGTCCATTTATGTTGGTGAATGGGGCCGGAACGCGGCGCTCGAGCTCCGCAGGGTCAGGAAGTTCATGGCGCGCAAGGACGTGGGAGCGGCGCAGGGCTATCGGCTTACCATAGACCAGAAGGCCATTGTCGTGGCCGGAGCCGACGTGTCTGGCACATTCAACGGGCTGCAAACGCTGATCCAGGCCGCCAAGCGAAGCATCGAGCTGCCATGCCTCGAGGTCTGCGACTATCCGGACCTGCATATGCGCGGGGTGTACCTGAAGGGTCCTGCCACCCGGAAACAATTGCGCCAACTCGCCGCGGTCAAATGCAACCTGGCCGTTTTTACGAGTGACGATTTCTACCGGCTTACGGGCGATGCGGCGGCCACCTGGAAACGCGTCTTCGCGGACGCACGGGCGCTTCACATCGAACCCGTGCCCTTGATCCCGACCCTGGCTGGCGCAGCGCCCCTTGTGGCTATGAACCCCGTGATTGCCGAGGGACGCGTCGCCGTGGATCGCATAGTCCTCGATGGTGACGATTGGAAAGCGCTGTCCAGGCGTAACATCATTGTCACGGAAACGTCACCGATGCGCGTGCAGGTCTCCGGTCACCTTTGCACGGCGAAGGCCGATTATACGCTCGACCCGGGTGCCCTCGAGCCCCCGTTTGCCCAGGATCGTGCCCCCTGGCTGATCCGCCGCATTCCCGGCGGGGCGATTCCCGACGGTGCGACGGTTACGGTCACCTACACCTACGTACCGCCCGGCACGACGGCCTGCTGTCCCAACGCACCGGAGACCGGCGTGCTGCTGCGTGACGTCGTCGGCGACATTGTCCGCACGCTTGATCCGAGGTTCATCCATATCGCCCATGGTTCGCTCGAGCGCCTGAACAAGTGCCTGCGCTGCCAGGACCAGAACAAGCCGAACGCGGCCGTCTTCGCGGACTCGGTGGCGATGCTCGACGAAATTGCGAAGGAGTTCAACCCCAACATCCGCATGATGCTATGGGCCGACGCCATCAACCCGCTGCAAAATGCCGCCCGCTACGACTTGGCGGACGCCGCCGCGCTTCTGCCGCGCGATGTGATCGTGACAGTGCGGCTGCCCGATTCCCATGCCGCCCAGGGTCACCCGATGGCGGAATCTGTCGCCTGGTGTGCACGGCTCGGTCTCGCGTGCGTGGGCGCGCCGGGCGCCGGCCCGTCGAACGCCTCGGCGTGGTGCGACGCGCTCCGCGCCGCCGGCAGCGCGGCGCTGGGAGTCATCTATGTTGGAGATGAAATCCCGGGCGAGGCATTCACGCTCGCCATGGAGAAATCGTGGTCCCTCGCCACCCCACGGTCGGTCTGGACCGAGGCGTTTAACGCGTATTTCGACGCGGCCCTATGGCGGCCGCAGTATGCGGAGGTACTGGAGACCCTAGCCGCATACGTCAATCGGCATACGCTGGCCGGCGTCCAGCCCGAGAGCCACTACGAGGCGTTCAAGGACCGGCTGAAGAGGCTGCGCAAAAACATCCCCGACGCCGAGGCCGAAATACGTCTGGCCGATTGGGTATACCGGAACCTGGTGACCTACCTGGAACTCGAGGCGGCTTTTGTCGGAGAGCGGCGCGCGGGAGTGTTGCGTGACCTGGCCGAGTTGGTTGAGGTCCAGGGCGAGATCGACCCGGACATGACGAGGGCGCGCATCGCGCGCATCATCGAGACGGTTGAGACCAAAGGGTTATTTGTGCCATCCACGATTCTGTTCGGGCGGCACATCCTGCCGTACCGACCGATGCAGTTGCCAGCGGAACACATCGCGCTCGAGGTCGCCCTCGCACCAGAGTATGCGGACACTGAACACCGCTGCGTGGCCACCTATGACTTCCTGGCGCCGCCAGGACCCATCTGCCGGATCGATTTCGAGACCATAGGTACGGTGAGGCTCGACGTCGAATACAGTAAAGACGGGAAGACCTTTGGCATAGCCCAGCAATGGACCTCGCAATTGCGAGGCGGTGTGTCGGGTCCGGCCGTCCTGAACCGGCCTTTCAGCACGCGCTTTCTGAGAATCACAGCGCACGCCACTGCCGAGCACGCTGTGCTTCGAAATGCGCGGGTGTTCGCGCTCAAGTCCCCCCCGCGCCTGGCATGCGACTACGCGAAGGTAGTTCCCGCAACGGACGATGCATTCGAGGATATCCTGTGGCCCGACAGCGGACGGGCGGCCGGGTTCGTGCGCGTCGGCGAGGCGGTGTTCGCGGAAGCCCAGACCACCGTGCGAGTCTGCCGAACGCGCGATGGCCTGGTGATCGGCGCCTTGGCGCACGAACCTCGCATGCGAACCCTAGTCGCCACCCAGACCCGGCGCGACGCACCACTCTGGGACCAGGAGTCATTTGAACTCCTGCTCCACACCGGCCACGGCGAGCCGTTTCGTTTCGTCGTAAACCCATTAGGCGCGCAATTCGACAGCCGTGGCTGGGACCCTGGCTGGGATGGCCCCTGGCAGGTCGTCACGCAAGTGCGCCGCACGGGGTGGAGCGCCGTCATCGCGCTTCCCTTCGACACGCTGGGCACTGACCCCAATCAGAGTGCCACCTGGAGGGTCAACTTCGTCCGAAACCGCTATAACGTCCGCAAAGAACGCTCCGCCTGGAGCCACGAAGGCGACCCCTGCCGCCCCGAGAACTTCGGCACGCTGACGTTCAACTAACTGCACGACGCGTTGTCAGTTGTCAGCCACTAACTGATAACTGACAACTGATATCTGATGAAGCCTTGGCGTTACTTGACTCTGCAGGCGTAGTAATGTTGAATACAGCGCGTCGGGTCTCAGGCATTGTAAGGAGGCGTGGTATGCGCGCGTTGGTGTTTGATGGGGATGCGCAGGTAGTGGAAATCCCCATGCCGCGCCCGGCAGAGGGGGAAGCGCTGATTCGGGTGCTCTCGGCGGGCATCTGCAACACGGACCTGGAACTCCTGCGAGGTTATATGGGGTTCAAAGGCGTTCCGGGCCACGAATTTGTAGGCCTGGTCCAGGAGTGTTCCAATCCCCACTTGCAGGGCAAGCGCGTGGTGGGCGAGATCAACTGCGTATGCCACACGTGCCAGTACTGCCAGCTCGAGATGCCCCACCACTGCCTGAACCGGTCCGTGCTGGGCATCGCGAACCGGCCTGGGGCCTTCGCGGAATTTGTCGCATTGCCTGAGGAGAACCTCCACATTGTCCCGAACTCGATTCGTGACGACGTGGCCGTGTTTGCCGAGCCCACGGCCGCCGCGTTCCGTATCACGGAGCAAATCTCCATCAGCAGCGACGACCGCATCATCGTGCTCGGTGACGGCAAGCTCGGGCAGCTCGTGGCGCAAGTACTTTACCTGCGATCGAAACAACTGATTTGCGTGGGCAAGCACCGCTGGAAGATCGAGTTGCTCAACAAGCTGCGGATCGCTACCGCCCTCGTGGATGACCCCATCGAGCGCGGCGCGGATATCGTCGTCGATGCGACCGGGTCGTATGAAGGGTTGAGCCGGGCGCTCGAACTGGTGCGCCCGGAAGGCATCGTCGTGTTGAAAACCACAGTGACCCATCCCACGGCGCTCGACCTGAGCGTGCCTGTGGTCAACGAAGTAAGGATCATCGGGTCGCGCTGCGGGCCGTTCCGCGCGGCGCTCGAGGCCTTGGCGCTGGGCAACGTGGAGGTGCGGCCCATGATCTCGGAAACGTATGAGCTGCGCGACGGCCCCTACGCGCTCGAGCGCGCCGCGGCCGAGGATGTGATGAAAGTTGTGCTGCATGTGTAACCGGGCCATGCGGGAGCCGGGGGATTTTTGGGGAAAGTATGGATTCTTGAACATGAGCAGTGACCAGGAAGGAGTGAGAGCATGAAAGTAGGCATGTTGACCGCCCCATTTGACAAAGAGGACCTGGAAACCGTGCTCGACTTCGCGGAGGAGGCGGGGATTCCCTGCCTCGAGGTTGTTGCCCATATTGACCCCGCCAAGCTGACCGCGGCCCAGGTCCGCAAGGTCCGCGATGCCTTGGACGCCCGGGGACTCGAGATCAGCAGCCTGGCCTATTACACGAACCCCACCGATCTGAAAGAGGGCAGAAAGGTCCAGGCCCACGCGAAGAAGACGATCGACGCCGCGGCAAAGCTGGGCGTGCCCACGGTGTGCATGTTGGCGGGGATGCCAGTCGCGGGCATGACGAAGATTGAGACCATCCAGAAAGTCCTGCCCAAAGTGTTCAGGCCCATTCTGACCCACGCGGGCAAGAGAGGCATCAACATCGCCCTCGAGAATTACTTTGCAACCTGCCTCCAGGGGCTGGACACCTTCGAGTGCCTCTTCGAGACGATCCAGGACCAGCACTTCGGGCTCAACTATGACCCCTCCCACCTGGTCCACCAGCAGTGCGACCACTTGCTGCCCGTGTCGATGTTCGCCGAGCGCATTTTTCATACCCACGCCAAGGATACCCTCGTCGACAGGGCCAAACGCGCCAGGGTGGGCATTTACGGCAGCGGCTGGTGGTGCTACGTCATCCCCGGCTTCGGCAGTATCGATTGGGGCGAATACATCTCGCACCTGCGCATGAACGGCTACGACGGCGTGCTCAGCATCGAACACGAGGACGCGGCGCAGTCTCGCGAAGAGGGCTTCAAGCGCGGGGCATGGTATCTCGAACAATTCTGCTAAGCCTACGCCTTCATAGACACAATGACGTGCTCGTGCTCGTGCTCGTGCTCGTGCTCGTAGTCGTGCTCGTGCTCGTAGTCGTGCTCGTGCTCGTAGTCGTGCTCGTAGTCGTGGCCGATCTGCCTTTTCCCAGTTTTCGCTTTATTCTTCGGAATTCGATTACGGCCAAAGAGTACGGTAGCCGTGTGAAAACTGCTGGCAACGGGTAAATGAATACGCTACAATGCGCTTAACCGGCCTACGGCAAGGCCGGAATCCTAACATTCCGAGTGGTCCTCAAAGAGTGGTCAGGCCAGTAGTATAAAGGGAGGGGACGTCCCATGAATAGACGTGCGTTTTTGAGCCGGATGGGCAAGGCGGCTCTGGGGTTGGCCGTTGGCAACAGCGCTTTGAATTCGGCTCAGGGGTTTGCCGCCACACCAGGCGAGCGCCTGAATTTCGTATTCATCCTCATCGATGACCTGGGCTGGACCGATGTGGGTTGTTACGGCAGCACATTTTATGAAACGCCTAATATCGACCGCCTCGCCGCGGAGGGCATGCGGTTCACTCAGGCCTATGCGGCGTGTCCGGTCTGTTCGCCGACGCGCGCCAGCATCATGGCCGGGAAATACCCTCCCACACTGAACCTCACCAACTTTATCTACGGTTACAAAATCCGCCGGCTTATTCCACCGCATTACCGCCACGAGCTGCCCCTCGAGGAGGCCACCCTCGGCGAGGCATTCCAGTCCGCGGGTTACGCCACCGGGTTCATCGGCAAGTGGCATCTCGGTGGCAAGGGTTTTTTCCCGGAAGATCAGGGATTCGACGTCTGTATCGGTGGACACGGGGGCGGCATGCCACGCTCCTACTTCGATCCGTACAAGGTCCCCAACCTGCCCAACCGCCAAAAGGGCGAATACCTCACGGACCGCTTGACCAACGAGGCCGTCGGCTTCCTCGTACAGAACAAAGACAAGCCCTTCCTCCTCTTCCTCTCGCACTACGCCGTCCATATCCCACTCCAGGCCAAGAAAGACATGGTCGCGAAATACGGGGTGAAGGCCGAAGCCCTGCCGTCCGTGCCCGAAGACCAACGGTTTGCCCCTGAGGGCGCGAATATGTGCCGGCAGGTCCAAGACCATCCCACCTACGCGGCCATGGTGCAAAGCGTGGACGAGAGCGTTGGGCGGGTCATGCGCAATCTCGACGAGTTGGGCATCGCCGACAACACCACCATCATCTTCATGTCGGACAACGGCGGCTTGTCCACGGCTGAAGGGTCTCCGACGGCCAACGTGCCCCTGCGCGCGGGTAAAGGCTGGCTCTATGAGGGCGGCATCCGCGAACCGATGATCATCAAATGGCCCGGTGTCACCGAACCCGGGAGTGTCTGCGATGCCGTGGTGACGAGCGTGGATTTCTATCCTACCATGCTCGAGATGGCCGGACTCGAGCCGCCTGCGAGCCAGGCGCTCGAGGGCGTGAGCCTCGTGCCCCTGCTCGAGCAGACGGGTCAACTCCAGCGTGATGCCATTTATTGGCATTACCCGCATTACGGCAACCAGGGCGGGAGTCCCGGCGGAGCGATTCGCCAGGGGGACTACAAGCTCATCGAGTTCTACGAGGACGGCCGTCTCGAACTCTACAACCTGAAAACCGACGTCGGCGAGCAGAACAACCTTGCCGAAGCCATGCCCGACAAGGCCGAAGGCCTGCGCAAGCAGCTCGACGCCTGGCGCAAGGCCGTAAACGCCGATATGCCTAAACCCAATCCCGACTATGAACCGTGAGGCTACAGGAAGTAGTCAGACTTCAGTTTTGCTGGGCGCCCAATTGTTTTCCGCACTAATATCTGATTTCGCCAAATAACCCCGTTGACTTCGCCGTGCATCATCCCTATAATAAGCTCAACGTATCAAGAGTTTGCCCGGAAGTCGTATGAGGGACAGCAAGGACTTAGGGATAATGTTTCGTCCTCGCCGATTAGGCGGTTTCGTTATAACCGAGAGAGTCGTTTTCGGAGAAGGCCTACGCGATGCCGCAGGTTGTTCGCGTAACATATTAGCCCTGTGGCATTTAGGCTTGGATCGGTTAGACGCACCGCTGCCCTAGCACACGCTATCCTCTCGACGATGCCGGGTCTGGATTAGTCAATATCCCTGCAGGGATGGAGGACCTCGGTATGCTCGGTATGTCAGTGGACCCCTATCTGCTTGTTTGGGTAGCAGTGGGCCTTGTCGCGGGCATGCTGTGTGCGGTCGTGGGCGCGCGCTTAATAGGCAGTGGCCTGTTGGGCCGATCGCGTCGCGAGCGTGCCCAGATTCTTTCCGACGCTGAACGCGAAGCTGCTGCGACTCTCAAGGAAGCGAACACCGCGATCAAAGAACAGCGTATTGAACTCCGCGCGCAGATGGAGCGGGAATCCCGCGAAGAACGTAAGGACTTGGTCGCTCTCGAGAAACGCATTCTGGCCAGGGAGGAGACCCTGGAGAAGCGTGTGGACACCTTGGACCGGAGGGGGAGCGACCTCGACGCGAAGGAACGCGAGCTGGCCGCGCTGGGAAAAACGCTCCAAAAGGAAAGCGATCGTGTCGCGGACTTGATCGCCCGGCAGACGGAGAAGCTTGAAACCATCTCCGGCATGACGGCTGAGCAAGCCCGCAAGGCGATCTTCGAGCAACTCGAGACCGAAGTTCGGCGCGATACCGCCCACCGGTTGAAGCGGATCGAGGACGAGCTGATCGAGACGGCGGACAAAAAAGCGCATTGGATTCTTGGGGAAGCGGTGCAGCGGTGCGCGGCGGACCATGTCGCCGACACCACGGTTTCCGTCGTCGCTCTGCCCAATGACGAGATGAAGGGCCGGATTATCGGGCGGGAAGGCCGCAACATCCGTGCGCTCGAGAGTGCCACGGGCATCAACATCATCATCGACGACACACCCGAGGCCGTGATTCTGTCCGGGTTCGACCCGATTCGCCGCGAGGCCGCACGGCTGGCGCTCGAACGCCTGATAACGGACGGGCGGATTCACCCGGCCCGCATCGAGGAAGTGGTTGAGAAGGTCAATCAGGACATGGTCAAGACTATTAAGGAGCGCGGCGAGGAGACCTGCCTGGAGGTCGACGTGCATGGCCTTCACCCGGAGATCGTAAAGCTTCTCGGCAAGCTGAGCTACCGCACGTCTTACGGCCAGAATGTCCTGCAGCATTCCAAGGAGGTCGCGCACCTGTCTGGGATCATGGCGGCGGAACTCAGGCTCAACATCCATGAGGCCAAACGGGCCGGCTTGATCCACGACATTGGCAAAGCGATCACCCACGAAGTCGAGGGCTCGCACGCGTTCGTCGGCCACGACCTGGCCAAGCGTTACGGCGAGAACAAGACCATTTGCAACGCCGTGGGCGCGCACCACGGTGAAATGGAGCCGGATACCGTGATCGCGGTGCTGGTGCAAGCCGCGGACGCGTTGTCGGCGGCGCGGCCCGGCGCGCGCAGCGAGACCGTAGAAACTTACATCAAGCGGCTGGAACAGCTCGAAAGCATCGCCGAAAGTTTCGAGGGCGTCGAGAAGTCATACGCGATCCAGGCGGGCCGGGAAGTGCGCGTAGTGGTGCATCCGGAAAAGGTTAACGACGCCGAGGCGATGCAACTGGCCCGGGACGTGATGCGCAAGGTCGAGTCGGAGTTGACCTATCCCGGCCAGATCAAGGTTACGGTCGTGCGCGAGACCCGCGCCGTCGAGGTGGCGAAGTAACGCTCGCGGCTTATGCGAGTCCCTCGGGGGGACATGAGCACTATTGACGTCTGATTTGAACATACAGCAGCGCATCGAGGACGCATGAAGATCCTATTTATCGGCGATATTGTAGGCCGTTGTGGCCGGTCGTGCGTCGAGCAGTGGCTGCCGGTGCTGCGGGAGCGGCACGGGATTGACTTGGTCGTTGCAAATGGGGAAAATGCGGCGGGGGGCCTGGGTATTACGCCCAAAATACTGGCAGAACTGCTGAGCGAAGGCGTGGACGTGATCACGCTGGGCAACCACACCTGGCGCAAGAAGGAGTTAGCGCAGGAATTGGACAAGCTGGACCGGGTGATCCGGCCGGCCAACTACCCTGCGGGCGTGCCCGGCCGGGGCTCAATGGTGGTCGAACTGCAAAACGGCTGCCGGGTGGGTCTGGTCAACCTGGTCGGCCGGATTTACATGGACCCAACGGACTGTCCCTTTACCGTTGGTGCGCGTGAAGTCGAGCAGTTGCGTGGGGAGACGCCGGTAATTGTGGTGGATTTTCATGCCGAGGCCACTTCGGAGAAAGTGGCCATGGGGTGGCACCTCGATGGGCGCTGCACGGCTGTCATCGGCACCCATACCCATGTGCAAACGGCCGACGAACGTGTGCTGCCCAAAGGTACGGCGTACATCACCGACGCGGGGATGACCGGCCCGCATGACTCCGTCATCGGCATCGAACGTGAGCGGGTGATTAGGCGCTTTCTCACCGGTATGCCCACGCAGTTCAAGGTGGCCAAGGAACGGCCGGGCTTGTGCGGGGTCATCATCGAAGCGGATGAAAAGAGCGGCCGGGCCCGGTCGATTCAGCGCGTGCAAGAGATTCAGTAGTCAGTTACTGGTTGCTGGTTGTTAGAGGCTCTGACAGAACCCCGGTGGCACGGGCTTCCAGCCCGTGATTCCATGGGCAAGATGCCCATACCACAAGAAGAATGTGTCTTTCTGTTAGAGGCTCTTAGTTGATTCGGAGACGGCGTGTCGAGGCAATGTATTTCAAGCAAATCGAAATGACCGGCTTCAAATCGTTCCCGGACCGCACCGTTATCCGGCTCGAACCGGGCGTCACGGCCATTGTGGGGCCCAACGGCTGCGGTAAGAGCAATATCCTGGACGCGCTGCGCTGGACACTGGGCGAGCAGAGTCCCAGGGCCTTGCGCGGCACACACATGCAGGATGTGATTTTCAATGGGAGCGAGCATCGCCAGGCCACGGGTATGGCGGAGGTCGCGCTGACGTTCGATAACGCGGATTCGTGCTTGCCTGTGGACTTTGCCGAGGTCGAGGTGGCCCGGCGCGTCTACCGCTCGGGCGAGAGCGAGTATCTCATCAACAAGGCGTCGTGCCGTTTGCGTGACGTCCAGGAATTGTTCATGGACACCGGCATCGGCACCAGCGCCTACTCCCTGATCGGCCAGGGAAAGATCGATCTGATCTTGAGTTCGAAGCCGGAGGACCGGCGCTATGTGTTCGAGGAGGCCGCTGGCATCATCAAGTACAAGTCGCGTAAGCAGGCTGCCCTGCGCAGGCTCGACAGCGCCGCACAAAACATCCTGCGCCTGAGCGACATCATCTCCGAAGTACAGCATCAGATGCGCAGACTCAAACGGCAGGCCAATGCCGCCATCCGCCATCGCGAACTGACCGCCGCCCTGCGCGAACTCGAAATCCGCGCCGCCTGGCTCAGATACGTGCAACGGACCGAGGAAGCTGAAACGCTCAGGGAACAGTTCACGGCGGCCCAGGATGTTTTTGAACAGACCAGTGCGGAAACAAGCACACTCGATGCCCGCCTGGAGGAATTGGGCCTGAACCGAGTCGAGTTGGAACGCGTCATCGCGGCACGGCAGGAGGCCGTCTACGAACTCGACGCGGAAATGGAGAAGATCGAGCGGACCGCCGCCCTGCTGCGCCAGCAAGTCGACTTCTCCCAAGAGCAACGACAGCAGGCTTTGGGCCGGCAGGCGGACTTCAAAGAGCGGGCAGCCGCGACCGAGGCGCAGCTTGCGAAGACGGAAGCCCAGACCCAGGCCATTCGCGAGAAGGCCCAGGTGCAGCACAATGCGCTGGAACATAAACAGCAGGAGCATGAACAAAGGGCCCAGCACGTGGCCGATGCCGACACACAGCTCGAGGCCACGCGCGGCCGCGCGCTCGAGGCGATGAACCTCCGCGCCAAGACCCAAACGGAACTCGAGACGCTCGGGGTGAGCGTCAGCAACATCGATACGCAACTTGAGGCGATTCAGCAAAATCACGAGTCCCATAATCAACGCAATGAAGAGCTCCTGGCTCAACTCGAGCAATTGGAACAACGCGAAGCGGGGAAGCACGCCGCGCTCGCCGCTGCCGTGGATGAGCGCCGGCGCCTCGCCGAGACCCAGGCGGGGAAGTCCCGGGATATGCGCGCACTGAGCAATCAGTGGCAGCAACTGCGCGAGGAGAATAGCCGCGATGAAGCCCGGCTGCGCTCATTACGCGAATTGCGCGACAGCTACGAAGGGTTTGCAGCGGGTGTGCGCGCGATCATGCGCGCCAGGCAGAAGGAGGACGGCGAGGTCCAGGGCATTATCGGGCCCGCGGGCGACATCCTTTCAACGGGCAAGACCTACGAGCGTGCGATCGAGGCTGCGCTCGCCGGCAATATCAACAACATCGTCGTCGAAACAGCCGACGCTGCTAAATCGGCCGTTGCATTTCTGAAACAGCACAAGGCCGGCCGCGTCACCTTTCTACCACTGGACACGATCCGCGTGGGCCAACGCGACGATGCCGCTTCGATTCGCGACCTGCCCGGCGTGATTGGACCGGCAATCGACCAGGTCCAGTACAATCCCCGCATCCGTATCGCGGTGCAATACCTGCTGTATAACACGGTCATCGTCGAGACCATCGACGACGCCATTCGCATCGCGCGCTCGGGACGCCCGTTCCCCCGACTGGTCACGCTCGATGGGGATGTAGTGTCATCCTCGGGTGCTGTGACCGGCGGGCGCACCAAGCACGAGGGCCGTGGGCTCCTGGGGCGCAGCGCGGAAATCGCTGAACTCGAGGAAGCTGTCCGGCAGTCCCGGGCGCAGATCGCCAATATGGGTGAACAGGGCAAGGCCCTTACGGCGGAGATTCACGAACTGGCCCAGCGGGTGCAGGAACTCGAGGAGCGCGAGGAGGCGCTGGGCCGGGAAGTCAATGAACTGGGCGTCGCTATTGCCCGGTATACGACCGAGCGGGACAACCTGGCCCAGTCCACGCAGCGGTTGGTCCAAGAACGCGATGAGTTGCGCGCGCGGCGCGAGAGCCTCGAGGCGCAGCGTCGCGAAGCCCTCGAACGCATCAGTACCATTGAAAGCGACGATGAGACCCTCCAGCGCGAGGTTGCCCAGGCACAGGAGGCTGCCGCCCATGCGCGCCAGGCGCTGTCGGTGTGCGCTGGCGAGCTGGCTGATTTGCGGGTGAAGCTTGCGGAGCTTACCCAGAGCCTCGAGGAAGTCGAGCGCAATAAACAGCGCGAGCGGCACGAACGCGAGGAGGCCTTGCGCGAGGCGGACCGCCACATGGAACTGGCCGCCCGGCATAAGGAGAACGAAGCGACGCTCGAGAAGGAAATCGGCGGCAACATCGAGCGGGCCAGGGCCCTTTCTGAAAGCAAGGAGGAGGCGCACAAGAGAGTCATCGAGTCCCGGAACCAGTTGCAAGCCGTGCTCGACGAAATGGAAACGCTTAACCAGTCACTACGCACGTTGCGCGAACGCACGCACGCAGCCCGTGAAGAGGTCCACCAGAAGGAGATGGCGCTGCGGCATATTGAGGACCAGATTGCGTTTTTTGAGGAACGGGTTCTCTCGGAGTACGGCGTGGCGCTGGCCTCGCTGACGGCGGAGGACGTTGGCACGGACGAGCACGACGACGAAACGCGCGAGCGCATGGTCGGTGAGTTGCGCAGGAAGCTCGAACGTATGGGGGAAGTCAACGTGATGGCCATCGAGGAATACCAGGAACTCGAGCAGCGCAACGATTTCCTCGTCAAGCAGTACGAAGACATCACCAAGGCCTGCGAGACGCTGATGGGGGTTGTCACCCGGATTGACAAGACCATCCGGGAGATGTTCTTCGAGACCTTTAACCTAGTAAGCGGCTACTTCCGGAATTACTTCCGGCAATTGTTCAACGGCGGGCAGGCCCGCATCTACCTCCTGGATGAGGACGACCTGCTCGAGTCCGGTATCGAGATCGAGGCACGCCCGCCGGGGAAAAAGCCGCAGTCGATCCAGTTGTTGTCCGGAGGCGAACAAGCGCTGACAGCCATTGCCCTGCTCTTCAGCATTTTTCGAGCGAAACCGAGCCCATTCTGCGTGCTCGACGAGGTGGATGCACCCCTCGACGACGCGAACATCGGTCGATTCCTCGAGCTAGTGGACGAGTTTGTGGATGGCAGTCAGTTCATCATCATCACACACAATAAGCAGACCATGTCCAAGGCCGATGTGCTCTACGGCGTGACGATGCAGGAACGGGGCGTCTCGCAACTGGTCTCGGTGAAGTTCGATCAGGTGGAAGAATCCGAAATCCCCGCATGAGAGTGCTCCATTTGTTCAGCGACGCCAAGTGGACCGGCCCCGCTGAGCCGGCTTTGAACCTGTGTGTCGCGCTACGCAGTCGGGGTGTCGAGGCCGACTTCGCCTGCGCGCCGGAAGCCGGCGGGGCGATCAACAAGGTGGTGGAAACGGCGCGCGACCGCGGCGTCGAGCCTGTACTTCGATTCCGCCTATCCAAACACCGCCACCCGATCAAGAATGCCTTGGATAGGAAGGCCCTCGCTGCGTTCTTGACCGAACGGCCGTACGACCTGATCCACTGCCATCTCGACAATGACCACGCCATCGCCCTGACCCCTGCCAATAAGCTGGGCGTTCCAGTGGTCCGGTCGAGCTATGAAGGCGTGGGATTCCAGGAAACTGCGCGCCACGCCCGGTTATTGGCTCGCACGGCCGCCCTCATCGAGCCCTCCACGCGGGCACTCGAACGCGACGTGCTCGCCTTTGACTTTCCCAGGCAACGCATGCGCGTCATCCCCAATGCCGTCGATGTGGACCGCTTTGACGCGGCGCGCGACGTGCCCGATGCCCGCCGCTGGCTCGGAATCGGCCACGACGCATTCGTCATCGGCATTGTCGCCCGCCTGCAAACGCACAGGCACTACGAGGACTTCTTTCGCGCAGTTCGTCTGCTTGCCGACGCCCGGACGAACGTGCACGCCATCATCCTCGGCCGCGGCACGAAAGAGCAGACCGTGGCAAAACGGCCTGTCAAGGAATCCGGCCTCGAAGCCATCGTTCACTTCCCCGGTTTTGTCGATGGCGAGAACTACGTGGGCATCTTAAAGGCCTTCGATGTGAAGGTCTTTCTCGTCCCGGGAAGCGACGGCACATGCCGGGCCGTGCGCGAGGCCATGGCGATGGCCAGGCCCGCCGTGGTGGCGGACCGGGGAATGCTGGCAGAGGTCGTGGACGACGGTGTCAACGGCATCGTCTGCGACGGGTCCCCCGAGGCCCTCTTCAACGCTCTCCAATCACTCGCCGCCAACCGCCAATACGCCCGCGCGCTGGGCCGCGCCGCCCGCGAAAAGGCCGTCAGCACCTACTCCCTCCCTGTCCAAGCCCGCGCCGTCCAGAACTTTTACGAGCACATCCTGGGCGCCGGATAGACACTTAGCGGCTCTAACAGAACCCCGGTGGCACGGGCTTCCAGCCCGTGATTCCATGGGCAAG
>CAYRLQ010000026.1:0-24183 GCA_964425145.1 uncultured Nitrospiraceae bacterium
GCGCTCCCTGCGGTCGCTCGCAATGACGGGGGCGGTGGTTGCCTCCCGCAAGGCGGTGAACCCGATTTGTGGCCTTATTTGTGTTGAGCGGTATTTAGGGTTGCGCAAGAGGAGGACCGCACATGTCGCATCCAGTCCGATGGGGTATTCTGAGCACTGCGAACATCGGCCGTTCCTTCATGATTGGGGTGGGCCGAAGCCGAAACAGTTGCATCCAGGCCGTGGCCAGCCGGGAGTGGACACGTGCCAGTGAATGGGCGAGAGAGCACGGCATTCCGCGGGCTTTCGGCTCGTATGAGGAGTTGTTCAAGTCCGGCGAGGTGGACGTCATCTACAACCCCTTGCCTAACAGCATGCACGCTGAGTGGACCATCAAGGCGCTTGAGGCGGGCCTGCCGGTGCTGTGCGAGAAGCCCTTTGCCGCGAACGCCGCTGAGGCCCGGCGCATGGTGAAAACGTCCAAACGGACCGGCATGCTTCTGGCCGAGGCCTTCATGTACCGGTTCCACCCGATGTACGACCGTGTCCTCGAGACGATCCAGGAGGGCGCCATTGGCGAGGTAGTCTCTATCTACAGCTCTTTCACGCTTCTGCTGACGGACCGGTCGAATATCCGCACATCGGCCGAGTTGGCTGGGGGTGCACTGATGGACGTGGGGTGTTATTGCGTGAACTTGTCCCGGCGCATTGCCGGCTGTGAGCCTGTGCGCGCGCATGCCTTCGAGCGCCGAACCACCGTCGACGACACGCTCTTGGGCGCGTTGGAGTTCCCCAATGGCATCCTGGCGCAGTTCGACTGCAGCATCGAGGACAATGGCCACGCGCGGGCGGAGATTACCGGTACGAAAGGCGCAATCCTGATCGAGCAACCCTGGTTCCCCGGAGACACCGAGGGGCACTTTACTTTACGCCGAGGCGCTCGGACAGAGGAGATCGCGACGGCGGGCGCGAACGGCTATCATCTCGAGGCCGAAGATTTCGTGGAGGCCTACCAGATGCAGAGGCCCCCGCGCTGGGGTCCGGAGGACGCCGTTGCCAATATGGCGGTAATTGATGCCCTATACAAATCCGCCCAGACAGGCGCCTCCGTGGTTGTGCGATAGACGGCGGGCCGGCAGTGCGGCACATTGGTTTGATGCATAGATATGCCCGGCTTCTCGTCGTGATGGCCTGTGAACCTCACGGGATGTCTTCCTGCCAGGTTTTCGGGATGGTCGCCACGCAGACGTCCACCGTGCCGAGCATGTGCGAGGTGAATACGACCTGCTCGCCCTTGCGGTCCCAACCCACGTGGGGGTGTTCGCCGCCGCCGTAGGTGCGGTGGCCCATGGTGAGCATCCGCTCGCGGGTGGTTTTGCCCTCGAAGAGGGCGATGTCGCCATGCCAGTTGTCCGCCGCCGCCCAGCGTCCATCGTGGCTCCCGGCCGCGTGCCACCAGTTCCTCTTGGCGATCTCGACCGGGGTCCCTCCGGGCCACCAGCTCCCCGCGCCGATAATGCGTACTTGGCCCGTATAGATGTTCAGGACCTTCACGTGGGAATCCTCGGTTGGCTTGGGATGAAGGCCACCGCAGAACAGGATTTGGTCGTCGCCCCACCAGGACTCGTGGGTCACCAATTCGCCTTCACGCTCTTTGTAAGGGCGCCGTGGGACGCCCTCGCGGATGTCAACGACCCGTATGCGCTCGGGTCCGCCGGCGAAGCTCAGCAGGTGGGGATTGGTTCGGCTCCATTGCACGTGGCCGTGGTAGGCGATGGGTGGGACGACCCGGCATAGGTCTCTGACCTCGCCGCTTTGCGTCTCGATAATGACGATGCCCGGCCCAGAGGGGTCACCGGTGTGGGTGACGCCGAGTGAGAGGAACATCCCGTCGCAGCTCTCGCTGAGCGCCGTGTTTAGCTCCATGCCTTGCAACGAGCAGATGCGGCGTTCGGTGGCCGTGACCTTGGATGGGGCGCTGTCCGGGTCGGGTGAGATGTCCACGGTTAAGGCCCATTCCAGGACATCGTTCCCGCGTGCGCCGAAGACGCTGTTGCGGTTCCCCGCAGCCGTGATACCGCCTATGCTGCCTGAGTCTGTGGCCAGGCGCGCCAGTTCGCCCGTGGCCACGATGTAGCCCATCGCGCCACCGTTGGCGCGGTCCGAGTAGAACAGGATCATCGAGCTGTCCGCCAGCCACGAGCGCTCGTGAAAGTACAGGTTGGTGTCCTTGGCCGGGTCGGTGGTGAGAAAGATGAGTTCCGTGCCCGTCTGAGGGTCGGTGATGGTTTTGTGTTCCGCGGGCAATACTTCAAGCGTATAGTGTGCGTTTTCTCCCTGTGACGCGCCGGGTGCAAGGAGGCATAGCGCGGCGAAGGCAAGCCCCGTAAGAGAAAGGACGGTCGATGCATTCATTGTTCGCGTACTCCGGTTTTCATTAAGATTATAGCCTGAATCGGGCAGTTCTTGTTAGGGTCTTTCAGTTGACTGCAATGTAGGAACGCCTCATGCAACACCTCAACGATGCGCAACGCCAAGCCGTGACCGCCGGCGATGGCCCTGCGCTGGTGTTGGCCGGCGCGGGAACGGGCAAGACCCTGGTCATAGTCGAGCGCCTGGTGTGGCTCATCGAAGAGCGCGGTGTCGACCCGCGCAATCTCCTCGCACTGACGTTCACCAATCGTGCCGCGGCGGAGATGAAGACGCGCGTGGCCAAGCGCCTGGGCGTCGATCGGCTGGGCGCGTGGGTCGGCACGTTTCATTCCTTCGGACTGTTTGTGCTGCGCCGCGACATCGATAAGCTGGGTCGTTCAAAATCGGTCACCGTATACGACGAGAGCGACCAGATCAGCGTGATGAAGCGGCTTGTCAAATCGTTGCCGGGGGATCGCGCGCGGGTCTCGCCGCGCGAGGCGCTGGGGTGGATCAGTCGGCTTAAACAGGAGCTGGCCGAGCCCCAATGGGACGCCCCTGGCCAGACCGACGATGAAGAAGTCTACCGGGAATTGTGGAAACAGTATCACGGGGCACTCGAACAGGTGTCGGCCGTGGATTTCGACGATCTCCTGGTGCTGCCGGCGCGCCTGCTGACCGAGCACGAGAGCGTGTGTGAGAAGTACCGGCGCCGATACCGCCACGTCCTTATTGATGAGTACCAGGACACCAACCGGGTGCAATACCTGATCGCACGGCGCCTCTGTGAGGCCCACGGGAACCTTTTTGTTGTGGGCGATGAGGACCAGAGCATCTACTCATGGCGTGGCGCGGCAATTCGTAATATCCTCCAGTTTGAGAGCGACTTCGCCGGCGCAAAGGTCTTCCGCCTCGAGCAGAATTACCGTAGCACCGCGCCGATTCTCGAAGTGGCCAACGCCGTCGTGCTTAACAATACCCGTCGCTTGGGCAAGACGCTCTGGACTGTCGAGGAAGGCGACGAGCCCGTCCGCTATCGCCTAGCGGCCGACGGCCGGGACGAGGCCCGGTTCGTGGTGAACGAGGCGGTAAGGCGCGGGCTTGCCCCCGGGGAGGTTGCCGTGCTCTATCGCGTGAATGGCCAATCCCGCCTCCTCGAGGAGGCGCTACGCCGGCGCGGTATCCCCTATGTCGTGCTGGGCGCGGTGCGGTTCTACGCACGCAAGGAGATCAAGGACCTCTTGAGCTACCTGCGCCTGCTGGTGAACCCGGAGGACGAGGTGTCGCTCCGGCGCGTTATCAATGTGCCCGCGCGCGGGATCGGCAGCGTGACGCTGGCCCATCTTGAGGACTATGCCGCCGCGCACGGTCTCTCCCTGTTCCGAGTGCTGCGTGAGATTGAGGGGGACCAGACGCTCCCAAGACGTGCGCGCGAGGCCGTGGCGAAGTTTGTGCACCTCGTCGACGACCTGACGCTCGAGGCCAAAACCGCGGAGCTCGCCCCGCTGGTCGAGTCGCTCCTTGACAGGACCGACTACCGCGCATACATCCGCACCAGCGACGAAAAGGACCTCCGGGCACGCCTGGAGGTCGTCGACGAATTCGTCTCGGCGTGCGCGCAATTCGATCAGAGCGGCCGCTCCGGTGGCCTCACGACTTTCCTCCAAGAACTCTCGCTCCTGACGGATGTGGACGATTGGGACTCGGACACGCCCGCGGTGGCCTTGATGACGTGTCACAGCGCCAAGGGTCTTGAGTTTGATCACGTGTTCCTGGTAGGTTTGGAGGAGGGATTGTTGCCCCACGCCACAGCGCTCGATTCGGACGAGGAGCTCGAAGAAGAGCGCCGGCTGTGCTACGTGGCGATGACGCGCGCGCGTAAAACGCTGACCTTGAGTTCGGCCAAGACGCGCCTGGTCTACGGCAAGGAGGAAGATCGCGAGCCGTCGCGATTCTTGGACGAGATTCCGCGGGAATTATTGTCGATCGAGCAGCCGAAAGACCTGGCGGGCGCGGGCGTGCTCGGCGATCGCGGGGAAATTGACGCGGGAAAGCTCAAAACCGGCACGCAGGTGCGGCACGCGAAGTTTGGCGAGGGCATCGTGATGTATACCGCGGGTTCGGGGCCCAAACTGAAGGCGCGCATACGCTTTCGGACAGGCCGCAGCCGCACGTTCATGGTCAGCAAGGCGCCATTGGAGATTCTGGAGGGCAGGAACCGGTGAACTTGGATGAACTGAGGGAAAGAATCGATGCTGTGGACGCAGAGATCGTCGCGCTGCTGAACGAACGCGCCCAGTGCGCCAAGCAGATCGGTGAAATCAAACGCTCAGAAAACGCGGCCTACTACGTGCCCGAGCGCGAGCGGGCCGTCTTCGATAAACTCAAGCAAAGAAATGCCGGACCGCTCCCGGACACGGCCTTGCAGTCAATCTACCGCGAGGTCATGAGTGCCGTCCGCTCCCTTGAAAAGGCTACAACAGTCGCCTTCCTCGGCCCACCCGCCACATTTAGCCACATGGCCGCGCGCCGTATTTTCGGCGTCACTGCCGAGTACCATCCCTTCCCGACCTTAGCCGACATCTTCATGGAGGTCGAGTGCAAGCGCGTTGATTATGGCGTTGTGCCTGTGGAAAGCTCGATGGGCGGCGGCGTCAGCGACACCCTGGACCGGTTTATCTCCTCCGAATTGAAGATCATCAACGAGGTCCTATTGCGGATTTGCCAGAACCTGATGTCGAGATATCCGCTCGAGCAGATTACCACGGTTTACTCGAAAGACAACGCCTTTATGCAATGCCGCAACTGGCTCAAGGCCAACCTGCCCAGGGCGAAATTCACCGACACCTCGAGCACTGCTGAAGCGGCTCGCATTGCCGCCGGAGAGGAAGGCGCCGCCGCCATTGGCAGCGCCCTTGCCGCGGAGACCTACAACCTCGACATCGTTGTTGCGCGCATCGAGGATTCGCCGAGTAACTTCACACGGTTCTTTGTCATCGGCCGGCAGGTGGCCAAGCCCACCGGCAACGACAAGACCTCGGTGCTTATATCGATCAAGGACCGGCCTGGCGCGCTCTATCACCTCCTCTTGCCCTTCGCTGATGCCGGCGTCAACCTCACCCGCATCGAGTCGCGCCCCTCCCGCAAGAAAGCCTGGGAATACGTTTTCTTCATCGACATGATAGGCCACATCGAGGACCCTGAAGTCAAAGAGGTCCTCGAACGCGTCGCCGAGCAGTGCAACGAGCTCAAGGTGCTCGGTTCCTTTCCCCGAGGCAGCATCGAAGAATAGGAGCGCGGCGCCTTTGCCCTTCGTCCTTTCTATTAAGGAGATGTGGGGATATTTGCCAGATAGGGGGATATCCCCCCATCTCTCTACATCTCCATATCCCTCACACGATGTGTTGACAGTTCCACCTGCGTTGAGTATAATCCGATATGCGGTGAAACGGGCGCAGGAGGCGCTCAGACAATCCATCGGGGATGTAGCTCAGTTGGGAGAGCGCTTGTCTGGCAGACAAGAGGTCAGGGGTTCGATTCCCCTCATCTCCACCATGTGACGCACATGGAGCCAACGGCTAAGGAGGTGTGGGGATATTCGCCAGATAGGGGGATATCCCCCCCGATCTCCTAGCTGAACATGTCCATATCTCACAAATATCCCCACATCTTTCTACATCTCCATATCCCTCAGGCGCCCTCGTGTTAATTGTCTGTTGAGGCGTGGCGCTTCGCGACGATGTTCCGCAATTCTTTCGGAGTCATGCCGGCAGCCTTGGCCTCCGCGACCACTTCGTGCAGTTTGCTTATGATCCGGCGGTGGCATTCCGCGCGACACTTCGCCACGATGCCCTTTTTTATGAAAACACCCATGCCTCTTCTGGTGTAAAGGTACCCCATCACCTCGAGGTCACGGTATGCTTTCGCCACGGTATTGAGGTTAACATTCAATTTCTCGGACAATTCACGGATGGAGGGAAGCCGCTCGCCGGGTTCCATGCGCCCAGAGGCAATAGCGAACTGCACGTGATTCTCGATTTGTACGTAAACGGCCACACTGCTGTGAATGTCGATCCTCTCAAGCATTTTCTGTTTCCTTTCGACGAACAAATGCCGCAAAGCTGTGTAAAAGCAAACCGTGAGATTATAAGCCTTTGTTCTACACGATTTCACCCCGACCTTTTTTAGGGCTGCAAAATATGGTAGTGGCCGTGGGCCGAGGTTACCAGTGTTTCATTGGCCGTACCCACTGCGAAGGTCCTCGTAAGCAGACTTGGTAGTACCGCGTCCACTAAAAGGAGCCGCGGCGCATGAACCTCTTCTGGAAGCAGCCCCAAAAGCTCTTTACAAACCTTTGTCCTTCGTATACGATCCGTGAACATGTCTCTTCCGCTATGCCGGGAGGCAGTATTCGTGAGGGGTGAAATGACCTCACGAGCCCAATCACGTGCCATGCTGTTTCATGTTCCCTCCATCTTGGAAACCGGTGTAAAGGGCGGTCCAGACGTCGCAAATAAGGAGTTGTGTCATGAATAGGTTCAAGTTTGGTTTCATCGGGGCGGGTTTCGTGGCCAGGTTCCACGTTGCCGCACTCACACACGTTCGTGACGTGGACCTGGCGGGAGTATACGCGCTCAAAGGCGCCGAAGAACTCGCGGCCTTCGCCGCAAGAAATGGTGTCGGTGACTGCCAGGTCTATGCAAATATCGCGGAACTGTGCAAGCGCTGCGACGCAGTGGCCGTGTTGGTGCCGAATTACGCGCGCATCGAGGTTGTGGCGCAGATCGTCGAGGCGGTCAAATCCGGGGCCGAGCTCAAGGGGGTCATTTGCGAGAAGCCCTTGGCGCGCAACGTGGCCGAGGGGAAACAGTTGGTGCAACTGGCCATGGAGACCAACCTGCCAACGGCCTATTTCGAGAATCAAAACTTTATGAAGGCTGTGCGTAACGGCCTTGCACAGTTAGAACCCACCCGGAGGGCAATGGGGCCGATGATGCTTGCGCGCGCCACGGAGGAACATGCCGGCCCTCATGAGGGATGGTTTTGGGATCCGACCCGGCAGGGAGGCGGCGCGCTTCTCGATATGGGATGCCACACCATCGCTGCTAACTGGTACGTGCTTAATCCCCCGGGCAAGCCTGCGACGTTCCTCGAGCCGGTTTCTGTTAGCGCTGAGGTGGCCTTGTTGAAATGGGGCCGGCCCCAATGGCGGCGACATCTGCTGGATACCATGGGCGTCGACTACAGCAAGACGCCGGCGGAGGATTTCGCCACGGGCATGGTGACGCACCGCAATCCGGAGACCGGCCAACTCGTGAAGGCGCAGTTCACCAGCTCGTGGATGTATGACAAGCAGGGTATGCGACTGTACATGGACGGCCTGGGACCGGGCTATGCCTTCGAGATAAACACCCTGATGTCGCCGCTGAACGTGTTCATCGGCGACGAAGCGGCCGAGGCCGTGGCCGACGCCGAGAGCGCGCTCGAGAAGTCTACGGCGACCCGCGGGCTCCTCACGGTTGTGCCGAACGAGGCCGACCTCTACGGCTATACCGACGAGTTCGAGAACGCGCGGGATTCGTTCAGTGCGGGGAAAGACGCCGAGTTTAACTGGGAATATGGCCTCAAGATCACCAGGCTCTGCATGGCGAGCTATCTCGCGGCGGAACGTGGGCGGACCATCGACCTCACGGACCCGGCCATTCAGGAGGAGCTCGATACGTACGTTCCACTCATCCAACAAGGAAAGGGCGCCGAGGTCCTCACGTAAGCTAAACGCCGCCGTGGTTGTTGGAGGAGACCACTCGTGTCTCGTTGACAAAATTCGGAGGACCACCTGAAATGACATGTAAATTTGCCGCGCAGTTCTGTTACCCCGCTTAGTACACGTTTTCACAAATACGATGACGCATGAGTTGCGAAGTGCTGTACTCAGTGGTCGGTGATATTGCCCGGCTTTACATCCGCTGCGGGGCCTCGATGCCGAGGATGCCGAGGGCGTTCACAAGCGTGGTACGCGTGGCGGCGCATAGGTGGGCGCGGGCGGCGCGTTGGGCCCCGGTGTCGGCGTTGATGACGGGGCAGTCGTGGTAGAAGGCGGTGAAGAGCCGGGCGGTTTCGAGGGCGAATTGGGCGATGGGGGCGCAGTTGCGCTGCTTGGCGGCGGCGGTGACGATGTCCGGGAACGCGGCAAGCTTGAGCAGCAGCGCCCATTCGACATCGGTGTCGGTGGGGAATGGCTCGGGGAGCGCTTCGGGGAGTTGGCCGAATTTGCGCAGGATCGAGTTGATACGCGCGCAGGAATACTGCACATAGGGTCCTGTGTCCCCTGTGAACGAGAGGCTGGCGTCCCAATCGAAGATCACGTTCTTGTTGGGGCCGGTGCGCAGTACGGCAAACCGAATTGCGGCCACGGCTACTTGCTCAGCGATGGCCTGACGCTCCTCAGGCGGCAGGTCGGAGCACTGTTGTTCGACTTTTTCAGCGGCGCGCGCGGCGGCTTCGTCGAGGAAGTCTGCCAGCAAGACCACCTGGCCCTGTCGCGTGGACATTTTGCCTTCTTTGAGCAGGATATGGGCGTAATAGATGCTTTCGGGCGCGGGCTTGCCGGCGGCATCGAGTATGCGGGCGAGCTGTTCCGCATAGAGCTTATGGTCTTCGCCGAGTACGATAAGGTTGGTGTCGGCGCCGCGCTCCAGTTTGTCAATGGCATAGGCGAGGTCGCGGTAGCCGTACATCGAGGTGCCGTTGGCACGCATGAGCACGAAATACCGCCCCTCGTCGCGCTCATGGCCCAATTTGGCCAGGTCGACCACAAGTCGCTCTTCCTCATCGGTGAATAGGGCGCCTTTTTCCCGCAATGCCTTGAGGACCGGCTCGATCCGTGGATCGTTGATGTACTTCGATTCGTGGTCGAACACGTCGTACGTAGCGCCAAGGCGCGCGAGCACGGCAAGTTGGCCCTCGAGGCACAGGTTGGTCACGGCATGAAACCGGCCTACAGTTTCCGGGTCGCCCTGCTCCATTTTGGCTAGAAGCTCGTAGCCCTCTGCAGCAAATTCCGGGTCCTCGTCGGCGCGTGCGTTGGCCTCGACGTAGCGCTCGAGAATCTGGTCGAAACTGAGGCCCTCGAGGTCCTCGCACACGAGGACCAGTAGCCCGACCTGCCGCCCCATGTCGTTGACGTAGTAGTGGACCTCGACGTCGTAGCCCTCGAATCGCAGTAGCCGCACCAGGCTATCGCCGACCATGGCGTTGCGCGCGCGGCCCACGTGTGGGCTGGCGTTGGGATTGATGCTGGTGTGCTCGATCAGTACGCTGTGGCCCTTGCCGGAGGCATTCGAGCCGAAGGTGCGGCCTTGCTCGCGAATGGCGGCGACGATGCTGCGGCCGAAGACGGCGCGGTCGAGCGTGAAGTTGAGATAGGGTCCGGCCGTTGATACGGCGCGCACCGCCGGGCCGAACACCACTCGCTCGGCGATTTGCCCGGCGATCTCCGTCGGGGGCATGCCGAGCTTGCGGGCGGCCTCGAACGTCCGCATGGCCACGTCGCCCAGCTCGAGCTTCGGGGGGGGCGCAAAGCTGATGTCGCCCGCGTCCAGTTCGTGGAACGCAGCCAGTATCGGTGCCGCAAGCGGCTCGAATACGTTCACGCCGTTACTCCATCGTTGGATACTCGGCAGTTCAGCGTGTTTCAAAGGAAAACTCGGTCACACTTCGCCGGATAAAGTGGAGGTGGAAAAGTGTGGCCTAAGTAGTCCATTTCGTAAGTTCGGTTACGCATTTTTGGACAGGATTGACAAGATTTTACAAGATTCTGCCCCTCTATCTTGTGAATCTTGTCAATCCTGTCAAAAAAAGGTTTCTCCTCCTTAACCCCACTGATCCATCATCGTGCTCGTGCTCGTTGCCAGCGGCGGTTGTAGCACAGCGCTTATCGCATTGTAAAGCACCGCTTTGCACAACGTCGCGCACTTCTTTGCCCGCCGCCGATTTCTTGAAGACGGTGATTGGGCTCGGTAAACTCTCCTTGATGGGAACGTATCGATCAAAGGCCTACGTATACTACGCCCCTCACGACGTGCGACTCGGCGAGATCGCGTTTACCCCCGGTCCGCGAGAGATCGCAGTCAAGATACTCGCTGCTGGCCGGTGCGGTACGGACAAGACGATCTACCAGCGAGGCCACTATCGGGTTGACAGCAACGCGCCGGTTGTTTTGGGCCATGAACTTGTGGCGGAAGTGGTTGAAGTGGGAGATGAGGTGGCCGCGCTCACGGAGGGTGTGGGCTGCCTGGACGGCCGGCCCGTGCCCGCTGCGGCCCGAATGTTCTCGCCGGGCGAGCGTGTTACGGTGCAAGGGCGTATTGCGCGGTACCGAGACGGTTTGATGCTTCTCGAGGACCCTATCAATAATCTCAGCTTCTATACCGATGGGGCCTATAGTCAGTACATGCTGGTCACGGAGGACATGATCCGTTCAGGGTCCGTGTTCCACGTGCCCGATACGGTCGACACTGCCCAGGCGGTATTGGTTGAGCCGACGGCTTGTGCCCTCGAGTCGATCTTCTCCACGCCTCACCCCAGCGGGGTTGACCGTGAGGGGCGCCATCTCTTCCGCGCAGGCATCCGGCCTGGGGGCAACACATGCGTCATCGGTTCGGGTACGGTAAGCATGGTCTATGCGATGTTGGCCCGTGTGGAGGGCGCGGCGAAGGTGGTAGTGCTGGTCAGGTCCGAATCGAAGGCGGAATTGGTTCGGCGGATATTGGGCGATGACGTCGTCACAGCCATCGTGCCTCGGCTGGGAGAGGATATGCCACTCGAGGAAAAGATGGAGGCAGAGGCGCACATCGTCTCGGAGCTCGAGGCGATAACGGAGGGCTACCTGTTCGATGATGTAGTTGCGGCCTGCGCGGACTCCGGTGCGCAACGGCTGATGCTGAAGCTTTACAACCGCTCCGGCTACGCTGTGGGCGCGTGTTTCGGCGGCACCCACGATGTGGTGGACCGTGCCGACATGGACCAACACCACTACCGGCTTGCGAAGACCATCGGCTCGAGCGGCACCTCGAATAAGACGATGCAGACCGTGCTCGACTGGCTCGCCGAGGGCAAAATCAGCTTAAACGGGTTTGCGTCGGAGCACCACTACACCTTTGAAACGCCGCCTGAGGAGTTCTTCACCACCACCAGCGGTGGGCTGAAACCGATTCTTTATCCCTGGGAGTAAAGTCTTTCTCATGTACTAAGGCGCCTTTTGCGCGAATATTGTAGGATGTGAGGAATCCGTAATGGGCGCGCGCCTCAAACACAAAGTCGCCTTGATAACCGGAGCCGGCCGTGGGATAGGTCGAGCGATTGCCGAGGTATTTGCACGGGAGGGCGGAACGGTTGCCGGCGCTGACCATGACCGATCGCTGCTCGATGGGCTTGGCTCGTCTCTGGCGCGCCTCGGCGCGAGCCATGTCGAATTGACGTGTGATGTAACCCACGCCGGCCAGGTGCAGGAGGCCGTTGACGCTGCGCTGGCCGCCTTCGGCACGATAGACGTGCTCGTGAATAACGCCGGCGTGTCCTACATTGTGCCTTTCTTGCAGATGAGCGAGGGGGAGTGGGACCGGACGATTGAGGTGAACCTTCGAGGCACGTACCTTTTTTGCAGGGCCGTGCTGCCGCATATGGTTTCTCGAGGCCGCGGTAAGATCATTAACATGAGCTCACAGTCTGGCAAGAAGGGCGCCTCTCACTACGCTGCCTATTGCGCGTCCAAATTTGGGATTATCGGCTTAACCCAGAGCCTGGCGCTCGAGTTTGCCCCCCATGGCATCACCGTCAACGCAGTGTGTCCCGGCGTTGTGTTGACCCCCATGTGGGAATCGATGCTGCCGGACTACGCCCGGAAGATCAATCGCCGGCCTGCCGAGGTCAAGCGCTATCTTGAATCGAAGGTCCCCATGGGGCGTCTTGCGGAAGCGGATGAAGTTGCCCGGGTTGTGTTGTTTCTTGCATCTGAGGAATCCAACTACATGACCGGCCAGGCGATCAACGTCACCGGTGGGTCGGTAATGTATTAGGAACCCGCCGCGAAACCTACTGCCGGACGGTCGGGAAACGTCTCTCCGGCCGTACTGATGCATCTCGTGTGGCATCGTCTATGGTTCGAGGAAGGGCTGCACTTCGACGAAATTGAAGACTGTCTCTTGTCCAACGGGGCCGCCAGGATCGATGGAGTTTGCCCAGTCCGAGATGGCAAGCTCGGCGGTGCGGCCTTCGGGGCGAAAGACGATGCGGTGGAAGTTGAAATAGGCCGGGTGCCGCCGATTGTAGGGTTCGAGCTCGTGCGCGTAGCAACTGGGGTATGGGAACTGGAAGCAGTACTTGTCCAGCCGTTCCGCGTCATCGATATCCACGGCCAGTGTAAGGGTCTGTTTCTTGTCGAGTTGCTGGATGTCGGCCGAGATGAGTTTGAGCGAGTACAGCCGGCCCCGTTCGAGCGATTCGAGCCTCTGGCGCACGCGATTGGGGCCTTTGGCCGAACGTTTCATCCAGCAGAACCGATCGCCTTCGGTGGTTTTGGGATACCGGCCCTGCAACCAACTGAACCCTTCCATCCGCTTGATGCCGATGCTGCCTTCCTCAGCCGGCTCGACGCCCCAGCCGGTCAGGCCGTCGGCGAAGTCGGGGTTCTTGAGGTGGGGCAGGAGATAGGGTCCATTGAACAGGGGGGTGCGTTTCCCTTCGATGCAGTAGTGGCGGAACAGCCTGTGCGCCCAGCGCAGCGATTCCTCATCGGCGTAGCTTGCGGAGTACTCCATGATGCCGTACAGGCCCCAGAAGGAGGGCTCGGTGGCCAGCAGGCGAAATTGCATGTCCAGGAAGGCGTGGTAGTCCACTGCCGGGTTCAGGTTGAGGCTCTCGGGTGGTGCGCACAAGTATCCCAAACACATCACCATGTGTCGCTCGATGCCGGGCATGACCTCTTGCCACTGTTTGAGTGCGTGTGCCAATTCGCGAGACATGTGCCGCCGCGCCCGTTCGGGCGAGGGTTCCTCGCGCAGGTATTTCTCCCAGGCGAAGCGGTAGCCGAATTCCGTGAGCAGGCGGCTGAAATTGAGACTTGCCTGTTGCTTGAACAGGTCGCCGCACCAGGCGTAAAACATTCTGCCGCTGAAACTTGGGGTGGCATCGAGACGACGGACGGCCTCGCTCCACGCCCGGTAGTGATCAGCGCCCGACCACCCGAACTCGTCCACAATGATACCGGCGTAGCCGGGTCGCGTAACCCCTGGGTTGGATGCCCAGACGTTGTAAACCTCATCGGTCGTGGGGGCCTGTTCGCTGCCCAGCCCCGGCAGGCCGGCGTTCGAGACCCACTGGCGTCCTTCGCGCACCCACAGCTCGAACTCTTCATCGGGCACCCCGCCGGTCGTGATCAGCGTATTGACATGTGGCAGGACGTGGCGCTCGACATAGCCCCGGTCGTACGGGCCAAATGGCGTGATGTGCGGCGTGGCGGGGTAGTAGCAGTAGGCGATCTCGGGCATGGTCCGAATATCGAGGTGTGAGGGTGACCCGGCCTCCACTTGGACCCGGTGCTCGCCTTCGGCCAGAAGACGCATGGCCTCGAGTGCGCCGGTGTTTGGGTTAGGCCGCCACACCAGGGGCTCGGTCTGGTCGTCGAGTACGACTCGGGGCCCGGGCGCGCCTGACATCGAGAAAAACACCCAACCGCTGCGAGGATTGGCGAACGTAAAGTGTGCCGGCCCGGCGTCTGTGACAGGTACACTGAGCAATTCGGTGACGAAGTTGTTCAGCACCTTCAGGGAGCTATACGCACCGGGCCATGCCGGCGGTGCAGGCCATTCCACGTCGATGGAGGTCAATACCCCCGCGACGGGCTCGCCGCCGGGGGCCTCCACGGCTGCCTTGATTCGATATGCGGCCCCGGGCTCTGCATCCGGCAGGTCAAATGACACTGACGCGGCGGTCTCGTCGGGCGCCAGGCGATGTAGTTGCTGATGTGGCCCCGTCGCCCTCGGCTGTGTTGCGGATGTGGCCCAGCCGCCCTCGGCTGTGTTGCCCTGGCGAGACACCTCGATGCGCAGCGTTACCGGCTCGGGCCGCTCGTTGCCGAGGCCGGTCAGGTCGATGTCTACGGTGAGTTTCCGGACTTCATATTCGGTGTAACAGGCCGCGAGGGACTCGAGCGGCAGTTGCGCCGGGTCCGTCGTGAGGGCGCATGGCAGCCGCCACAAGCCGCCGCTTGCGCCCCAGTCGTAGACTTGAATGGCGATGAGGTTCGGCTGGCCGAAGCGAAGTGTCCTGCTTAGCTCGGCAATGATGGGCGTCGCGTTGACGCTCCGTTCCTTCTCGTCACCGTAGGCATTGATGCGCTCGCCGTTGCAGAACACCACGCACGCGTCGTTCACGCCACCCAGGACCAGCCACGCCTTGTCGCCTCGCCATGAAGCGGGCACTTCGATATGCCGGCGGTACCACGCGTAGCCGTCCACCGCCGGTAATCCCTGGTCTTCCCAGCGTTTGCCGGCCTCAAGGACGGCCCAATCCTCGTCGGCGTATGAGAATGTGTGCCAATCCTCTCCAAGGCCGACCTGCTCTGGGTCCGGTCGAAATCGCCAGTCCGCAGTCAGGTCAAGCCAGGTCTCCGGCGTTTTATCCAGGCCCGCATGCAACAACAGCGGTATGCTGATTAACAAAGCCAGGCTCATAGTGCACTTCTCCTCGGACTGGAAACAGGCCGACATGGTCTTCTCGATGCGCCACTTTCTTGCGTGGGTGTTTCTCATCCCTTCCAGGGGCGTTCCCTATCCGCTATTCCTGATAGTGCGTCCCTTGCAATAGTTGCGTCCTCTCCGACCTGAAAATCAAACATCCCTGCACAGATAAAATCGGCTCCATTTTCGAAGGCATATTTGAAACCTTCGCGCGGGTGGATTGCCCCCGCACCTAAGACCTTAAACGCAATCCAAGGCTTGTTCAGGGTCTTCATGAATTCGATGGTTTGTTCTGGGGTTTCAGCCCAGACACTATCGTGCTGTTCCTTTGGGCCGGCCGACCAATAGCTTTTACTGTTCAAGGTTTTCATATAGAAATCGGGTTCCATCCCCGCCTTTTCGCACGCCATGGGCACGTCCAATGAATGGGCCCCTATACCGGCGATTACGCCATTTTCTTTAATACACTCGAGGGCCTTGCCCAGGAGATCAACGTGGCCCCGGGCGGTAAAGGCGTCCCCGACGCCTCCCTGTATATAAACCCCAATGGCGCCATTCTCAATGGCCTTGAGTGTATCGCTTGTGAGGTCACGTAGTCTTGGCTTAACCTGTGCGATCCACTGGATGTTTCCCCCCATTTCGTGCCAATATTTGTTGAGAATTCTAAGGGTATTGCTGTCAAGCCTCAGCATGGCCGTGTTTATCCCGTTTTCTTCGGACAGCGCAAGCGTTTCCATCACTTTCTCGTCGGTAAAATAGTGCCTTAGCAAGGTCGATACATATATTAAATCCCTGCTGTGGGCGTAGCCACTGATGAGGTTCCCGCCGCACAGCAATCTGCTAATCTTGACATCGCCAATCTGCCCCATTGGTAAGCCTTTACCAGACCCCTCCGGCACGGGGGCCGTCGGCTTCTTTGCCGCCATTGCCAGCAATGCGCTCTCTTCAAAACCAAAGCCCAGTGCGGCGCCTGTATAGGTGGCGACGGATTTCTTTAGGAAGCTGCGTCGGTCCAGACCTTTCGACATAATTTATCCCCTTTTCAGCTTACTTCTTCCTTGGGAAAAGGAGAAGTAAGCAAGAAGAAACCGGTAGTTGCAGTTGGCTTTGCTCACCACCATAACAGTGCTGAGTGCTCAGCTTAGCGGAATCGCCGGTATCGATCAAGAATGGGTTGCGGCTGCCAATGGCGGTGGACATGCTATGGCGTTGTTCTTTATAGTGCTGAGTGCTGAGTGCGAAGTGTGCGCGGGGGTGATTTCTTTGGATTTCTCGTTTGAAGTCGAGGCGACGGACCCGGGGTGCGGGGCGCGGGCGGGACGATTGCGTCTGCCGCACGGGGAGGTTGAAACACCGGTGTTCATACCGGTGGGTACGCAGGCGAGCGTGAAGGCGCTCACGGGTGACGACCTTTGCGCAATCGGCGCGCAGATCATCCTGAGCAACGCGTATCACCTATACTTGCGGCCGGGCGTCGAGGTCATCGCGCAAGCCGGGGGTCTTCACCGATTCATGGGCTGGGACCGGCCGCTGTTGACTGACTCGGGCGGCTTTCAGGTGTTCAGCCTGGCGAGTTTGAACGAGGTGACCGAAGAGGGCGTGGCGTTTCAGAGCCACATCGACGGCTCGAGTCATTTCCTGACGCCGGAGAAGTCTGTTGACGTGCAGACCGCCATCGGCGCGGATATCATCATGTGCTTCGACGAATGCACAACGTATCCCGCTACGCACGAAGCCGCGGCGGAGTCGATGCGGCGGACGCTGGCCTGGGCCGCGCGGTGCAAGGCGCGCTGTTCTGAGCAGAGCGAAGAATCCCACCAGGCCTTGTTCGGCATCGTCCAGGGCAGTACCTACGAGGACCTCCGTGCCGAAAGCGCCGCCGTGCTGGCCGATATCGGGTTTCCGGGGTACGCCATCGGCGGGGTGAGCGTGGGCGAGGGCAAAGAAGAGATGTTGGCGGCAATCGAATGGAGCGCGCCCCTGTTGCCCGAGGAGAGGCCGCGATACCTGATGGGGGTCGGCCCACCGGAAGATATGCTCGAGGGCATCGAGCGGGGCATCGATATGTTCGACTGCGTCATGCCGACGCGCAACGCGCGCAACGGCTGCTTGTTCACGTCAACAGGGCGGCTCAATATCAAGAACCGGCGGTTTTGCACCGATTTCGGCCCGCTGGACCCGGCGTGTGCATGTCCGGTGTGCCGCGGAACATACACGCGGGCGTACCTGAGCCATTTGTACCGGGCGGGCGAGATTCTGGCCTTGCGGCTCAATACTTTACACAACCTTTTCTTTATGTTAGAATTGGTCGCTAATGCGCGGCAAGCCATTGTGGCAGGCCGGTTTCCAGAGTTCAAACGGACCTTTCTCGAACGATTCTCCGCGTGAAGACGGTCCACCTCGTTCAGAAGCGCTCAGCATTCAGCATTGAGAGACGCTGATGGCTGAACGCTGATAAGGGGAGGATAGTGCCAAGTGTGGAACGTGGTTTTTGCCCAGTCGCAGGACGCGGCGCCTGAGACGGCCGCACCGTCGGGTCCCCAAAGCCTTCTCGGGAGCCCGCTTTTTATGATAGCGGCTTTCATGGTGATTATGTACATGTTTTTGTTGCGCCCGAATCAGAAGCGGGAGAAAGAACGGCGTGAAATGCTCGCCTCGCTGTCCAAGGGTGATGAGGTGGTTACTACGGGGGGCATTTGCGGGTCCATCGTCCGGTTGAAGGAGAAGACCGTCGTTCTCTGTGTGAACAATGACGACAACATGAAAATGGAATTTCTCCGGGGGGCGATTTCGCAAGTTATTTCGCGGAACGAGGAGTCCAAATAAGGCGGGACATGAACCACGGAGTCCACGGAGACACGGAGAGGAAACATGAAAAGTGATTCTCCGTGTCTCTGTGTTCTCCGTGGTTGAGAGAAAGAAATGCAGAAGCACCGGTATCGTACGATTCTGATTTATGCGGTGATCATCGTCGGGTTGATTCAGGTCTATCCGACCATCGGCTGGATGTTGCTCACGCCCGAACAGCGCCAGGCGCGGCTCGACAAGTGGGCTGCGGAAGACGCCGTTTACCAAGAGCCGAGCTTGACCCGGGATTTGGCCAAGATGCTGGGGCGGTGGGCCGAATGCGACCGGTCAAAGGTCGTCAACCTGGGGCTCGACCTCCAGGGCGGCGTCCACATGGTCATCGGGTTCGACTTGACCGACGAGCAGAAGGACCAGGACATCTCGGAGGAGTACATCCAGCGCGTGGTGCTTCAGCGGATTCGGCGCCGCATTCACGAGTTCGAGGCGCAGGAGCCCGTCATCCAGGCCCTGGGTGAAAACCAGATACAGATTCAGCTTCCCGGTGTGAAGGACCCTGACCGCGCCGTCAAACTGATTATGAGGACGGCCTATCTAACCTTCCATATAGTCGCCGGGCGGGATGAGACCACTGCCGTGTTCAAGGCCCTCAAGGACGGGTTCCCGGGCCGGTTTACGCCGTTCTTGCTGGCACCGTCGCCAGACCATCCGTTTTTCAAGGTGCCGCAGGAACATATCGATAAGGTCCGTAAGGTTGTCGGGGAAGCCGGCGCGGTGGAAGGGCTGATCCCCGATGACAAGGTGGTGGCGTTTAGCGAGCCGCCCAGCCCCTGGGACGATTATCAGGGCTACTTAGTCTATGTGATGGATAAGGAGCCGCTGATGACGGGTGAAGGCCTGCGCATGGCGCAAGCGCGGCCCGACGACACTAGCCCCGGCAACTGGCAGGTCTTGTTCGAGTTTTCCGGGCAGGAGGCCCACCGCTTTGGCGAAGTGACCGAGGCCAACGTCCAGCGGAATATGGCCATCGTGTTGGACGGCGTGGTTTGCAGCGCTCCGGTGATCCGTGAAAAGATTACCACCCGTGGTTCGATTACCGGCGCATTCAGCCCTGAACAAGCCACGGACCTCGCCATCGCGCTCAATTCCGGCTCGATGCCCGTCAGGCTCCGCGAAGATTACACCGGCGTCGTCGGCGCGAGCCTGGGCGCTGATTCCGTGCGAAAGGGCGTCATTTCCTCGATTGTCGGTATCGCGCTGGTTGCCCTGTTCATGGTGTTGTATTACCGCATCGGCGGGCTGATCGCCAACATCGCCCTGTTGCTTAATACGGTCATCATACTGGCGGCTTTGGCGTATTTCGACGCCACGTTAACACTGCCGGGCATCGCGGGGTTCATCCTAACGGCCGGTATGGCCGTGGACGCCAACGTGCTGATCTTTGAGCGCATCCGGGAGGAATTGCGTCTCGGCAAGTCTCTGGTGGCTGCCATCGAAAGCGGGTACAGCCGCGCCACGGTGACGATCCTTGACGCGAACATCACTACGCTGATCGCCGCCGCGGTGCTCTCGGAGTTTGGCACCGGTCCCATCAAGGGCTTCGCGGTGACGTTGAGCATCGGCGTGTGCGCGAGTGTGTTCACGGCGTTGGTGGTGACCCGGGCCGTTTTTGACTTCCTGACCGCGCGCAAGAAACTGGCGAAGCTGACCATGATGAGCCTGATCAAGCCGGACACGAGGTTCAAGTTCCTAGCCAAGCGCCGCTTGGCGTTTACGGCCAGCGCCGCCCTTATCGTCCTCGGGATGGGTTTGTTCGGTATGCGAGGCGCCGACAACTTCGGTGTGGACTTCACCCAGGGCACGAACATGATTGTCGCGCTGGATACTGAAGACGCGGTTCAAGTGGGCGCTGTGCGCCAGAGCCTCGATGCTGCGGGGTTGGAGTCGCCCATAGTTCAGGAATACGGCCAGCGCGGCGTGGCCGGCCGCGACCGGTTCGTGATCCGCGTCGGGGAGAGCCGCGCCGCCGCCGGGAGTGAAGGCGAGGAGGATATTACGATTCACGGACGGGTCGAGCGGGCCTTGGCGGACCTGGTAGGCGGTGCGGACCGTGTGTTGCTCGAGAAGGTCGAAACCGTCGGACCTGCCGTAGGGGAGGAACTGCGCCGGGATGCCCTGAAGGCCATTTCCTACGCGCTGATCTTCATCGTGGCGTATCTCTGGTTCCGGTTCGAGCTGAAGTTTGCGGTGGGTGCGGTTGCCGCGTTGATCCACGACCTACTCGTAACCGTGGGTATCTTCGCGCTCATGCGCAGGCAGATTTCCATGCCGGTTATCGCGGCGCTCCTGACCATCATAGGGTATTCGCTCAACGACACTATCGTTGTCTTCGACCGGATTCGCGAGGACCTGCGCCTGTATCGGGGCCGCGGCCTCCCCTTCATGGAGATACTCGACCTCAGCATCAATCAGACCTTGAGCCGCACGCTTTTGACCTCGCTGACGACCTTGTTTGTGGTCGTCGTGCTGTTTATATTCGGCGGCAGCGCGATCAACGACTTCGCTTTCGGCCTGATCGTCGGCATACTTGTCGGTACCTACTCGTCCATCTTCGTGGCCAGCCCGGTCGTCTACTTCTGGCAGAAGCTCCAAGGCAGACACATCGCACCCTCGGCATCCTCCGGCCGGTCCGAAGGCTTGGTGCGCAAGAAGAAGCGTGGCAGACAAAACGCCAAATCCGAAAAAGCCTCCGCCTAAGTACTCCATTGCGTAACTTCGGTTACGTAAATTTTGACGGGATAACGGGATGAACCGGATGAATATCCCGGAAATCCGTATCCGGTGTATCATCGAGTGAGACCCTTGACTTTCCTTTTTACTTCGACTTTACGTTCGCTGAAGTTCAGCAACAACCCCACTAGTTTGCCCGTGTCGACTAAGTAATTGACCAATTGTATCTCATGGGCCAAAAGGGTCCGGCGGACTGACTTCAGTTCGACGATAATGGTATCTTGAATTACGATGTCAGCCACAAATTCGCCCGCAATCTCACATTCCTAACACACTCGATGGGTGCTTGTGATTTACCGGATTCTTTAGAGTCGATTATCCGGGCCATCCTGTTATCCTGTCAAAAAAGGTTTCTCCCCCTTCTCATACGTGATCGTATTTGTGAAAACGGGTACTAAGTTGATGGTCAGTTGTCAGCTAATAACCAGCGGCTGGACAGTCTCACTTTTCCCTTGCATTCCAGCGGGGTTCGAGTCGGAAGAAGCCCGTGACGGAACCGGCGCGACAGAAGACCGAGACTTCGTTGGGCTTATCTGCGATAACTTTTTGGACGGCTTCTTGGAGGTCGTCAAGATTCGTGACGGGATGATCGCCGAAGTTCATGATGATCATGCCGGGACGCATGCCTGCGAGTTGCGCGACGCTGCCTGATTTGACGCGGCGTATGATGACGCCCTGGACGGTGTCGGGCAGGTTGAGCGTGATGCGCACGTCGGTGGTTAGTTCGCGCACGGTTAGTCCGAAGGTTTCGTCCTTATACTCGCTTGCCTCGCGCGCGGGGGTCGGTCGCGCCTCGAGGTGGACCTCCAATTCCAGCGGCTGGCCATCGCGGAGGAGCTTGATCAGGACCGTCTTGCCGACGCCCGTTTCGCGGACGAGTTTGGTGAATTGCGTGATCTCCCGGTCCTGTTTCGGCCGGACAGGGACCCCGTCGAAGTTGGTGATAATATCGCCGGATTGACACCCGGCCTTTTCCGCGGGCGACCCGGCCACGACGGTGCTGACGATGACGCCGCCCTCCTTTTCGAGCCCCCAGTACTCGGCGAAATCGTCTGTCAGGGGCTGGGTGAACACGCCGAGCCAGGCGTCTTCTTGTTTGTCGGCTATTTCGTTTTTGCCGGGCGGGTTGTCGATGTAGTGTTGGAACAGGCCGGTCTGATAAATCAAAGGATGGCCACTGCGGACGTAGAGTTCGCCCCCTTCACTCGGGCTCAGGTCGAACCCGATGACGCCCACGACCTGACCCTGCACGTTGATGGCGGGGCCTGTCACGAACCCAAACCGGACATGCCGGTCCAGGCAGTAAGTCGTGCGGGGCTTTTCGAGGATAGCGCCGACCCGACAAGTGTAAAGCCCCCGCGCGTAATCGAGTGTTTTGGAAAGCAGGCCGAGCACGACGATGGGCTCGCCGAGCTTCAGCGTGCTGTCGCGGGAGAAGGTCACATAGGGCATGTCGGGGAGGTCGTCGGACTCGATGCGCAGGAAGCACACATTAATGTCGTCGGGCTTCTCGAGGAGGGTGGCGCGGTATTCTGTCTCGTCCTCCCCTTGGCCCACGGTAAAGCGGATGTTGATGGGTTGCGTGTTCTCGAGCAGCATGTGGCCGTGCGTCATCACCAGCCCGTCGGGTGCCACGATGAGCCCGAGGGCGTGGCCGTCGCGCTTGGTAATATCGCCCGTGGCGGGGTTCGTGATTTCTGACGTGAACGCGAGCACACCGATTGCAGGGGCGACCTCGTGATAGGCCTGGTCGATCACGGCCTGGCTGAAGGGGTCGGAGGATTGTACAGTGGGCGCCGCCTGAGTTTGTGCAAGCGCCAGGATGGCCACGCACAGCCTACTCCACATCGTCGTACGCCTCCTTCCGCGATTGCACCTCGGCCGGTTCCGACGCGGGGGCGCCGTTGCGGTCCTGCTTGACCAGGACAAAGTGGGTCAAGGCGCCGCGTTTGACTACCATCATCACCAGGCGTTGCTTCGATGCGATCAGGTCCTCGTAAATGCGCCTGAACTGCCCGAGGTTCTCCACCTCTGCCTCGTCGACCTCAAGGATAATGTCGCCGCGCTGCAGGCGGGCGGCGGCGGCAATCCCACCGGCTTGCCGGCCGGAGACCACAACGCCTTTCCGGGAGGGCAACCGGGCCCGACGCACCATCGCGGGTGTTAACTCCGTCGCAGTGAAGCCCCACTCCGCGAACTCGACTTCGTCCCCTTTAAGATCGCTTTTCTCCTCGGTGGTCAGCAGGACGTCGATTTCCTCATCGCCTCGGGCCACTCGGACGACCACCTCGGCGTCCACAGGGATGTCGGCGATTTGCTTGCGCACGACCGGGAGGTCCTCCTCGAAGCGCGCGTTCGTGGGCTCGCCGTCGATGGCCAGCATCACGTCGCCGGGTTTCAGACCCGCCTCGAAGGCAGCGCCCAAGGGGTCGATGTCGGCGATGACGACGCCTTCGATACTGGGGTCGTCGGTTTTTCGCGTCATTTCCTGGAGCGTCACGCCGATCCAACTGCGCATAACGCGGCCATGAGCGATGATCTGGTCCACGACCTCGCGCGCAATGTCGATGGGTATGGCGAACCCGACGTTCTCCGCGCCCCGGAGCATGCGCGCATTCACGCCGACCACTTCGCCCTTGAGATTGACTAACGGACCGCCGCTGTTGCCTTGGTTGATGGCGGCGTCAGTCTGGATCCAGTTGTTGTACGGCGAGACCGTTTCGCCATGGTCTTCGAGGTAGCGGTCCGTTACGCTGACAATCCCCAGCGACACGGAGCGTGCCAATCCATGCGGACTGCCCAAGGCGAGGACCGTTTGCCCGGCCTCGAGCGCGCTCGAGCGGCCGAGTGTGACGTGTGACAGCGGCTCGGCCACATCCAGCTTTAGTACGGCGATGTCCGTGTAAGGATCGACGCCGACAACCTCGGCCTCGACCTCTTCTTTGTTATATAGGACGCACTGGACGAAACTGGCCTTGCCCGCGACGTGCTCGTTCGTAATGACATAGCCGTCGGGTGAGATGATGAACCCGCTGCCGACCATCACGACCTCCTCGCGCTTGCCGCGGCTGAAAACCTTCTTTACGGGGCGGATATGCACCAGTGCCGGGGCCACTTTGTCCTTCGCGCGGACCACCGCCGACTGCGTAGCGCTCCCCGTAGTCACACAGCCGTAGACCAGCGACGCCAGCGGCAAGAGACACCAGAGGGCTTTTCGCACAGGAGAACCTCCTTACAGCTTCGCACAAATTAGATGCGCACATTATAAAGCATCAGAGGGGCATACGGGAAGAGAGCCGGCTATGCCCGGGTCGATGCGAAGCGGGGGGCCTGCGCCAAATTTTGGGGTTTTGTCATGAGGCGCGTTGTTCCCAGAAATCTTCGTATCTTCGTGAGGGCTTGGCGCACCTCAGAGCGAGTATGGCGTTTGCACCGCGAACGTAGTGACGAGTGGGCGGCG
>CAYRLQ010000027.1:0-23594 GCA_964425145.1 uncultured Nitrospiraceae bacterium
TATCGTCCTTATCCGAAACAGCCGCGTCGAGGATAACGAGAATCTCGCCCGTCTCGGTACTGACCGCTCGCATTACGATTTCGGCTTCCTTCCCTCGTTCAATCACATCACCGACGAGGAACGCGTGGGCAGGGATCACTCTACCCAAGGTTAGTGCAGCACTCTCCTCGGCCAAGGCGTCCGAAAGCTGCTGTTCTGTCAGAATTGCCCGTAATTCATCCCGCTCAAGCAAGTTGAACCGTTGCGTATTAAAAATCATCTGACGCGCTTTTGTGCGCAAATTCTCGTCCAAACCCGGAGTCTGAGCCCCGGTGAATGCAAAGACCGCCACGGGCATTTTCGACTCTCGCGTGTTCAGTTCAACGGGTCTAACGACCACATTAAACTCCTCTTTCGACCGGCCTCCTTGTTCATCTTCGGCCTGAATGGATATGGGGACCTCCATTTCGGCCTTACTCACGTCCTCCTGGTCAATTGGGATGCGCCTGTCGACGAATTCAGTCGGGGCGCCCGCGACATCGAAGGGGCTGCCGTTCAGCGTTATCGACTTTATCGGCGAATCTGAGGACACTTTGGCATACACGCGCAATGCCTTATTGTGGCGGTACGGCTGCTCTCGGTCTCGCTTGGGAGACTTTACTTTAATGAGTGGGCCTTGGTCTACCATAGCAGGTAAAAGCTGGAGGCCGACTGTCAGCCCTGCCGGGACCCCTTCCGGTGAAGCCTGGGCGTACTGGAGCAAGTGCGGCGCTTTATGTTGCAACAGCCACAGTTTGGCGGCTGTGGAATCGGGGCTGCCCCGGAATACCTTCACGGCGGCGCGCGTCTCGTTCGCGGCGATGTCCTTGGCGATGATCAGGAAGCTGTTTTCGCCGTGGTTCAGGGGAAGCTCCGTGGCGAACTCGAGCCGGGGTGCGCCGCTCGATTTGGCCAGGATACGCTCGCCCAGCGACACGGATGCCACGCCGTTCTTGTCTACCGTGACGCCCTCGAGCATGACGCTCGCGTTTTCAGTAACCGTCGTGTCGGCCGGGGCGAAGATGCCGATGGTCGGCCCGGTAAGGTCCACTGTGACTTGAACCGTTTCGTCGATCTTCTTATCCGCCAGGTCGTTGGCTGTCACTAGAATCTCGTGTGTGCCTTCCGTGAACAGCACACTATCTTCAAACTCAACTGTCTCGGAACTGCCTCGTTGGTAAAGGGTTCGACGATTGACTCGGACATTGGCCACACCGATATCGTCCGAAGCGGCGATGTTGAATCTCACCTCTCGCGACGCGACAATCCTGTCTTCGTCTAATGAGACCCGGAGCCCGGGCCCCGTGGTGTCTGCCAGAATACCCTTGGCAATCTTCGTGCGCTTGACAAGGTCCAGGTAATGATGCGCTCTGGCCGTGTCGATCTGCTCGAGCGATGTCTCGAGATACTGCTCGGCCTCGTCGAGCCGGCCCACCTGATAACAGGCGACGCCTAGTTCGCGATTGGGAAAATATTCGACAAAGTGCAGCCCATACGTGCGCGCCTGCCAGGTATCCCGGGAACGGCCAGCTAGGGCCTTTTTGAAGTCCGCTTCGGCCTCGTCGTAGACTTCCCCGGCGAGCCAGGACGTGCCACGCTCGTAGTAGTTCCACCAGCGCCCATGAAAGGTGCCTTTCGTGACGCCGATTTCTTTTCCCCCGCTTACCAAGGGCTCCTGCGTGGCGCATCCCCACGCAATCAGCCCTAGAATCAGGATTACACCGCACAGTCTAATCATGAGCTTATCCACTCCCATCTCTATTATCGAGCATAACACAGTTTTCTTGTAGTGTAAAGGTTCCAAAGGCAGTTTTCCCCGTTGTGCAACTCGATAGATTTTTCTTGACTGCTTGACATTGAACAGTTTGATGCCGTACAATAAGAACCCAAGCAGAACGAAAGAGGCCCAGCCATGTCGCTTGAAGAGGAATTAAGCCTCGACAGGCCGTTCACGGATACCCGCCACGAGGCCGTGCTCAATATTGTACACACCGGCAACGTCCTGGCTTCGGTTGGTATGTCGCTGTTTCGCAAGTTCGACCTCACCAAAGCACAATTCAATGTGTTGTTTGCGCTCAAACACAAAGGTGTGGACGTGACACAGTCGGACCTCGGCAAACGCCTCGTAGTTACGCGCGCGAGCATCACGTCCGTCCTCGACAAGCTCGAGGCCAAGAAACTGGTCACACGAAAAAGCGTCCCGGGGGACCGCCGCATCAACCATGTCGAGTTGACGCCGAACGGCCAGAGGTTGATTGACAAGGTCGAGCCTCTCTATCGTGAGGCCATCCATCGCAGCACGGAGCCGTTGAGCGAACAGGAGTGCAAAGCGCTCATTCGCTATCTTGAACGCGTCCGAGTGCGAGCGAGAAACACGCCATGATGCTTCGCACTTTGCGGCAACATGCCTCCTGGTTCGGCCTTGCGCCTCTTCGATGGGGCACTGTGCGGGAGAAAGGCCCAAATGGGTCCTGCTAAGGTTACCAGCGGCACGACTTGGAACAGGCGCGGGTTTTGGGCGCTGATCCTGACCCAGTTCCAGGGCGCTTTCAACGATAACCTCTACCGCTGGATCATCACCTACCATCTGTTTGATATTTACATTAATCCCAAAACCGGCCTGCCCGATAGTGCCAAGGCTTCTACCGTCGCGGCGTTAGGCGCGATCCTGTTTTCGGCGCCGTACATTCTTTTCCCGGGAATTGCCGGGGCATTGGCCGATCGTTACAGCAAGCGGAGCGTCACCATCGCCACGAAACTGTGGGAGGTAATGGTGATGAGCCTGGGACTGGTGGCGTTTATGCTGAACATCGAACCGCTGATTTGGACGATGTTTTTCCTGATGTCGATGCAAAGCGCCTTTTTCAGTCCGGCCAAGTACGGTATTCTCCCCGAGATGCTGCCCGAAAGCCGCCTGTCGTGGGGTAACGGGGTGCTCAACATGGCCTCCTTCGTGGCGATCGTCATGGGCATGGCCTGTGCAGGACTCCTGTTCAAGTGGGAAATGACCATCTACACGATGTCGGGGATTCTCATCTGCCTCTCCCTGATGGGTCTGGCGTGTTCCCTTTTCGTGACGCGGTTGCCGGCGGCCGACCCCGAGCGGCGTGTTCCCGTGAATCCGTGGGCGGGCTTGGGCCGTTCCTTCAGGCTTTTCTTCACTGACCATATTCTTTTCCTGATGATGCTGGCGAGCTCTTTTTTCTGGTTCGCGGGGGCCCTTATCCAGCAGACCGTTCCCGTACACGGTAGGGTTACTCTGGGCCTGGACACGTTTTACGTCAGCCTGATGGTCGCGTTTGTGGGCACTGGCATCGGGTCGGGAAGCTTCGCCGCGGGCTACCTGTCACGGCAGAAGATCGAGCTGGGTCTCGTACCGATGGGCATGGCGGGCATAGTGGTATTGGCCTTGCTCCTGGCCATTCCAGGCGCCGGGTACGTCACTCTCCTTGCCCTACTTCTCCTCATCGGTTTCTCCGCCGGGTTCTACGTGGTGCCGGTCTACGCAATGATCCAACATCGCAGCCCTAAGGGACTTAAAGGCGGCATGATTGCCACATTGAATGTCGTAGATTGTATCGGCATTCTGACCGCCGGGGCGCTCTTTATGGCCGGGGGCACGTTATTGAAAACCAGCTCGTACCATTTCTTCCTGATTACGGCTGTTCTGACGCTCGCTCTGGGCACCTACCTGTGTGTTGCTTTTCCAACCTTCGTCCTGCGTTCGGGGTTGTGGATACTCGCCAACACATTGTATCGCCTGCGGGTGAAGGGCGCTGAAAATGTTCCGGAAGAGGGCGGGGCCTTGCTGGTGGCCAACCACACCTCGTGCGTGGATGCCCTGGTGCTGGTCGCCTCGATCGACCGGCCTGTCCGATTCGTGATGGCCGAGCCCCTCTTCGCAGCGCCCGGGCTGTCGGTCTTAAGCAAGGTCTTAGGCATACGCCCACACCGTGCTCGGGGTGAACTCGGGCCGGCGTCGCACGCCGCCCATCTGACCGCGGCCGCCGAGGCCCTCGAGGCCGGCGAGGTGGTTTGTATCTTCTCCGAAGGCCTCGTCACGCCTTCGGGCGAGATTCTCCCGTTCCGTGAGGCCCTCGAACGCATCATGAATGAGGCGGATGCGCCGGTCATTCCTGTGTTCGTCGACCCCTTGCTCGGCAATGTTTTTGAAGTTATCGAAGAGCGCATGGCCTGGAAGTTGCCCAGCAGGTTACCGTATCCCATAGCTGTCAGTTTCGGCGCGCCCTTGCCGCCGGACACGTCCGTATCGGCCGTCATCGCAGGCATACAGGAAGCGGGCACGCAAGCCTACTCGGAGCGCCTATGGGCCCAGCCGCTGCTCCACCGCGCATTCATCCGGACTGCCCGCAGGCATCTGCGCCTCATGTCCCTCGCCGACGCGCGCACCCCACCCTTGTCTTTCTTCAAAACACTGGTGGGCAGCGTCATCCTCGGCCGGAAACTGAGGGAATTGCTCGATGACCAGCCAGTTGTCGGCGTGTTGGTGCCGCCATCCGTCGGTGGTGCATTGGCCAACGTGGCGCTGCAAATCATGGGCAGGGTCCCCGTCAATCTGAATTACACCGCCTCGGCGGAGACCATGGCCGCGGCGGCCCGGCAGAGCGGGCTGACTCACGTAATTACCGCCCATGCCGTTCTCGAGAAATTGCCGCTCCAGGTTCCGGGAAAGGCCGTCTATCTCGAGGACATCATGGCGTCGGTCACGAAGAAGGACCGACTCACCGCGATACCTATGGCCCTCTTCGCGCCGGTGAGGTGGCTCGAGCGCTGGCTCGGCTCCCCGCCCAATCGCTCCGAGCAGGACCTCGCGACGATTATCTTCTCGAGCGGCAGTGAAGGCGAACCCAAGGGCGTTATGCTCACCCATTACGGCATCCTGAGCAACATCGACGGCAGCATCAAGATCTTTCCGCACAAAACGGGCGACCGCATGATGGGCATCCTGCCGTTCTTCCACTCCTTTGGCTTTACAACAATGCTCTGGCTCCCACTTATCGAAGCACTCGGCGTTGTTTATCATCCCAACCCTCTCGAAGCCCGAATCGTCGGCCAACTGATCAAGAAATACCAGGCCTGGTTTTTCCTCGCCACGTCCACCTTCCTGCAGAACTTCATCCGCCGCTGTCCCCCGGAGGACCTTAGTAGCCTCGGATGTGTTGTATGCGGCGCCGAGAAGCTCGCCTCGCGTGTCCGTGACGCCTTCACCGAGAAATTCGGCGTGGAGCCGCTCGAAGGCTACGGCGTCACCGAGTGTTCACCAACGGTTTCCGTCAACCGGTACGATTTCCGCGCGTCCGGCGTCTATCAAAGAGGCACTAAGCGCGGCACCATCGGCCGCCCATTGCCCGGGATCGCCATGCGGGTCATCGACACGGATTCAGGCGAGCCATTGCCGCCGAACAAGCCCGGTCTCCTGATGGTCAAAGGCCCGAACGTCATGAAAGGCTACCTGGGCATGCCTCAGCGAACTACGGCGGTTTTGAGGGATGGCTGGTACGAAACCGGCGATATCGCCGCTATTGACGAAGATGGATTCATCACCATTACCGACCGCCTGGCCCGGTTCAGCAAGATCGCCGGCGAGATGGTGCCGCACATCAGGGTCGAGGAGGCGCTCCATGAGCTCCTGGGGCTGACTGAACAGTCGCTGGCCGTGGCCGCCGTGCCCGACGCGAGCAGAGGCGAACGCCTTGTCGTCCTGCATACGCTCGACGACGAGCAACTGGAAGCGTTACTGGGCAAGTTGGGCCAGTCTGGATTACCCAACCTGTGGCGCCCACGACCCAACGCCTTCTACCGAATCAATGAAATCCCCGTCCTCGGCACCGGCAAGATGGACATCAAGGCGGTCAAGAATCTCGCCAGGAAGCTCGATATCGGCGACTGAGCCGTCCCGGCGTGTCCGGAACGAGTTTTCCAGACTTGCAGAAGGTCACAGCATATTCTTTCTCGGTGCGCTCGGTGGCTCTGGGTTTTGTGTTTCTCTAACGCAGAGCAGCTACTGGCTCTACAACCGCACCGGGGACGCGTTCTTGCTGAACGGTTCCAGATGATGTTGTGTTTGCAGCGGCGACCTCGGTAGTATGCGAGAGAGACACCGGTCTCTTGATCGGGGCAAACCGTGTCGTATGACGCCTCGAGAGATCGTTGATCTTGCCGCGACATGCTGTATGCCCAACGTCGGCCCTTACGGCAAACTGCTCTGTCTCCTTGTTGGCCTGGGCGAAGTTCAGGGGACGCTAATCATGGATCGGCTAGTGCTGGTCAGCCTTTTCCTGACCGTTTCTTCGGCTCTCACGTTGGTAGAGCCCGTCGATCTCCCGGGCCGATACGCTCGATCCCCCAGCGGCAAGCCGCTCACGGAAGAAGACCGCACCGAACTGGATAAGGGCAAGATTCTCGTTCAGTTGAGCGAGATTCCGGGCACGCGCGTCAAGCGGTCCCAGGCCGTGGCCCTCATCGACGCCGCACCGGAACAGGTCTTCGGGGTGCTCACCGACTACGCGGAATTTCCCCATTTCGTGCCGTACTGCAAGAAGGTCGAACTCAAGAAGACCGAGGGCGACCGGGCCTGGGTCCGTTTCGAGCTCGACTTCCCTTGGCCCATCGGCGACCGCCACTACGTCGTACGGCTGACCGATCGATGCGAGACCGATTCCGGGACCACCATATGGGCCAGCCGATGGACCTACGAACCCAACAGTGGCAACATCAACGACACCTACGGCTCCTGGGAGGTCCTCGCGTACAAAGGCGGCCGCTCCTTCATCCGGTACACCGTTTTCACCGACTCTGGCGGCAAGCTCCCTAACTGGGCACGCAACATGGGCGCAAGGATCGCCGTCACCAACGTCATTCGCGGCGTACGCAAACGCGTCGCCGAGAAGACCAAACCCGCCCGAAACGACCCCGCGGCTCCCTCACCTATTCGGTCAAGATAGGCGAGCATTGGCAACTTTTCGGCGGTCCCGACAAATGGCCCGAATGGGAGGTCTGCCCCAAGACGCCATGGAACTATGGCTTGTTGCTTGACGAGGAAAATCCCACCGCGTCGTTCAGAGTAGTGAAAAAAAACCGGACCCATCGGGCCGCAACCCTTTGACCTCGGCACAGCGCCCATCGCGCTCGAAGCCCGCGCACGGCGGATTCTCAACTGTAAAATTGAGCAGCGCCTTGTGGGCCCCCTCCGGTAAAGCCCCGCGCGGTCCACCGAACCCGTCGAGGAGATCACGCTCATACCCATGGGCTGCGCGCGCCTACGCATCGCCGCCTTCCCCACGGTCGGCGACGGCCCTGAGGCCAATGAATGGCCGGAGCTTCAACTGGCGCCTTCCGCCAGCAGTCCTTCCGCCCAAGCCACGACCGCTTCGGCCAAGCGCAGTCCCTGGCTATAATCCATTTCCGTTGCCTACTCGGAATGGGCCGGATACCGGGCTTGAACAGCGTAGTCGGAAAGGTCGTCCACGTCTTCCAGTTCGGCAGGCCAGGGAATATCGTTTTCCTTCACCAGTTTAACGAGACGGCCGATTTGGTGAGTGAAGGATAGTTGACGTCTTGGTGGAGCAACACGGCCTTCATCGCCTTTTCAGCCGCTTGCTGCAAATTAAAGCACAAATCCTCCCAATACACGTCGTCGGGTTTGGGGGTCTTGGCAAGCGCAAGGTTACTCTTCGCACGGGCCAGCCAGTCGGCAGGCGTACCAGGGCTTTTGACGTTATCCGCCATATACCGTGCGTCCCTCGCGCAAGGCAGGATAGTAAACCAGGCTGAAGTTGTCCCCGTATTCGCGCAGGTCGCCTTCCGTGGCCACCACAACGTCCACCTCGCGGCGGAGCGAAACAAGTTGCTTGCGGAGCACGCGCGCTGTTTCTCGCCGATGGGTGCCATCGGGCATCACTACCAAAACGTCCAGATCGCTATCTTGGCGCAGTTCGCCTCGCGCTGCGGAACCGAATAGCACAATCTTCAGCGGATGCACCGCCTGAATGATAGCCCGAACCGCTTCATCGATAGTCTCTGAATGACCGGTCACTTCAGCCTCCGACATGAATCGTAAACGGCGCATTTCGCTTGCACATATATAGTATGATTCATGCACACGCAGTGATCAAGCGCATTGTGGCCATTTCTTCCCACGAATTCCCCAATCCCAGGGTGGACCGCTCTTACACCTCTCTGTTCGATCTGAACACAAATTAAGTTCGCAATTTGTCCGAGAGGTTTGCTCGGCTGCCTCATAACGAAGGCTACCCCTCGAGGGCGAATGCCGGCTTCCTCGTGTTCCATTTCCCGCGGGTGAAGTCGGGGCACTCGACGGGGGCGCTGGCGTTGGCGATGGACTGCTCGGAAAGTGGGACGATGCAGCTCATCACCACCGAGTCGTAGACGTCAATGGGGGTCTGGGCTTTGTTCCGGATCGCATCGAGGAACAGTTTTAGCTCGAGGTAGTCCGTGCCGCCGTGGCCGCCGCCTGCTGTCATGTTTTTCCACCAGGAATGATCGAACTGCTCCTGGTAGGGTGGGAACGGCTCCCACTGGTGGTATTCGGGGCTTCTATCCACGATGTAGAGGGCGTTGCGCTGCTCGTTGTAGAGGCCCAAGGTCCCCTGGATGAGCCACCGGTTGTCGTAGGGCCGGGGCAATTGCATGTCGTAGTTGATGACAATCGTTTTGCCCTTGTGGGTCTTGACCACCGTCGTGACTATGTCGCCTTGCTTGTACTCCTGCTGCGCGTTCGGGTGATCCGGACCGAACTTGCGGATGTAATACGCGTTGATTCCCTTCGACGCCGAGGCCGTCGACGTTACATAGGCGAATGCGTCGCCGCAATTGATGTCCATCCAACTGAGCACCGGCCCGAGGCTGTGCGTGGGGTATTGATCCCGGTTGTGTTTGATCAGGAAGTCACCGCCCCAACGCATGTTGCCCTCGGGGTCGAAGAACCAATGGTCTATGCAATCATGCGAGTGGGCGCAATGGCAATGGACGATTTCCCCGAACAGTCCCTGGCGGATCATGTTCAACACTGCCAGGTTGTCCCTGCGAAAGCTCCAATTCTCGAGCATCATACAGGGAACCCCGGTCTCTTCGTGCGTGTTCACCAGGTCCCAGCACTCTTTCAACGTGATCGCGCACGGGACCTCGACCCCGACATACTTGCCGTTTCTCATGCCACACACTGCCATCGGCGTGTGCCACTGCCACGGCGTCGCGATGATGACCGCGTTCAGGTCATCCCGGGCCATCAATTCCTCGAAGACGTGCTCGTCCCGCGAATACCCATCCGGTTTCGGATGCCCAGCCTTCACCACCATGCCCTGTGCACGGGCCAGGTGATCGGTGTCGATGTCGCACAGTGCAGGGAACGCGGCCCCTTCCATGCCCAACATGGTGCTCAGCAGCGAGCAGCCCCGGTTACCTGTACCCACCACGCCGATCCGAACGGGCTCGTCCTGCCCGGACGCTGCCCTTGTAAGCGCCAGGGCAGCCGTTGTGCTAGCGCCGACCTCCAGAAATTCCCGACGACTGACTGGATTGCTCATGGTACTCGTCCTTTCGTTAGGTATACTGTCCCAGAATAAGTCCAGAATACAGAATACAAAAACCAGCGTCGTCAAGTATAGGATAAATGGCAGTTCGTGACAAGAATTCCGCGTATCTGTGAGGAATCGACGCGAGGTTTTGCCTCGTGATTCTTGATTACGAGAGTCTTTCGTGCGATACTCTTAACCAGCACGTGCTTTCCTCTGTGTTTCTCTTGATCGTCAAACCTTTGCGAATACACGTGTTAGCACGTGCTTTTATTCCTTTTCAATACACAGATTCTTAGGAGGAATCTACAAACAGCCCTCAGTTGTCAGCCATCAACTGAATGCTGATAACTGATAGCTGAAAAGGGATGCATCGCGATGTCGATCGTGAATTTGGTAACAGGCGGAGCCGGCTTCATAGGCTCGCACCTGTGCGAACGCTTGCTGGAAGCGGGCGATGAGGTGTTATGTCTGGACAATTTCTTTACGGGCCGCAAGGAAAATATCCAGCACTTGTTGGATCATCCCAGGTTCGAGTGCATTCGTCATGACATTACGCAACCTATACTTCTGGAAGTCGACCGGATTTACAACCTAGCCTGTCCGGCGTCGCCCGTACACTACCAATTCAATGCGATTAAGACTGTAAAGACCAATGTCCTTGGGGCGCTGAACACCCTGGGATTGGCCAAGCGGGTCAAGGCGCGCATCCTTCAGGCCTCGACATCCGAGGTGTACGGGAACCCCCAAGTGCATCCCCAAACAGAGCCGTACTGGGGCAACGTCAACCCCATCGGCATCCGTAGCTGTTATGACGAGGGCAAGCGTATCGCGGAGGCCCTGTTTTTCGATTACCACCGGCAAAACGGTGTAGATATTCGCATCGTACGGATTTTCAACACCTACGGACGGCGCATGTTGATCGACGACGGCCGAGTGGTCAGCAATTTCGCGGTGCAGGCCCTGCGCGGCGCCCCCATCACCATTTACGGCGATGGCAGCCAGACGCGGTCCTTCTGCTACGTGACCGACCTGGTCGAAGGGATGGTCCGGATGATGGATTGCGAGGGGTTCACCGGGCCGGTCAACCTGGGCAATCCTGAGGAATTCACCATCAGGGAACTTGCCGATAAGATTCTCGAGCTCACCGGGAGCGCATCGCCGCTCGAATTCGAGCCCTTGCCACCCGACGACCCCGCGCGCCGCCAGCCCGACATTGCCCTGGCCAAAGAGAAGCTGAATTGGCAACCCACGGTGTCCTTGACCGAAGGCCTGCGCCAGTCGATTGACTATTTCGCGGAACAGCTCAAGACCCAATGATGTCCGGAGCGCGGTGGCACAGGCTGTCAGCCTGAGCTACCCGCAATAAGCCCCGTGCGCAGATTACGCCGCGATGGGTTATCCACAACTTACTAACAGGATATGGTCTGGAACAGTTGGCATGCTGGTACAGTTGCTCGGGAAGCTGTAAGTCCTGTGTCCTGAATGGGATATCTTCTAAACTGGCTCTACTGGCGCTATGCCTGCCACACATCGTGCGACAACCGGAACGCCAGCCCTGGACGACTTATCCACAGGTTGTCCACGGGCACATAAAGGAACTAGCGCACATGCGCGTCATTGCCGGCACGGCCAAGGGAATCCGTCTCGAAATACCGAAGGGACTGGACATCCGGCCCACGCTGGACCGGGTGCGCGAGGCACTCTTCAGTATCCTGGCGCCGCGCCTCGAAGGCGCCCGGTTTCTGGACTTGTTTGCAGGCACCGGGGCCAACGGCATCGAGGCCTTGAGCCGCGGCGCGGCTTGGTGCACTTTCGCGGACAACGCCCCGGCCGCCTTGGCGGCCATCGCGCGGAATCTCGAGGTCGCAAGGCTTTCGGGGCGCGCCGAACGGCTCGAGCTGAGCCTGCCCGGGGACATTCGGGTGTTAGCGAACCGAGCCAAGCCCTATGACATTGTCTTTGCGGACCCACCCCATACGTTTGCAGCACACGAGGTCCTTTTGGAACAGATCCAGGCCAACCACATCCTAGCCGGTGGTGGTGTCGTCGTCGTGGAACACGCTACGCGCGCGGCCCTCGATGTGGCACAGCCGCCCTCGGCTGTGAGTGGGTTGAGTTGCTCACGCCGAGCTACTTATGGCGACACGACCCTCTCGTTTTTTGCTTGACGCCCTATGTTGTATCTGTTACAGTGGAGGGCATACAACATATTGATACGGAGTGTGGGATATCCTTTGACATTGTGCTGAGAACATTGGAAGAGCGGGAAAAGGGATTCTTATGCGTTGTCCGTTTTGCAATGAGAAAGAGGGCAAAGTTGTCGATTCACGCACCTCGAAGGAAGGCGACGCCATCCGCCGGCGCCGGGAGTGTCTGAACTGCGGGAGGCGGTTTACCACCTACGAGCGGATCGAGGAGGTGGCGCAGATGGTCGTCAAGAAGGACGGCCGCCGCGAGCCCTTCGACCGCTGGAAGCTCAAGAGCGGCATCCTCAAGGCGGTCGAGAAACGGCCGGTGGGCATGGAGCAGGTCGACGGTCTGATCGATGAAATCGAACGAGGGTTGTTCAATGCGACCGAACACGAGGTCCCGACGTCGGCACTCGGCGAGGCGGTCATGGACAAACTCAAGCAACTTGACAAGGTTGCCTACGTCCGATTCGCCTCGGTTTACCGCCAGTTCAAGGACATCAATGAGTTCATGGAGGAACTCAAACTGATGCTCTCCTGAAGCGCTGGCCCGCCTGAGGCGGGCTGGTTTCGCTGGCCGCCAAACATGCCACGCAGGCGCCGTGAGCCCGCATTTGTTTTTCCACGGCGCTATCCACTACACTCGGGTCGTGCATACTGGCGCAGTGTATTCCTGGTCTCGTGGTACTGTAGACTAGGTGCACGGCTTCCTCGGGAGTTATCGGGCTGCGATGCGTGAGCGGGACCAAGACGAAGGCTTTGCCGAGCGCGAACGTGCGCAGGAAGGGGCCTTCGACCAGCAGCTTTCCTTTCCGGCCCCATTTGTTGAAGCGCCGCAACCCATTAAGACCATCATCAAGCGCGATGGCCGCGAGGTATCCTTCAACCAGGGTAAGATCGCCGAGGCCATCTTTAAGGCAGCGCAATCCATTGGTGGCACCGACCGGGACCGGGCGGAAAGTCTCGCCGCTGGTGTGAGCATTTATTTGATGAAATCCTTCAATGGCCAGACCTCGACCGTTGACCAAGTCCACGATGCCGTGGAAAAGGTTCTGATTGAAATGGGCCACGCCCGCACGGCCCTGGCGTATGTGCGCTACCGCGACCGGCGCGCCCGCATCCGCAAGCTCCGCGAAGGTGATACCCGGGCGCTTCTGAATGAGTTGGCCGAGGCGCAACGCGAAGGCACGGTGCCCGCCGGGCCAAGCGGCGGTCCGCTCTTGGTGCGGACCAGTGCCGAAACCCTGTCCGAATGGGACCGGGACCGGATCGTTGCGGCGCTTGTCCGCGAGACGGGGCTCGAGGATGGGCTGGCCAACGTCATCGCGTTGGAGGTCGAACAACAAATCCGGTCTGCCAAAGTGACTACTCTTACGGCACCGCTCATCCGCGAGCTGGTCAGCGCCAAACTCGTCGAACACGGGCTCGAAGAACATTGCCGGCGTCATATGCGCCTCGGTGTGCCCCTTTACGATGCTGAGCGGATAATCTGCGGCCCGCATCCCGGGGAAGCTCCCGTCGACCCGGTTGCGACGGACCTGGTGCTGGCCGAATCGGTCAAGCGGGAGTTTGCCCTCACGCAGGTCTTTTCCCGAAGCGTGGCCGATGCCCATTTGCGCGGGGACATCCATTTGCACGGCCTCGGGTTCGTCGATCGCCTGCACAGTTCCACCCAGTCGCTGGAGTACATCAAGCGATTCGGCGCCGGCTTTCCCGGATCGCGCAGCGTCTCCCGGCCACCGAAGTACCCCGACACGCTGCTGGCCCAGATGGTTCACATGAATGCCGCGCTCCAGAGCCATTTCGCAGGTCCCGTTGGCTGGGATGCGTTCAACGTCTTTTTCGCCCCCTTCGTCCACGGGCTTGACGACAAGCGCCTGCGGCAGGTAGCCCAGATGGTCATTTTTGAATACGCCCACCGCGCCGTGGCCCACGGCGAGCGCATGCCCCCGACCGAAATCACCATTTGCTGGGACGTTCCACGGTATCTGCGTGACATTGAGGCGGTAGGGCCGGGCGGAAAGTACACCGGCCGTTCCTACGCCGAGTACGGGCACACCGTGCAACAATTTGCCTGGGCGCTGCTCGATGTGTTCAATGAAGGTGGTGTGGGTGGAAGCCCATTTCGCGCGCCTGTGCCACTGCTCTGTATCACACCCGAGTTTTTCAAGGCGCCAGGCCATGAAACATTCCTCGACCACGTTGCGGATGTGGCGGGCCGCCGCGGCAACATCCACATCCTGTTCGACCGGCACCGGTTCGGAGGCATCGGCCCTGCGGCGGTGTGGAAGCCGCGGTACACGGCGGTCCAATGCGTCACGTTGAACCTCCCGCGCGCGGCGTATCGTGTTGGCAATGAACGCGAGCTCCTCGGCGAATTGGACCGGCTCGCGCGAGTAGTGGTTCAGGCGCAGCTCGAGAAACGGGCGTTCGTCGAGAAGCTGTTGTCGCTCAAAAACCTCGGCCCGCTTGCGCTACTGGCCGTCGAGCGCGAAGGGAAACCCTACCTCGAGTTGGACCAGGCCACGTATCTCATCAGCGTCATGGGCCTCAACGAGTGCGTGCAGGCCCTGACGGGCGAGGAGCTTCATGACTCCGAGAAGGCCCTTGCCCTTGCGGGCCGGATCGCCGAGCACCTCAGCGCGCGCTTCGGTCAATCCAGTGAGGACATGGACCTCAACTTCGCGCTGGCGCAAACGGCCGATGCCGCCGTGGCGCGCCGCCTGGCCGCACTTGACCTGCACGATTTCCCCGACCGGGCCCGCGCTGTCGTCAAGACCGATTCCAAAGCCCACGAGATTTATTACACGGCGGGGGCGCAACTTAACCCCACGTACGAGTGCAACCCAATCGAGCGCGTTCGTATCGAGGGTCAATTCCACGAATGGCTCCGGGCCGGCGCATTTACTCAGGTCCACATGCCCGATGACCAAACCTCAAAAGAATCCATCGCCGGCTTTATCAACAAAGCCTATTACCAAACCCAAACCCACCGCGTTGTGTTTCGCGAATCCAGCACAGATTAAGTAGTGACAAGAGGCTCACGCAGAGGCGCAGAGTGGCACAGGCTGGCAGCCTGTGCCACCCTTTGCGGGCTTTGCGCTTCTGCGTGAAGGTCTCTTTGGTGACCGTTTCGCGCACAATCTCACTGGTAACGGCCAAATGACCGCTACGGCAGGCCCACATATAGTTGGTATCGCCGGGCCGTCGGGCTCGGGCAAAACTGATGTGGCCGAGCTACTGGCCCTGCGCCTCCCGAGTCCGACGCCGGTCATTGGGCTGGATTCGTATTACCGGGACCTGTCCGCACTCCCGGTGGCAGAACGGGCGCGGGTCAATTTCGACGCGCCAGAGGCACTTGAGGAGGAACTGCTAATCGCCCAGGTGCGGGCACTGGCCCGTGGCGAGCCCGTCGAAAAACCAACCTACGATTTCGCGACCCATACGCGTAGGGAGGCCACCGAACGGGTCGTGCCGGGCCCCTTCGTCGTCGTGGAAGGGCTGTTCACGTTCTTTTGGGAAATGCTTCGGGACCTGTGCAAGACCAAGGTGTTTTTGACCGCCGAACCCCAGATGTGCCTGGCTCGCCGGGAAGCGCGCGATGTGCGCGAGCGCGGCCGCACCCCCGAATCGGTCCGAGAACAATTCATCGAAGCAGCCCTGCCCATGTACGAGAAATACGTGTGGCCGACACGCCACTATGCCGACTTGGTGCTGCACAGCGAGGCGCCGGTCGAGATGTTGGCCGAAAGTGTGTTAGGCAGTATCGAGCGGAGGGTCAGTTTGGAGTGAACCCTCGGGGGCCGACGGCGCCTATTTGGTCTTCTTCAGATAGCCCATTGGATTCCAGGTAATAAAGAAGGATTCCATGGTTCTATCAACCTGGAAATCACGGTTTTCCTTTATAAATTGCTCGATCGCTTCATAGGGCCCTGGGCTGGGACCGATATCGACGCCATGGTGACAATTCGAATCCTCCACAATGAAATAGCTTCCCGGTGTTACGAGAGGACTGAATGTTCTTAATACGTTCAATGTGTTCTGGTAGGTATGAGAGCTGTCTTCGATGATTAGAACCGTATCGTTCTTTTCGATAAGGGCTTTAACCTTACCAAAAGACCCACATGCATCCCCGGTAATCAGTGTGATCCGCGGATGCTCCCTTACAATTGGCGCGATCGTTTCGTGCTGAATATCAAGCCCGATAACGCGCCCTTTGTGCATGTGATCGAGTAGATGCGCCAGCGCCAGCGTCGCGCCTCCATACGCGTTGCCGATCTCGACGATGACATCCGGCTTAATCTCGAATATGATTTCCTGGTACACCCAAAAATCCAGTGGGTTCTTTTGGGCGTTGATGCCGAAATAGGTTGTCGTGAGCTGCCGCTGCTGCATGATTTTCAGCACCGTTTTGAGGGGCATACTCAAATTGTGCTCCATGCTCGGCACCTTCAGGTGCGCGGCTTCATCCTGGGAACCGTCCAGGGCGTCTTCCTTAAGCAGGTTCATCTCTTGGCCGCAGCACGTCAATGGGCCCGCGCTTTTGTGGAGGACAACAACCATGCTGCCACACTCTTCGCAGTTGCAGATTGGCACCTTCTTTCCCATGGCGCTTTCCACCATGGTCCGCCTTTTTTGGGCGGCGCCGGGGGCGTTTTCCTGATACAGGTTCATCGGTTGGCTACAGCACGTAAGCTCGCCGGCGCCTCCGCGTAGGACAGCCACCATGCCGTTGCATCTCTCACAGTTGTACATTTGCAACCTTTCTATCATGGCGCTTCTCCTTCGCGCTTCTTCGCGAACATCCCCTTTCACCCCCACTTAGCAGTCAACAGCGCCGCAAGTTCTGCTGTGCCGAGCGTCCTGCTGAGTTGTATTCTACGTCGTTCGGCGAGCGCGCGAGGAACCTGGCGGAGGATGGACAACCGGGCCGACAAGACCACGCCCACCGCGCGCAATGCGCCGAACTCGGCCCGGGCCGCGGAGAAGGTGCGGCGGAATTGGTGTAACTGTTCGGCAAGGATGGCCGGTGCGTTACGGAGCAAGAGGCGCGCGGGCATGTTCTTGAGGACCAGGAGCGCGTGGTTGCGGTAGCATTGCCGCGCCCGCCACCACGTGCGCCCTCCGATGCTCGCCGAGCCCACGTGGTACGCCACCGCCTCGCGGACGAACGCCGCGCGGAATCCTGCGAGCCGGGCGCGGAAATTCAAGTCGCTGTCTTCGAAATAGGCGATGAAGCGCTCGTCTAACAGGCCCACCCGGTCGAACACGGCGCGGCGGTACAGCCCGGCGCCCGCCGAAACCCCGAAGACCGTCTCGGGAAAGGCAAACCCGTCGAGCGGGCACCGAAACCCGATGCTTTCGGGCCGTCCGTTGGCGCGCTGTCGGTCACCGGCGCTGTAGATCGTCGTGGGGTCATCTCGCCACAGGACCAGTGGTGCGAACAGCGCCGCATCATCAGCATCGGCCGCGGCGATGAGGTGGGCCAGGCAGTCAGGCTCAAGTGTCATGTCGTTGTTGAGCAGCATGACGAGCTCGCGGGGCGCCCGGCGTATGCCGGTGTTGGCCGCGACGCAAAACCCGCAGTTCTCCGGCAAACGCACCAGACGCACTGCCGGATACTCATGCTCAATCATGCCGGCAGTGCCGTCCGTCGAGCCGTCGTCGACCACGATGGTCTCGAATTCCCGAAACGTTTGCGCCTGGAGTGACGCGAGACACTCGAGCAGGAGTTCCTTGCGGTTCCAGGTCGGTATGACGATGGCGAGTCGAGGGTTCATGGCGTTGTTTCCGCAGTCGCGCTCGATTATAGGCCGAGCCCCAACCGTTGTCTAATTGCCCGGTGGAGGACGGCGGCACTTTGGCTGGTCGTAACTGTTCAGGGGTGAAACACCAAGTTTTGCTCAGGTTTTGCGACTTTTTGTCGGCTTTTTCGCTGAATTTGCCGGTGAACGGTTACATTCCGACAAGAGTCAGAAGCTGTTAGGTTCCAGCCAAATCACTGTACGGTAGCACGCGCCCAAGTGGATACGGCACAGGAGAGGTGTAATTGCGCGCAGGAGGGCCTGAAACAGCGCATTGCCGCGGCCGGGCCAGCCGCAGATCAGCACCCGCCACATGCAGCGCCATAGCCATAGCGACGCATTCTTCGAGCAGGTGATGCGGTAGGTGGGTCCTGCGGCGGCCCTGAAGTCCGCGATGACCGAGTCCGGGTCGGGCAGCCCCCGGGCGGCGTGTTCCTCGAGCCACACCAGGGAGCGTCCAGTGTAGCGGCGGCAGGCCTCCTGGATCGTCTGTTCGGCGCGTGCCGCGGCCTCGCCTGCGGGAAAGGTCACTACTGCAACGCCGGAATCGCGGAGCACGCGCATGATTTCCCCCGCGGCCTGAGCGCGCGCTTCTGGGGGAACGTGCTCGAGGGTGTCCACGCACACACAGATGTCCACGCTGCCCGCGGCGAAGGGCAGGGCGCTCAGGTCGGCCTGGGCTGGCAGCACGTCCTGGGTGGCACGCGCTGCATGGAGGTGGTCGATTTCAGTATCCACGGCCATGGCACGCGTGTGGGCGAACCGTGCGAAGCCGTTTTCGTTCGCGCCTATCTCGAGCACGCGCGCCCGGCTCAGGTCAAGGCGCCCCAGTTTCCGGACCAGGGGCGCGTACCGCACCGCCCAGTCCGGGTATCCACGGCCATCCTTTTCCGCATAGGCGCGCAGCCAGCGTCCGAGCGTCTCAAACACGGCGCACCCTCCTGGTCCATGCGCGGAACCCAGGGACGCGCCGCAACCCGAGCGTGTGTTCGAGAAACTCGATGTCGAAGGCATCCAGGAACGGCGTCAGGCTTATCAGGCCGAGGTAGATGATGCCAAATGCCGCAGCGCTTCCGAGCACGACGAGGGCATTGGGATCGCGCCCGACCATTCCCCTGCTGGCCCAGTCGCCCAAGACGCAAATCACAAAGCCCGGCAGCGACGCGACAGCCGGCCACAGGGCGGAAACCCGCAGCAGGTGGCCGGCGCCGATGCCAAACATGGGGCATACGGCCCCGAAGAACCACGCGCACGAGAGGAACATGGACAGCGCCGTGGCGACGGGAATGCCATAAAAGCCCACGGTGTATACAAGCAGGATCGTAAGGGCCAGGTTCGAAACCGTCGCGATGGCCCCTGCCTTCATTTGCAGGTCGGCCCGGCCCTTCCCGAGGACGACGCCGACGCCCGCGCCGGGAAGGATGTTGGCGATGTATCCGAAGGCAATGATACGCAAGACCCACGCGGCGACCTCGAGGTCCCGCTTCTCGCCCATCCACGTGCGCATCAGCGGTCCCGCTGTCCCGATCGTAAAGGCGGCCAGCGGCATTGTGATCGCCGCGACGTACTTCGTCGATCGCAGGTAAAGCCTGCGCAGCCGGTCATGCTCTTCGCGCGCGTCTAGGTCGGATGCCGCCGGCACCAATGCGCTGAGCAACAGGACAGGTACCTGCCGCATCTTGTTGGCCAGCCCGACACCCAGGTCGTATAACCCGATCATGCCGAGGAATTTGAACACAAACGCGACAATTACCTTGTCGGTCTGGAACATGATGAGATTCGAGAGCTTGGCGACCTGCGCGCGCCAGCCGAACCCGAACAGCTTCCCCAATGCGTGACGCGTTACGTGTCTAGGCCCTATTCTCAGCGTGGGTTGCAGCCAAAATGCGAGGGTGATGCTGGCCGCGCCGAACACCGCCAATACGATGGCGTTGGCATAGAGCAACCCGCGGATGCCGTGGCCTGTCTTGAGGAAGGCGACTGTGGCCACGATCTTCACGATCGACGCGCCAAAGCTCAGCACATTGGTGATGCCCATCCGCTGAAGGCCCGTCTGGACCGCGGTGAACGCGGCGACGCAGTTCGAGCAGGCAAACAAGACGAGTCCCCAGCGCAACAGGAACCGCATGTCGCCCGTGAAGCGCAGGTCGCCGAAGTCGCCGGCGCGCTGCGGTCCCAGCCGAACCAACAGGTCCACCAGCAAGTCGATGCACGGCCACCCGACACCCACCAGCGCGATGCCCAGAATGAGGTAGAAGAAAAAGCCGGTGCTGACCACCGCCGAGACCTGGTCATCCTCCCGACGCGCGGCGTGTTCGGCGATGTACTTGGCAAAGCTGCTGCCCACACCGAAGTCCAGCAGGCTTACATAGCCCGTGAAGACGTTGACAAACGCCCACAGCCCCCAAGCCGTTACCCCAACCCACTCGAGGATGTACGCCAGGAGCACCAGACCGCTCGCCGCTTCCCAAAGCCGCCCGGCGGCGTTAAATGCCGTGTTGCGCGCCAGCGTCCTACGGACTGACACCGCCGCGCCTCCCGACGTTTGGCAGTCTTATCGGCCGCGGTCCGCTACTTATCGTAATGCACTTCATATATCTCCACGCGCTCCGTCCCGTCTGCCCGCGGACGTACAAGGTCGAAAGTCTTAATTGGAACGAAATGCCCGCTTTGCTGCACCCACGCGGTCAGGATGGCCCGCACACCAATATTGTGCAGCCCGTGCGACTCGTCCACGTACGTTTTTGGGAAAAACAGATGTGTGATGCCACGCACCTTCAGCCAGGCCAACTGCTCCTGGAAGGGCATGTCGCGCAGCAGCTTCAGTGCCTCGATGTTCTGGTACGTGGGGCCTTTGAAATAGTAACTGCGCGGATCAAGCGTCAGCACAATGCCCGGATGTGGCACAGCCGCCCCCGGCTGTGACCCGTTGGCGATGTGCTTGTTGGCCCACCGAAAGGCCGGATAACGTTCCACGCGCCGCTCAAGGTACTGCTCACGCGTTTCGAGGCCCAAGACCACGGGCAGTTTGAAGTGCACAGCGGCAAGGTCCAGCGCCAGACCATAGACGAACGCGACTATCAGCAGGGCCGGGAGGTACCTAAAGTAACGCCGCAGCCAGCAGGCGGCCATGGCTGCCACCACCATCATCGGTGCGAAAAATGGTAACAAGTAGCGGGCGGAGTGCTGGAAATAGAAGAAGCAAAGCCCCCCCGCGATGCTGTAGGCGCCAAGCCACCGCGCACGCCTGCCGCCGACCACCAGACCCGGCACGCCCAGAAACAGCACCAGGCCGCCCGGCGACTTCGCCCAGCCGTCATACCAATGCGGCTGCATGATGATGTTCCAAGGGAACCAAATCAGGTCCTTCAGTCCGGTACCCTTAATTGAACTATGCGTGCCGAGCGTCGCGACCTCGGCCGCCGGGACACTGTTGAAACTGAAGACCGAGCTGAAGAATGGATGGGTCGGATTACCGGTCAGGATGGCGCTGCGGGCCAACCATGGCAGCGCGCCGAGAAAGGCCATGCCGCTGAACCATGCCACAGCCTCCTTCCGGCTCGGACTCTCTGCAACCAGTACCCCGAGTCCGAACAACGCGCACACCAAATAGCCGGTGTGCCGAATCCCGCAGGAGCTGCCCGCCAGAAACGCCCCTAAGACAAGCCAGCTCAGGTTCTCCTCTTCGTACCAGGCCATCAGGCATGTCAGCGCCGCGACGGAGATGCCCACAAACGCCAGGTCCAGCGAGGCGGCCCCGACCTGGTCCATGTAGATCGGGGCCGTGGCATAAATCGCCGCGGCAATCAGGCCGCAAAGCCGGTTCCCAACGCGCCGTCCCAACGTGAACACCGCCGCACATCCCAGCAGGCCGAACATGCAGTTGAGCAGCGTTACGGCAGTCTCGCCGCTTTCGAAGAAGGCGTAGGCGAACAGGCTGTGTACGAAGTGCGGGTAACCGGAATATTCATTCCCCTCGAGCAGCGTGATATGTCCCGCACGGGCGTAGTCCTGGGGCAGGGCCAAGTGGGCAACGGCCGCATCCCAACTCGTGACCGGCGCCAGCGCCGAAACCAGTGACAGTACGACGACGCATCCAATCGTGCCTACGCAGGCGTATTCCAGCCTGCTCAGTGGCGGGTATTTTCCAGGAGACTCGGATGGCGCGCGGGAACGGGAACGAACGAACAGCTCATATCCGAGCCCGGCAGCTGCCACGAAGTAGAGCACACCCTGTGCCACGCGCAGCGACATGCTGCCCAGGATGACGACGACGACGGCACATAGACATAATCCGACATAGAGCCGAAGGATCAACCCCTCAATGGTTTCGCCCAACCGAAGCCGGCGCAAGAAAAGGCCGCCCGACACCCAGGCCGCGGCCAACACAACGAAAAACGCCATCGATCCCTTTTCTTCGCGGCACAGCCGCCCTCGGCTGTGCACTCGTATGATTATCCTGATTTTTCGGCCACAATACCACGTCTCAGTCGGAAACCTGAATTCGGACTTGTGCCGCTGCTACCTCCGCTTGGTCACGGTGAATTCCTCAATAATGTTGCCGTTGATGTCGATGGCCGCGAGCGCGGCCTTCTCCAGGCCGATGTCAATGCGGATGTAGTGTTCGACTTTGACGGCCCTGACGGTCTCGGGTTGGGGGGCATCGGTATCGTAGAGCGGCGCGCCGCCTCCACCGGAGATCACGTGGTGCGTGCCCTTGTTTACAGCGTGGTGGTAGTGGTGATCATGGCCACAGAGGACCACCTGAACGCCGTAGCGCTCGAACATGTCGTCCCAGAACACACGGCGCCGCGCCGTGTCCATCACGCGGCTCTTCTTGGCGGTGTACAGCGGCTTGTGCATGATGACGAAAACGAAGCCGGCGTCCCCTTGCAATTCGAGCATGCGCCTCGCCCAGGCTTTTTGCACCTCCATGTACCGGCGGTTCTGCCCGGCCCAAAACGCATCCCGGCTCGCCCCCTCAAGAAACACCGGCGTGTCATAATATGGCCCTTCGGTGTCCAGGAAAAGAAACAGGGCGTCGCCTACACTGAAGGTGTAATATCGCTCGTTGCCCGGGAGGTGGAAGAAGTCGTAGTAGTGCGGCGAATCATTCTCGTGGTTGCCCAACGCCGGGTAATATGGGATGTCGCGCATCAGCTCCCGGTTGACGGCGAAGAAGGACTCCCAGTCCGATATGCTGCGGCCATCGCTGACCAGGTCGCCTGTATTGATCACGAGCCGCGGCTCCTCGGCCGTAATTCGCTCGACCAGCTTCGCGTGCACATCGTGCCGCGACCGTGTGTCCCCGAACGCGACGAATCGAAATGGCACGATCTCCTCGGGAAATGTAGTGAACTTCCCTGTGCCCTCGGGCGATCCATCCCCCAGGATGTCGTATTCGTAGGTGGTGTTCGGCCTGAGCCGCGGCAGCAGCAGTTCGTGGTGCTGGTACTTCCGGACCATCCGTTTCCCATCCGGCCCCGTGAGCTTCGATTCTTGGGTTACCGTCGCCCAGCAGACCACCGCGCTCTCGGGAGTAACGTTTTGTACATACGGCCCTATCGCAATCGGCTCGACAGCGCCGCAAATTCGGGTTGCCAGCACCAACACCGCCACAACGCCGACCAGGACTCCTCGACCACTCGCCAATCCGTTCTGCATTCTGCCCATGATTCCGCTCCCAGTTTGTCTAGGTTTCTTAGTGCTCTGGCTCATAAATATGGTTACGTATTTTTTGACAGGATTTACATGATTTACAAGATTCTGTTTCTCTATCTTATGAATCTTGTCAATCCTGTCCAAAAAGGTTTCCCCTCCTTACTCATACGTCATCGTATTTGTGAAAACGTGTACTTAGTGCAAGCATTGAAGCACAAAACACGACCCAACGCAACGCAGCTTCGCCGCGGGCAAAGAGTTTTAGACTGCATGACCAGGATTTACAAGATAATTTGATTGCAACATTTGCGGGCCTGCGTCATATTTTGGGGTTTTTGTCATGAGGCGCGTTGTTCCCAGAAATC
>CAYRLQ010000028.1:0-12652 GCA_964425145.1 uncultured Nitrospiraceae bacterium
ACCGTCAAGGCGACATCGAACGTATCGAGTGTTGTATAGGGGTGCGTGGGATGCTGGTCGCGTCTGGCACCGCCGTCGCCGAAATCCCAGTGCCAGCGGATGATGGGGCGCGCGCCGCTGACCGACGCATCCGTGAACATCACGTCCTCATTAAGCGACGGCTGCAGCGGCAATGCGGAGAAATCGGCAACGGGCAAGGGGCCCGCCACGTGCTCGGGCACTGTGTCGGGAATGACGCGGATTTCGGATGTGAAGGTGTAAGGATTGGCCATATCGCCGTCGCTGAACGGACTGGCGAATTTCAGTTCAACAAAAAACGCCCCCCAGCCATGGTCCGGCCACGGTGCCTGTGCCCCATAGCAATTTACACCGCTGGCCGAAACGGGCTCGGAGGCCCACGCCGGCGCCGCGGGGTTCAGCCCAATGTCCATGCGGAAATCACGGTTCTCAGACAAGGCCGTCCAGAGGTTGACCTCGAGCGGTTCCTCGTCAGCCTCGATGATCATGCGGCCCTCATTTTCCACGATGGTCCAGGAAAAGTTTGGTCTCTCGACCGATGCCAACTGCGCTCGATACCACGGCAAGAGGGTCTTTATGACTTTCTCATAACCGCCGAGACCGTGGTTGGTGTTGGGCAGATAGGTCAGATACTTCTCGCCCGGCAAGTCCTGGAAGTAGAATTGCGCCGAATCGGGCAGGAAGAACTCATCACCGCTCGAGTTGATGAGTAGTTTAGGCATCTTCAGCCGCTCGCGGAACTCATAGGGGTCTATGATCTTACGCCCTTCCTCGTCGACCACTTGCCAGTTATTTTCCGGGGTGGGTTTTTGGAAGATGCCCATCTCGACATAGTCATATACGGCCTCGGAGAAGTATCCGTACACCTCATATTGATGCCGCATTTGCTCGTTCATATTCAGTACATCGATCACAAGTGGCGCGATCGCCACAACACGCGGGTCCACCGCGGCCGTCAACCAAGTGGTCCAGCCGCGCTTCGATGCGCCGGACACTACGAAGTGCTCGATGGTCTGCCTTTGATCGGGCGCGACCTCCCGCGCCAGAAAGTCCACAATGGTATCCATGGCGCGCACCGCACTCTTGGTCATTGGCAGGAGCGCCGGCCAGGTTGGATCGCGGGTTTCCGAATACTTGGCCAATGAGTACGCGATGATTTCATCTTCGGTGCGAGAAAAGTCCTCATCGGCAAACGTTAATGGCTGGTTGGGCACTTGTTTGAGCATGGCGACGACCGTACCCGACTCACACGCGAGCCCTATGAGTGCGCCCAGTTCGTCGTCGGCGACGTCCGGCATGCCGCTCGAGCTGCTGCCACCCGATATGAACAGCAACGCCGTATCGCTCGCGACCGTATCTGGTTCGACAACGGTCAGCCAGTGCAGCCAGTCTCGCCTGTCCTCCTGAGAATGTGGCGGCCAGCTTTGCGAGGTCATCTGCAGGAAGTGGGCCGTAAAGCCCGGCTCTGCGGTGGACTTCTTGGCCGCATACCTGTACGCCTCGTCCGGCATCCGCACGTACGAGTCCAGCGCAGTGGGCTCAAACACGTCGATATAATCGGTTTTGGCCATCTGGTCGGAGCCGATCGCCGTGGTCACGGCGAGTGTCACGGTGTAGGTGCCCAAGCTTGCATATGTATGCGTGGGATTGGGCTCATCGCTGACATCCTGGGCGCCGCTCGCCGGGTCACCAAAATTCCACGCCCAGGTGTGGATGGGTGCTGTGCCCGCGAACGAACAGTCCGTGAACTGGACCGAGTCGATGGTCAGGGCCCGCTCCATATCCGCAGTGAAGTCGGCCGCTGGGGCAAGAACGCCCGGAGTGACCTCGACGCCCGTCATCGTGTCGGCGCCATGCGCCGTTTCGACCGTCAGCGACACGGTATAGGTTCCGGACTCGGTGTAGATATGCTGCGGGTTCGCCTGGTCGCTGACGGCCCCATCGCCAAAATCCCAGGCATATAACGTAATCGGGCTCGTGCCCGGCTCGGACAAGTTCTCGAATTGCACTGGTGAATTCACCAGCGGTTCCTGAGTTGTCACGCGGAAGTTCGCCGTTGGCCCCACCTTGGGCTGCACGACAATGGCGTTCGGTTTCGTCATCGTGTCCGAGCCGTACATATTCCCGGCAGTCAGCGAGACGGTGTACATCCCGGCCCGCGTGTACGAATGGGTGGGGTTTTGTTTCGAGCTTGTCTTACCATCGCCAAAGAGCCACAACCAATCACAATCGGCAATGTCTCCTCCGCCCGGCGTGGAAAGGTTGGTAAAGGCGACCGACTCATCCTCGAACAGTCCGGTCGGGTAGCAAGCAAAATCGGCTGTTGGGGGCGCCCCGCTAACGTCAATGTAGTGGGGCCGGACGCACTTGGCGCTCTGTATTTCCGTAGTCAGCGCCAAAGATACCGTATACGTGCCGGCTTGGGTATAGGTGTGTTTCGGATTGGACTCATTCGACGCGGTGTTACCATCGCCGAAGTTCCACACCAACCCCGTTACGGGTTCAGCCTCGGCCAAAACCACCGATTGGTTGGTGAACTGTATTGATTCGCCCACCTCGGGTGTGCGGTTGTCCACCGCAAAATCCGCCGCTGCCAGATTGATCGCCACAACGTCCACGGTCTGCGTGGCCACCCCCGCGGCTTGGATCAGGATGGAGCCCGTATTGGCGCCCGGCGCCATTTTGTCCCGGTCAATGCGTATCGGAACGCCGATCTTATCCGATGGCCCGGTGCTTACGCAGTTTTCATCGACTCTTTGGCACGACTCGATACTGATCCACGGTTCGGGCGAACTGACCGCCATCGCCGGCATCGGTCGCGAAGTCGCGTTCTTACTGACCTCAAGGATCAACACCGTTTGCGCTGTGTCGAAGTCCAGTACCTCTGGCGACGCCCTCAATACGACGCCAATGTCTTCGGGCAGCGGCGGACATCCCGCAAGGGCCACGCAAATGAGCGTCGGCAAAAGCATTGCAGCGAGGGGGTAACGGACATGTTCCATAAACCGCTCTCCTCATCACTAAAGCTAACCAAGCCACCCCTCTACGGAGACTTCGTCGATTTTGAGTCGCCGTTGGGGGAAGACCCAACTCTCAGTTTGTACATCATGGCAGCTTCAGCCAACAGTGTCAACAATTATTCGGGTTCATAGTTCGTTAATGCATCTTTGATGGCTATTTTTTTGCGGCAAACAGGATTCGGAGAAGGGACTAACCCGACGAGTTTGCGAGGCGGGTCTGTCCCTTTTCCTGCGGCTTTGCCAGATGGCGAGACGCATCAAGGAGCGATTGACGGACCACAGCGCCTTTGTCGGTCTCGAAAAGTGCGAAAAACTCGGCCCCGCACACCAAACCGTCTGAAACTGCAAGTGGATGGCTCGCGAAACCTTCATGCGCAACGGCAAGTCTAAGTGTAAGTATAGAACTATACCGTACAAGTGAGGGCATGAGAGTTCAGCGCAGCCTGAGGTTTATCGGTTCAGCTCCAAGTGCTTTCGGAGGATATATGTGGAACAAGTTTGGCTTCTTGGGTCTAGTCGTGTTCCTGGCATTGCTCCCAGGATGTATAAATCCGCTTTCCCAAAACAAGGGGCACCCATCCGCAAACGGCTCCGATGGCTCCGATATTAAAGAGGCGGAAATCGTGATTCCCATTGAGGCGGGCTACGCGGGTCGTGGCGGAGAACCGCGTAGAGGTGGTGGCCGAGGGAGTAGGCGAATGCATGGAAGTGAAAGTTGAAGAGGGGGACTTTGTTGAGAAGGGCCAGGTGCTGGCTGAACTGGATAAAGAGGAAGCGGTGGCCGCGTTACGCCAACTCGAGATCCAGGTGGCTCAAAACAAAACCGCTTATGAAATTGCCGAGAAGAGTCTGGTTGAGGGACTCGGTGCGAAGGTGGAGCGTGACAATGCCCAGTTCGCTTACGAGCAGGCCGCGGCCAGCCTCGCCGCGCAACGGCTTCAGGTGGATAACTTGACCATCCGTGCGCCGATTAGCGGCGTGGTCACCCGAAGGAATATCCAGGAAGGCCAAATGGTGTCCACAGCCTCGCCCGTGTTCAGCTTGGTTACCCCATCTTCTTATATGCTCGAGATCCATCCGCCTGAGAAGGAACTGGCCCGCCTGAGCCTGGGGCAGGCAGCCCGCGTCAGCATCGATGCGCTCGGGGGCGAGGAGTTCGCCGCGAGCGTTCGCCGCATCAATCCCTCTGTAGACCCATTGACCGGTACGTTGAAGGTGGTCCTCGATTTTGACGAGGAGACTCGCAAACAATTGCGCGAAGCGGCTTTCGCCCGTGTGCGCCTGGTCATGGAAACGCATGCAAACGCCCTGATGGTGCCCAAGGATACGCTCGTCGAGGAAAACGGGCGGAAATACGTATTCGTCGTTGAGGAAGTCGAAGAGGGAGAAGACGAGGAAAACGGAAAAAGTGAAACGGAAGAGAGCGGCGATGCGGCGGTCGAAGAAGCGACTGAGGCCGATCCGGCTGACGCGCGTGCCGCCGCCGAGCAAGGCGAAGAAGCCCAAGCCGATGAGGCGGAAACCGGGGAAGAAAAGAGCCCCGACGAGAAACGGCTAATCGCCAAACGCGTGGAAGTCCAAACCGGCTTCGAGGACAGCAACCGTGTCGAGATACTCTCCGGGATCGACGACGATTCCATAATTGTGACCCTGGGTCAACATACCTTGAAGCCGGGGGCGCGGGTAAGGATTACTAACGCCAAAGATGAGATCGAGGCCAACGCCGACATGAGCGCTGAAGAGGCGCTGGCAGCCGCCCAAGCAGAGCGGGCCAAGGGCGAGGAGGGGATCAACAGGCGCCGGGGCCGGCACCGGCAACGCTGAGGCCGCCTGCCGGCAACCGGCAACGGGCGAGAGGCTCTAACGCCTATGATTGATACTTCAGGCAACACAACGGCCGCCAGTGCACCAAAGCTTCAGCAGCGGGGCGAGGAAAAACACTACCGCATGGCGATCCGGCGTCCCGTCACGGTCGCGATGCTGTTTCTGACGGTGATCGTTTTCGGTTACAAGTCCTATCGGCAGCTCCCCATCAACCTGATGCCGGACATTTCCTATCCGACGCTGACAGTGCGCACGGAGTACGAGGGCGCTGCGCCGGAGGATGTCGAGGAACTCCTGACCCGCCCTCTCGAGGAGACGCTCAGCATCGCCAGCGGCATGGTCGAAATCAGCAGCATATCCTCGCCCGGCCTGTCCGAGATCATCCTCGAGTTCACGTGGGACACGGACATGAACGTGGCACAGCAGGACGTCCGCGACCGCCTCGACCTATTTGACCCGCCGAAGGAAGTCACCGAAAAGCCCGTCATTCTACGTTACGACCCGACGCTCGACCCGGTGTTGCGTGTAGCCATCACCGGCGAGGACCTAAGCCACATGCAGGACGAGGCCGCGCGGCTCGAGTTGGCCCAGAAGCAGTTGACGGTAATTCGCGAAGCGGCCGAGCGCCATATCAAGAGCGACCTCGAGGCCGAAATCGGCATTGCTCAAGTGCTTGTCAAGGGCGGCCGCGAGCAAGAAATCCAAATCCGGGTCGATGCCGAGCGGCTCAAGAGCCTGGAGTTGTCCCTGCAGACCGTGACCAGCGCGCTGGCCCAGCAAAACATCAACTTGTCCGGCGGCAGCCTGAGGGAAGGCAAAACAGAGTATCTGGTCCGAACGAAGAATGAATGGGAAAACGTTTCGGAAATCCGCTCGAGCATCATCGGCAGCCCCAGCGGCCAGCAAGTGCGCCTCGAAGATGTGGCCGAGGTCGTCGAGGGTGAAAAGGACCGCGATACCATCGTCCATATCAATGGCCGGGAGGCCGTGGCCCTCGAGATTTATAAGGAGGGCGACGCGAACACGGTTCAGGTCTGCAACAAACTCAAGGACCTTCTCGGCTTCGAGCGCAAGCGCGGGCTCGGCGAGCGGCTGGTGCGCACGGTGGCCAGGCAGCGTGCAGCGCGGGGCGACGCGGAGGCCCAATCCGAACAAGAGCATCAACGCGAGCTGGCCAAGTCGTTGCGCTCGCACTTGCCCAAGAACGCCCAGCTTGCCCTAATCAGCGACCAATCCCGCTTCATCATCGGTTCGATCAAGGAGGTTCAAAACGCCACCGTCGTGGGCGGGCTGTTGGCCTTGGCCATTCTATTAGTGTTCCTGCGCGACCTGAAGAGTACGGCCATCATCGGCGTGGCCATCCCAATTTCCGTGATCGCGACTTTTGTGCCCATGTTCGTCCGGGACATTTCCCTGAACATCATGTCTCTGGGCGGCCTGGCGCTTGGTGTGGGCATGCTGGTCGACAACTCGATCGTAGTGCTCGAGAGCATCTTTCGTTGCCGTGAAGAGGGCGACGACACTGTCGACGCCGCTGAGCGCGGCACTAAAGAAGTGGCCGGTGCCGTGACCGCCTCGACGTTGACCACCATTGCGGTGTTCTTTCCAATCGCATTTGTCGAGGGGATTGCAGGGCAGATATTCGGCGACCTGGCCATGACCGTGACCTTCTCGCTGATCGCATCGCTGCTAGTCGCGCTGTACCTTATTCCGATGATTGCGTCGCGCCGGAAGGTCGCCCTGTTGGCCGGCGAGGATGTGGTCTGGATGATTCGCGGGTACCGCGAGGCGCGGGCCGAGGGCAAGGCCGGGCCGGTTGCGGCCCTGGCCCAGGTCATCCCGCGCGGCGCGAGGCATGCGTGTCAATGGCTGAAAGAAACGGCCTGGAATACGTTTGCCCCCCCCCTCAGTACGTTCAAGGCACTTCGGGACGGCGTGAGCCCGGCGAGCGTGGCGCGGTGTGTCGGCGCGGTGGTCGTCCTGCCGCTGTTCCTGGTATTGTTCCCACTCCAGCTCCTGTTGAAGTCTCTAGCGGCTGTCTTTATCACGGGATTCTTCCTGCTCTCGCTGGCAGTCCTGGGTGTTATCGTGGCGCTGCGCGCCGTAATGCGGTTTTTCCTGTGGCTGCCCTTACAAACGTTTGACGTCTGTTTCGGCGCCTTCCGCAACTTCTATGCCGTGGTGCTCGACCAGGCCCTGCGGTTTAGCGCGGTCATTCTGTTGATTGTCTTGGCCCTGGCGTTGCATGCGGGCAAGACCGGCGTCATGCTCGGCCGCGAGTTGATCCCGCCCCTCAAGCAGGGCGAGTTCGGCATTCGCACGGAAGCGCCGCCGGGCACGCGCCTGGAAGAAACCGAACGCCGCGCCGGCGAAATCGAGGCGCTAATCCGTGGTGTCCCCGAGGTCGACTCGGTTACCGTCGAGATCGGTATGGAGAAGTCCCGGGCCGGAGGCAACCGCGGGGAGAATGTGGCCCAGTTCACCGTGCTCCTCAAAGACCCCCGAACCAATGCGCTACGCCAGGACGAGATCATCGACTCGATGCGCCAGGCCATCAGCAAGGTATCCTCCGACGATATTACCTTCACCTTGCCCACGCTGTTCAGTTTCAAAACGGCCGTCGAGATTCAAGTGCGCGGCGACGACCTCGAGGAACTCAAGCGCGTGGGCCACCGCGCGCTCGAGGCCATCCGTGATATTGAGGGTGTCAAAGATGCTGAACTCAGCGTGAAACGAGGCTATCCGGAGGTCATTATCGAGCTGGACCGCGACTTGCTCGCCACGAAGAATCTCTCGCCGATTGAAGTCGCGCAACGCCTGCGCAATGAGGTGCGGGGTGAAGTGGCCACGCGCTTCGACAGTGCCGGCGAGAAGATCGACGTCCGCGTCCGTGCCGACCAGAAACGTCTGAGCAGCCTCGAGGACCTGCGCAACCTGTCGGTCGTGGACGGCCATCCGCCTATCCCGCTGAAGTCTGTGGCGAAAATCACCATCCAGGAAGGGCCGAGCGAAGTGCGCCGCATTGACCAGCGCCAGGTGGTACTGGTCACGGCCAACGTCACGGGGATCGACCTCGGCGCCGTGTCGCGCACCATCTTGGAACGCCTCCGCAACGTCGAAAAACCCAAAGACTATGCCTTCTTACTCGGCGGGCAGAACCGCGAGCTAGAAGTTTCGTATCGCAGCTTGCAGTTTGCACTGTTACTGGCCGTCTTCCTGGTATACGTGGTGATGGCCTGCCAGTTTGAGTCCATGCTTCACCCGGCGCTGGTCATGTTCAGCGTGCCTTTGGCCTTTATCGGGGTAGTTTACGTCCTGGCCTGGATGGCCATTGACCTTAGCATCGTTGTCTTCATCGGCGGAATCGTACTCGCCGGCATCGTCGTGAATGATGCTATTGTCTTGGTCGACTACATCAACCGGTTGCGCGCCAGGGGCGTCAAGAAGCGCGAGGCCATCATCCAGGCCGGCCAGGTGCGGCTGCGCCCGATCATCATGACCACCGTCACGACCGTGCTCGGGCTGACGCCCATGGTTCTGTACGCCGGCGAAGGCGCTGAAATGCGACGGCCCATGGCAATCACCGTCATGGCGGGGCTCTCGTCAGCCACCATTTTGACACTATTAATCATTCCCATGGTGTATTACCTGTTCGGCGGACGGGATAAGACGAGGGAATAAGCTGTGCAACTCTCGCTTCCAGCCTTCGCACTTAAGCGGCCTATCACCATCACGATGCTGGTGATTACGCTGCTCGGCCTGGGCGTTATTGCCTGGCAGCGGATTCCATTGAAGTTCATGCCTGAAATGGACTTCCCCTTCATCGTCTGCTACATCCCCTATCCCGGCGCCACGCCCGAACAGGTTGAAAAAGAAGTGGCTATCCCGGCCGAGGGCGAATTTCGAACCATCTCCCACCTCAAGCGCATTAGCACCTATGCCAGTGGCAATGGCTGCCGGGTATTTATGCAGTTTGACTGGGACGTCGAGATGGGCCTCGCCAGCGCCGAGGTGCGCGACCGGATCGAGCGGCTCAAGCTGGTCCTTCCCGATGCAATTGACGACCTGTTTCTCTGGCGCTTCAATTCGGAGTCCATGCCCGTGATGGTCTTCGGGATCGGTTGCAAGGAAAACCCGGAGGAATTCGTCCATGTAGTTCGCTCGGTACTCCAGCCCCGATTGATGCGCTTACCCGGCGTGGCCGACATCGAGATCAGCTCCTCCAGCCCCGAGCGGGAAGTTATGATCGAATTCGATCAGAACGCGTTGCGCTCCCACAATGTGCCCCTATACCAACTGATCTCCCAGCTTCAAACCGCCAACTTGAACATCTCCGTCGGGGAACTGCTCGACGGGGAAACCAAATACTACGTCCGGGTTCTGGACGAGTTTCGGCGCCCCGAGGAACTTGCTGAATTGGTGGTAGGACCCCATTCACTGCGGCTTAAGGACATTGCCAAGGTGGGGTATAACGCGCGTGACATGGACTGGCACTACGACGTCGACGGGAAGGGCGGCGCGTTTGTGCAGATTCGGAAGGAGTCCGAAGCCAACACGGTCGCGACGTGCCAGGCCATCCACGAGGAACTGGCCAAACTCAAAAAAGACCCTCTATTTGAAGAGGCTGATTTCTTGATCGTTTTTGACCAATCCGAGATGATCTTGACTGCCCTCCACAATCTGGTGGCGGCAGGGAAGTACGGCGGCTGCATGGCCCTGATGGTCCTCTTTCTTTTCCTCCGACGTATCCGGCCCACGCTGCTTGTCGCCTTGGCCATTCCCAGTTCCCTCGTGTGCGCCGTGGTGTTCATGTTCTTCGCGGGAATCACGCTCAACGTCGTCACCATGGTCTCGATGATCGTCGCCATCGGGATGCTGGTAGACAACTCGATTGTGGTGATCGAAAACATCTACCGTTACCGGCAATTGGGCTTCGACCGCTTCCAGAGCGCCCGGCGTGGCGCCTCGGAGGTCAGCCTGGCAATCACCGCCGCCACACTGACCACGATGGTCGTGTTCGTCCCCGTGATCTACATGGAAAGCGGGGAGATGTCATCCTACATGCGGCAGTTCGCCGCGCCCATGGCCGTTGCCCTGGTTGCCAGTCTCCTCATCGCGCTAACGGTCATTCCACTGGCCACCAGTCGCATGAAAGAGCGCGAGCAGCTCAAGATTTATGGGCTGGTAAGCTGGTTTCTCGGCATGTGCAAACGGATTACCGGCCCGCGCATTTCCGGTTTCCTGGCACACTTCAGCCGCCAGCACGTCTTGAACGGAATCATCCATGCCTATGCCTCACTGCTCGGGCTGACCATGCGCAGGCCCTTCGCGGCCGTTGTGATCGTGGCTGCTCTGTTAGCCATCACCTACCAATTCCCCTTCAGAAAGGTCGGCATACAACAAATGCCCGAATTGGACTTGCGCGAGATCAGTATCGAAGTCGACTTCGACCAGAACTTTGACATCGCCATGGCCGAAGAGCGCTTCAGCATGATCACGGAGCGCCTCGAGGAGCAGCGCGAGGAACTCGGCATTAAGAACATCTTTACCTACTACGACTCCGGCGGAGGATCCATCGAGCTCTACCTGCTCGATGTCGACGATATGCCCGCCGGCGAGCAGCCCCCCTACCTCACCGAGGACGTGCTCAATATCCTTTGGAAACGGCTGCCCGCCCGGATGCCCGGCGTCGAGTTGAAACTGGCCGTTCCCCAAGCGCAGCGCGAAGGTGGCGCACAAACCATTTCCCTGCGCTTTCGCGGCGATGACACCGCCATGTTGACATCCCTGGCCGAGCAGTTCAAGGTCATGATGGAAGGCCTGCCGCACATCAGCGATGTCGAGTTGGACACCCAGCGCCCTGAACAAGAGATGCAACTGCACATCGACGACCCCTTGGCCGAGCAGGCTGGCGTCAGCCCGTGGATCATCGCGCGCACGGTCGATGTGGCCCTGCGCGGCAACCGATTGCCCTACATGAAACAGGGTGGCCGCGAGGTCCCCGTGTGGGCGCAGTTTCGCGAGGAAGACCGCAAAACCAAGGCCAATCTGGACAATGTTGCCGTGATGGGGACGAAAGGGACATTGGTCCCACTGAATCAGTTGGTGGAATTTGAAAAGGCCGCGACCCCCTCGCACATTCGCCGCGTCGATGGCAAAAACGTCATCGGGTTGTTCGCCAAAATATCCACGACCAACTACATGGAGGTTCAAAGATGGCTTCGAAGTCTCATCGATTACTTCGAGTTTCCCATGGGGTATTCGATTGATCTCGGCGACGAATTCCAAACCATCAACAAAAACACCCAAAACTTTGTCACAACGCTCATACTCGCCGTGATCCTGATTTATCTCGTGATGAGCGCCTTGTTCGAGTCGTGTCTGCTCCCTTTATCGATCCTGACCACCGTGCCCTTATCGTTCGTGGGCGTGTATTGGATGATGTACTTTACACAGACCGCGCTCGACGCCGTTTCCTTTATCGGATGCATTTTGATGGTCGGCATCGTAGTGAACAACGGCATCGTCATCGTCGACCACATCAACAATCTCCGCAACAACGGCATGGACTGCCTGGAGGCCATCGTCCAGGCCGGGCGCGACCGCTTTCGGCCCGTCATGATGACCGCCATCACCACCATCCTCGGTTGTTTGCCCCTGGCCATCGGTAGTGAGTATGGTAGCCGCAGGGCCTTTATGAGCCTCGGCCGCGCCCTCATTGGCGGGCTCACCGCCGGCACCCTCCTGACGCTGATCGTCGTGCCCTTGTTCTATTCCCTCATCGACGACCTACGCAATTGGTTCCTCCGCTACTTCGCCAACCTTGCCGGCATTGGCAGCGCCAGTGAAACCAGCAGTTAGTTACTATCCCGACCAGCAAATGGTTTCCACTTCTCTGCGTCCTCTGCGCCTCTGCGTGAGGCACTGGCAGGCCTTTCCGGAGACACTAGGCGCAGCGGGATGCAAACTACTTTATGGCCGGGTTAGTAAGAGTGCTACTCTGATATTACCGATTTGAGCTTACTGGACATGTTGCTTGACTTATTATCCCTTTTTCTTACACAACCGATAATGTCAGAGCAGCACCCCCAAAAAGCAAGCAAGCGAAAAGAGGGCGGAACCTGTTCTCTGCTCGCAGAGTACTCCGAATGTGCACAGATCCCACGTGGGAGACCTATGCACAGCAGGTTCCCGCAAGAGCCTCATAGAAAATATATATTATCGGCGACCATATATTGAAAATCTGTTCCTTCCAATTCGTTTGGCTTTGTATGCTGTATTAGATTTACTAATTGCTCAGCGTCTCCCCTTTTTTCTCGGGAAAGCAACATGTCCCTTGCCCCTGCCAGGGCGCCGTTGCCGAATCTGACATATTTCTTTTTGTCCCCTTCGGGTAATAGGCCTATCGCCATGGCGTTATCGATATTCATGTAGTTGCCGAACGCGCCGGCCAAATAGATCTTGGACACTTCGCTAAAAGTCGTTTCGCGGTATTGAATCACAAGGTCTTGGTCGGTGCGGAGCCCTGCTTTAGCCATTATCAATTGATTGATATCTTCCTGAGAGATGCTCACGCTGTCCGTTAAGTGATAGTCTTGTTCGATTCTCGCCCTTTTGTCCATAACATTATTCCTTAAGAGTTCGGCAAGTAGGTCTATTACGCCAGAACCACAGACTCCCAAAGGGGGCATATCGCCAAGGGTCTTATACGTTACTTCATCGTTTTCAATTTTAACTTCCGTTATTGCGCCTTCTATCGCTCCAACCCCGCACCGAATTTGATACCCCTC
>CAYRLQ010000028.1:12662-13874 GCA_964425145.1 uncultured Nitrospiraceae bacterium
CTCCCGCCGCACATGAGGCGGTGATTATTCTATCTTTGTTTCCAATCGCAACTTCTCCATTGGTGCCTATATCAATAATCATGGCTATTTCTTCATTCTTATACAGCCGCGTGGCTATGATATTGGCAATGCAATCCGCACCAGCATGGCCGCCAATCAAAGGAGGGCCATAAGCCATGGCTTTTGGATGGACCTCCAAACCCAAGCCAGCGGCTTGTCTTGTCAAAGCCGCTGTACTCGAAGGTTCAAAGGGAATTACTCCTAAATCATGGACATTCTGGCCAAATAATATGCTTCTCATCGTGCTGTTACCCACGGCCACAACGTCGTAAATGCTTTTTGTAATTGAGCCTTGCTCGCCCTCGAGTCGTTTCTCCAATTCCCTGAGACTTTTATTCACCCCGTCAATAACCGCTTCCTGTAATTCCCCTAAGCCGTCTTCATGTTCTCTTGCATATCCAATTCTAGAAATAACATCATTGCCATATGCAATTTGCGGATTCTTGCTGGCGATCGGCGCGCCCAAATTCTCACCGGTCTCTAGGTCGACTACCTGCATTACCAAGGTGGTTGTGCCTACATCTATAGATAAACCGAGGATTCTTCCTTGATACAGCCCCAAATCCTCACCGGTGCGATATAGAACCCGGTCATCTTTCCTGAAGACAGACGGGTCCAATTCAACATCTGTTTGAATAGAATCCGTCAAAATGGTGTACCGGCCGAAATTGGGGATAAACACTCGGATGGGTTGTGTATCCGCAGCCACTTTAGCTTGGCAGGCCAAGCGCTGATTGGGCTTGAGTTCGCCGCTTTCCAAGAAGCGCGTTTCAGCAGGTGTTATTGGGGTCAAGGGCTCTGAGCCTTGTTCAACCCTTATGATATCTCTGCCACATATTCCTTGACCGCCGCACTCAGAATCTATTTCTACACCACCTATCCTCCTGATATGTTCTAAGACACTGCCTCCAACAACAATGTCTATTCCGTCCCTTCCTCTGGCGTACTGGGGGAAAAACATCTTGGCCATTTCGATCATCCTTTCTCATATTTCATTCGGCCACTGCCGCATTCACAATTATGAAGGATTCGAGCAGAAACCAACAAGGAGGCTTACGATGAAAGGATACTACTACGTGGGTCTGGATGTCACGAACCAATCCCAGGTATGGCGCCAATCTCCGCACGAAGTGATTCGGCGTGTGCTGTGAG
>CAYRLQ010000028.1:13884-14613 GCA_964425145.1 uncultured Nitrospiraceae bacterium
GTCAAAGGAACGATAATCAACCTTTACCAACGCCATTCTGTCGGCTATTTGTTGCAGCAGCGTTCGCTCCGTTTCACCCCATTTAAGGAAGAGACTACTGATATCCGCTCTAAGTTGCGGGGAAGTAAGCGAGGCGTAGGTCTCGAGGATCATACGGAGGGAAGCCATTTCATGGGCGTTGGTGGCCTGAGCCCACGCAACACAGTCTTGTCGCGTGATCTCATTTCGAGTGGAACGCACGATGAAAAAGAACCGCGAGACCGGGGCAGGCTCAAGCCCAATGGGGATGCCGCATTTCCAAGGGGCCTCTGTGGGCACTGTTCGCAAGGCAAGCTGGCTTTTCAGGTCCCGAAGGATGCCCCCAAATGCCGGCAGCCCTACAATACATTTATTTACCCATAGACGCGCACACTGTTTCGCGCTCAGTCGAAACAGGTCCGGGCGATTCTTGTACAGTTGCGGTGTCACATTAATGGATCGAAGGTACGGATAAGCGATCCCTCCAGAGCCCAGAATGGTGAAGTCGTCGGCTATCATAACGCCGTTCTCACCAAGGAGGGCATACATCCCCGTGGACTTCCCGCTCTTCTTCCATCCGCAAAAGAGCACCGCGTGGCCATTCCAGCGCAGGCCTGCGGAATGTACAAAGCAATAGCCGGCTTCTAACGCGACGCACTTAGCCAAATCTTCCACGAAAAGAAAGATACGCCACCGCTCGATATCCTGTTC
>CAYRLQ010000028.1:14623-22548 GCA_964425145.1 uncultured Nitrospiraceae bacterium
TCCTGTTCAGCGTGAATAGAGATGGGCCGCTCGTGAAGGGTGATCGGCTTGAAGCCCATACGGGCACCTTTAGAATCCCGTAGGACAACCATGTCCCGGACGAGACAAAAATCGCAACGGCTTGAGAGTGTGAAATCTATTTGATAATCATGTTCCGCAGGCAGCTTTTCGGTGAATTCCACAACGATGTCTGGTTGAAACGACTCTAGCTCGCTCTTTAGCGCGTACAGTTCGTACTCGCGAGCGAAGAGCCAGGCGACGTGAGGCGGAGGGTCTACCAACCTGATACGTATGATTCCATGTATCGAATACTCTTGAACGGCCACCTCGGGCTATCCCCTGGTCCGGCGCATCTACACACCGTTCAACGCTGTGCTCATGCGTCAACTTGCTTGACTTACTTGGTCATTTGGCTATCGGTCATAAGCGGCCGGCCCTCGTAGCGCGTGCGAACCTTACGCAGGAGCGTTTCGCGCGCCGCCAACTTCTTTTCTTGGAGACGCGCGCAGCTCCCGTCCAGAAAGTGAAGGGTTTCCCAAAACGAATAGTTCTGAAATTCAGCGACGTAATCATCGACGATCCCAATCCACCCGTTCAAACGCTCAGGAGAAAACTCCCGCGAAAAGGCTTCCAGGCTAAGGACGACAAATGCTATCTCCGTTGGTTTGAATTTCTCGACGATCCGGCTGCCTATTACACGAAAGACCGTTCGTTCCCCAAACCTCAGGCCCGTGGAAACAAGAAAATCACTACCTCGATCGCTTTGCGATAGCAAGGCAAGGGTCTGGTCGCTGAGACGCACAGTGTCGGGAAAGGCATAGACGAACTCCTCGTCGAACAAAACATAGTTGTCCGTTAGGAATTTTGTCTCCGGATCGCTCATTTCCTGAAAAAGCGCCGTGCTCTTTCCCGCGCCATTCATCCCCACCCACACGATATTATCCCGTGAGTTCTGAAAAGCTGCGCCGTGCATGAGATAGATTCCTCGATCCTTCTCCAGGAGCCAGAAGATCGGGAAGTGCAAGTGGTGTCGGAGCAATTCCAGGAAACGAAAGACCCGCAAATAACGAGGCGCGCGGTACGTGTAGCCCACCAGTTTCCGAAGCCGTTCCACGGGGGTTATGCGGAATGATGAGCGAATTTGCATCCGCTTTTCCTGTGGATCGAGCGTGACTGAGACGCGCAACCCACCCTTGTCATAGTACAATTCATTCTCACGGCAATACAGGCCATAGCCGAGCTTGATAAAGGTGGTCAGCTTCGGGACCTCTATCTGGGAACGAAAAAGGAGCGTGGAATCAATTCGCCAAACGCCGGCCGGGAGAGGGTCTTGGGAAAGGAAATAGGCATAGGACGCTTGGACGTATCGGTGGAACAGCCGACTGTCTGTACGACTGACAAAACCGATGCCATGAACCAAGCCCTGGACCGTGAGTGTGCCTCTCATCGTTAGTCCCAGGAAACGCAAGGGCCTTCAAGCAGCCCTCGCGAGATTATCAACGAATATAACACAAGCACCGGCCCGGAGCAAGGGCTACAATCGCGCCGTGTCAAAACTCGTTAGTGTTGCCGTTCCCCATAATTTTCGATCCGGGCCCATTTAGAGAAAGTCCCGAATCTATTGAAAAAGAAGTGGTTTGTGCTTACTATGTGCAAGGCAACAAAAACCTGTCAGCGACTCCACGGCATTGGAGCAACGCGACATGTTTTCACGGCAAGTGGTGGACAAAAAGGCGGCGTGTGGCATAGTTAATGAACGGTGTGAATAGCACAAAGGTTCGGACACAGCAGCTTGATGCGAGATGGGGCGCGCGTCAACAATTGGCCACCACTGTGTCTTTATTGCTGATTCTTGCGGTAGCGTTGGCTTTGCGAACCATTGAACTGAACGCAAGCTACTGGTTAGACGAAGTTCGCACCCATCAAAGAGGGCTGCTGCCTATCGGGAAGATTTGGGAACTTTATCCCCAGCCCTTCGTTTTCATACTCGCACACATCATGCTGTACCTAGGCGACTCGGAAGTCCTGGTGAGGCTTCCATTCGTGGCTGCCGGCGTGCTTGGGGTTTGGTTACTCTACTTTACGGGAAAGGCCGCGGCGGATCGCGCCACGGGGCTCGTGGCGGCGCTTATTCTGGCAACCTCTTCCTATCACGTCTACTACTCGCAGGACGCCCGGTACTATGGGCTGCTCATGCTTGGCCATGTCCTCGTCATCTGGCTCTTGTCGCGCTGCGCAAAAGAGGGTCGGGTGCTCGACTGGTCATTCTTGATGCTTACGGCCCTTATCGGCCTGCAGACACACTTGATCTTTGCCCCATTCTTCGCAGTGGCCAATGCCGGGGCCTTCCTCTGGATTCTGTTCTCGAGGAGTTTCGCTACCCGGAAGCGGAAGCTGGCCCGATTGGCGGTGTTAGTCGTGTGCGCTATCGCAGCCGCGGTACCGCTCATCGCGCGCCAGGCGCCCGCGGCAATCCCGGTAGTCTCGACCCTTGCCAGCGCTACCGCGGAACCGTCTTCCGGTCATACGGGGACAATTCCGAAAGCAGAAGAAGCACGGGGTGCTTTCCAGGACCCTAAGAGACTTTATCAAGTTGAGGAATTTCCACGTGCTTTTCGGCTTACGGTGCGGGAGTACTTGAGCTACTACAAGAGTTACTTTCCAACCCAAGCCCACTGGGTGGAGTGGGTGCTCGTGGGGCTGGGTGCTCTGGGGCTCGGGCGCCTGTGGATGAAGAACCGCCCCATGGCGTGCATCCTAGCCTGCGTCGTTTTGGTGTTGCCTTTACCCTTCTTTTTCATAAATGTCACTCACTGGTATCGCAGTCGATACCTGTGCGTCCAGCTTCCCGCAGGCACTCTCTTGATCGCCATGGGAGCGGTTGGCATAGCTCGATTCATCGGCGATCAAAGCGCTGCTCTTATCATGAAGATAAAAGCGCACGAGGAAGGCGCAAGAAGGGCGATTGCATGGGCGTGCTCATTTGCGACGCTGTGCGTGTTCGCAGGCATTATCACACCTTCCACCGTCCATGCATTAGCCGACTACTACAGAAAGCGGCCGTGGGAAGACTACAAAGGACTGTCGCTGTACTTGGCCGATCACATGGAACCGTCAGACATTGTGGTGTACTGGCCGAGAGTCTATCGCCCTGAAGTTTGGGAAAGGACGATGGCAACCCCTCTCAGGTTCTACCTGGACCGGAACATACCCTACAGCGGGATGATAAAGCACTATGGCGCGCTGAGCCCCGATGACGTCCGTTGCCTTGCCCGCGAGCATCCCCACTCGACGCTCTGGATTGTGACATGTACCAAGAAACCCAAGCACGTTGAGGCATTGGACGCGTTTGGCCCGTTAGTGCGCGTGTTTAGCATCTACCGCCTGCGCGTACTCGGTGCGCCCACAACGAACCTCATTCGCGAAGGAGGGTTTGAAAACGAAGCCCTCGAGCGAGTGTTGCCGAACGAGGCGGTTTTGACAGAAAAAGCCCAGGCATTCGATGGAAACCACGCGTTGCGGATCGAGGTCGCCAAGCCCGCGACGGCCTATGTTTCATTGCCGGTAGCGCCTTTGCCCTATCCAGTGCGGAATAGCAGTTTTGACGTCTGGGAAAGGGGGCAACCTCTTGGATGGGCCGTGACTGAAGGTGATGGGGCCTACGTGGTACGAGAATCGGGCGCGCCCGTCAGCAGGAGCGCGCTCGCGTTTAAGAGCAGCCCTCATCCTGTCCTGGTCGAGCAGAAGCTTATGGTGCCGCCCGCTCCTGGAAGCGTCGTCGTATTGCAAGCACAAGGAAAGGCGCCAGACAAGGATCAACTGAAACTTATTCTCAGCTATGCAATCGATGGTAAAGTCGTGCGTATCGAAGCGGCGCACCCGGGCGGTGAGGACTGGGCGCCCATGGCCTTACGGCATCAAATACCGCCGGAGGCCGCAGCGCATTCGGTAGCCGTAGGAATCTGGCACCAAGGCAATGTCCCGGGGGGCGCGCTAGTGAGTGCGATAACACTGGCAAGGGCCCCGAACGGGGCAACGCTTGACCCAAACCTGGACTACACGCTGTCCATGTATGTCAAATGCGCGAAGAAGAAACGACGGGCGAGCGATGCTCGAGCGGCTTTGGGGGGCAAGAAGAGCGATGGTGAGGACTTTCATGCCCCACTCTTGCACTTTCGAGGCACCGGGGAATGGGAGCGTTATGTGGTCAAGTTCAGGCCGGGAAGGGAGTTCCCGTTCGGAATAACGGACCTTGGCGTAAGGATAGGCCTCTATGAAAGCGTGGGCGCCTTGTGGGTGGACAATGTGCAATTGGAAGCCCACGACCACCCGACGCCGTTTACATCTGGCACGCGCCTGCCTCACGATGAGTTTTTCCCAGAATTAGAGATTGTAGTTAACGATGGAGCCGGTGTGCGCAATGGTGGGTTCGAGCAGTGGTCAGAAGGGAAACCTTTGCATTGGACTTTTCCGAAGAACCATGGCAGACGCCACCTGAAATCGACAGAATACGTCAAAGGGGGCCGCTATGCCCTCAAAATGACAGGCGGCTATACATACACTAAACTGACATGCCCGATGCAGGTTTCAGGCCTTTTGCCGGGACAAACGATTGCGCTTTCGGCTTGGGCGAAGAGCGGCGATCCTAAATCGACCTACGTGGCGATCAAGCCTGAGGGGCGACATGACAAAGGAGTGTATTCGGGCCACTGTCCTACGGATGGTCGATGGTGCCGATTGGAGGCATTCTATACAGTTCCAAGAGAGGGCGCGCCTTGTTCATTCAGGTTGGAGTTGAATCATAGACAAGAGCCCAAGCATCCTTGTTATTATGATGACGTGACAATTGAAGTGCGTGATTAAGCAAAAGGTGCGGCGCCGTATACCTGAAGCCTCCGGTACAGCGGTAACGAGTGAAGCCTGGGGTTCACCTTACGTTCAGACACATTGTATCGCCCTGGTGATGAATCACGAGCTTCCCTTCGCGCCATTCCCAACTGTCTACGCAAGATAGTTCTCGCCCGTCGCACGCCGTCACTTCAGCCGGTCTAACCGCCATCGCCACCTCGGAAGTGGTTCCGCCAACAATGCAGATTTCGGTTTCACCACTGAGGTTATTATGGCGTACGGCAAGCGCATCTCCGTCTGTAGCGAGCCCGCCGGCCGCAATTTGTTCCCGGGTTCCGTTGTGAAGCAACTTGATCGAGCCGGAAGGGTCTGAAACCTCCACAATGTGTCCGCTGGTAACCTGGCCACTATCATCTTGAAGTGGGGCAACTTCACACCGGTTGCCGGCCCATTCATCGCTTAAGAAGACCGTCGCAAGGTCCAGCCGACCTTTGCAGGGAGCGGAATAGAGGATTGAGAGGTTGGGCTGTTCAAGCGAACCGTCCGAGGTGCAATCAAGGTGCAGAAACGGCCGGTCCTGCTCCGACCAGACGGCACAGACGGGGCTGTCCCCTTCGCGGAGCCACAGCCGCCGACCTTCGCGCCGGCCATCTCCAAACAAATGCCAGGCAATAGCGCACCCTGCTTGCCCAAAGCGTGCCCTTGCACGGTCTATAACCACAACAAAGCCGCCGTGGAAAAAGTAAACAAATCGATCGTGACGCCAGCCACGCCAGTCGTCGATTACCGTGTGGGCACTGTCCATTAAACCGAGCGTGTCGAATCGTTCAACGCGAGCAAAGTGCGGTGGGTCCTGGGCCCAGGGGCCCCCTTGGCTCGTGACCGCGTGGAGCACCGCACTCATGCCGTTGCGCTCGATCAGGAGCCCATTGAGGTTCTCCCGAGGAACCCGTTTGTCGCGGAAATACGTGCGCCCTTCGGGCAGGAACGCAAAGGGTTCGCCCCGCGAGCAGTCCTCAGCGATCGCTCCCTCTTTATAAAGCAAGGTGATGGTGTTGGTGCCCTTATAGCGGTGCCAGCCCGTAAACCGGAGGTTGAGCAGCATGTAAGTTGCATCCTGCGCCCAGCCATCCCGGAAAACGATCTTGTCCGGCCCCAGCGGGCCTGTTTGATTGGGCGCCCCGCTGTTTCCGTAAAGGAGTGCCGTACCTGCTGTAGGTGATGTGGCATTGAAATCCAGCGGCTTTTCCACGCCAGGCTGCGCTTGCGGATGCCGCTGGGCCTTCACCATGAACGTTAGCGCTTGATCGGCCAGCCAGAGGTAACGCGGGTCCTTCAGCAGGGAAGCCCCCAGGTAATTGATGCCCGGCATGGCCCTTCGGAGGGCTTGGGCGGGGTGGTTGTATTCGAGCACGGCCCCACCCGGCAATTGCTGCAGCAGCAACCATTCAAAGGCATTTCGGACATTGTGGTCCGGAACGTTACCCGTGTAAAGGGACTGATAAAATGCGTGCTCGATCCACTCTACTTGATACAGAAAGGTATCATCGTTGTTGCTGAAACGCCGAAGCCAGCCACGCGGGTTGCGCGCCAGGTAATCGCGGTTTGCAGCGGCAAGTTCCGGCGCCGCATAGCCGGTAACTTCCAGCAAGGCAAGCAACCCCGCGCCCGTTTCCTGGTTTTCATAAGGGCCTTCAGGCCATTTCGACAGCGCTGTTGCGTACAAACAATCGCGCAGCTTAATGGTAAAAGCCGCTACATTGACATCCTCGAACCAGGTGCGAAGCTGGTTTAACTCCGCTTCATTGAAAAGGTCAGGAAATGCGGCCTGGATTTTCCACAGATAATACAGTCGATAGGCTGCCAGATGTTGCCCATAATGGATATTGGTCACGGAGGTATCCACATAGCGGCGTTGACTCGCTTCCTCGAGCAGAGACTCACGAAACGCTTGTGCCCATTGCGCCTCGCCTGTAACCAGGGCGAGCATGCCATACTCCGGCGCGTGCTTGTTTGGCCTATCTTGCAGGCGCTCCACAAGGCGATCGAATATCGCCGCACCACTGGGCCCGGCCGGCGCCGGTCCTGGAAGCTCACTGACGACAAATGGGGCCTCTTTCGTGATTCCGTTGAAGCCTGGAGCCTCATCCGGGAAGAAGCTCTTTTGGTAGCAACGTATGGTAAACAAACCTCCCGCTGCTCCGAAACCGATGAAAGCGCTCACTAACCACAGAAGCCGCCGCCTCGGACGCTCTGGGGCAGCATACGCCTTAGAACCCCGAATACCGCTCGCCAAAAAGACGTGTGCCGCGAGGATTTGCGCGTAGAACACAGAGAGCAGAAACACTCGGATGGCGACAAAGAACTCCTCCTCGGAAAATCGGCACTGGACCTGATCAATCGAACAAATCGTCAGCCCGCCGCACAACGACACCGTCCCGAGAATGATCCCGTACCCGAGCCATCGCACGCCGGTGCGCCTAAGCCCTCCGGTGCATGCCCAGAGCGCTTGCGCAAAGAGAAGGAACAGGGCGGAAAGCGCGATAAAGGAGAGCGCGGCCAGCCACGTGCTGGAAAACCAAGCGGAGACAAGCAATGCGGCGATGGCCAAGCCACTCAGCAGTACCGGCCGCCACCAGGTCGCTCCTCGACCGGGCGATGGGGTGGCCATGCGGGCAAGAAAGAGGACTCCGACAACGACCCCTAAGTGGCCAGCAAAGCCGCGGACGGAAAACGGAACGCCGTAAATAACCCTTAAGACCTGGAGATAGATGAGCGCGCTCAGGACAAGCGCGAGAGTGAATAGATACTTCCCAAGCGGCCTGTGCTTACGCTCAGAGAGCAAAAGACTCTTCCTCCATCACAACCAGCGGCGCCACTGCGACACACCAAAAATCCCGACGTGCGCCGGTAAAGGTTCCTTTATTGTGTCCTGAATTGAGCAATTTCTCGTTACGAATTGCACCTCTATTCAATGAAGGGCGCCATTATATTTGCGTGGGGAACTTTGCGCAAGTTCAAACCATAGTGAGGCATTTACGGGACAGCCTATTTTGGAGTGCGGCGGCATGACGCCG
>CAYRLQ010000029.1:0-22454 GCA_964425145.1 uncultured Nitrospiraceae bacterium
AATTGCGTATTCTATCACCCAGTCCGCCGCCCACTCGTCACTACGTTCGCGGTGCCAACGCCATACTCGCTCTGAGGTGTGCCAAGCTCTCACGAAGATACGGAGACTTCTGGGAACGGCGCCCGGCATGAAAACCCCAAAATCTGACGCAGGCCCGCCCGAAGGATCCAACCTACCCGTCATTGCGAGCGAAAGCGAAGCAATCTCGCCTGAGTTAAGCCACTGTGCCTAAAGAGATTGCCGCGTCGCTCCCTTCGCTCGCTCCTCGCAATGACGCGCAGCGGAATTGCGTATTCTATCACCCAGTCCGCCGCCCACTCGTCACTACGTTCGCGGTGCCAACGCCATACTCGCTCTGAGGTGTGCCAAGCTCTCACGAAGATACGGAGACTTCTGGGAACGGCGCCCGGCATGAAAACCCCAAAATCTGACGCAGGCCCGCCCGAAGGCCGCCCGTACAGCCTTTGCAAGACCCCGATATATGGCCAATGGTATAATGGGGCTTGTTGTTGACGTGGCAAAGATGCCCTGTTTCGCGCTTCAGGTCGTGTCAGACACCAAGTAGCATGGAGGTATGTGAACAAATGCAGGGGAGCGAAATCACGCTACGTCCGATTGGTGTGCTCCACAGTCCCCACAAAACGGCGAAGGAGACGCCCATCCAGCCCGTCTACGCGCCGGGGGTCCGTGGGCAAGCCGAAATCTTCGCCGAATTCGCGGATGGATTACTGGACCTGGAGGGTTTTTCGCACGTTTGCTTGATTTACTATTTTCACGAAGCCCCCAGCACACGGCTTCTCGTAAAGCCATTCCTGGAGGATAAGCAGCATGGTGTATTTGCCACGCGTGCGCCGTGCCGGCCGAACCCCATCGGGTTCAGCGTCGTCCGGTTGGTGAAGCGCGAAGGCAATGTGCTGCATCTTGAGGACATGGACATGCTGGACGGCACGCCGCTATTGGACATCAAGCCGTATGTATCGCGATTTGACTACCGCGAGAACGCCCGATGCGGCTGGCAGGACAATGTTGATGAAGCTTCGGCCCAAACCCGCGGTCACAGGCAATATCGCCAGAAGACCGAAGAGGCGTAGAGCACTTACTCTTTCTTTGGGAAAAGAAAGAGTAAGCAGAAAGAAACCAGGCCCTTTGCGGGCTTTGCGCCTCTGCGTGAAGTCTCTGATAGTCTCACGCAGAGGCGCAGAGTGGCACACGCTGGCAGCCTGTGCTACTTCGCGGTGAACGGTTAGAACGAATGAACAAGTCGAGACTGGTTATTTGGTTTCAAGAACTGCGCGCGCCGTTTTTTACGGCGAGTGTCATACCGGTGCTTGTGGGAACCGCGCTGGCGTATGCTGTAGCTGAGAGGTTTGTTCCACATCTGTTTATCCTGGCAACGCTCGCTATGGTCGCGCTTCACGCCGGCGCAAACATCGCCAACGATTACTTCGACCACACTTCGCGCAACGACTGGCTCAACACAAATGTCACGCCATTCTCAGGCGGTTCGCAACTCATCCAGCAAGGGCTGCTCTCACCAAGGTCGGTGCTTGTCGCCGCGTGGGTGGCTTTATCAATCGCCACCGTGATCGGTGTTGTACTCTTTCTACTTACAAAGAGCTTCTTCATACTCGCTCTCGGCCTTGTGGGACTTCTGGGCGGATATTTCTACACAGCCTCGCCCCTCCGGCTTGGTTATCGAAGCGCCGGGGAATCGGTCATCGGCCTGCTTTTCGGCGTGCTGCCGGTATATGGCGCGTACTATCTTCAAACCCGCACCATCGACCTGGCGCCCCTCGTGCCGGGCATAATCGTAGCGATGCTAATCTTCCTGGTGATTCTGGTGAATGAATTCCCCGATGCCCAAGCCGACCGCGCGGTCAACAAGAGGACGCTCGTCGTAGTCCTTGGCGAGAAGCCGGCTGCATCGATCTACCGCGTGGTCCTTGGCGCAACGTTCTGCATGGCGGCCGTTGCCGTGTTCGTCTCCACCACGATGCGCATAGCCGGCCTGCTCTATCTCGCAACGCTTCCGCTTGCGCTGCTTGTCCTGAAACACCTGAACCGGGATGTCCTGCAAAAGTCCGGCGGATACACGGTCAACATGCTCACCATCGTCATGCACCTGGCCGGCGGCGCCATGCTCGCCCTCGGTCTCCTGCTCACCGGCCTGATGAAGTGAACAATCTGACCTGTACCCGAGAGGAACTGAGGTCACGGGTGTTAATCAGATTGCTTTGTCGCTGCGCTTCAAAAAGCTACCGCGTATCTTGCATCTCCTTGTGGAAGGCCTCGCGGTGTGGCGCGCCGGCTTCGGCGTAGTGGATAACGCCTTCGCGCTCGGTGATGGCGGTGAAGCGGGCGTAGGTACCGTCACGCCTGGCCTCTGCGGGCATGCGTTTGCACTTCAGGTACATAAGCGGCAACCGGACCATTTCGACGCGCCGCCGGACGGCCTCATTGTCCGCGACGGTCTCGGCCCGATCGAACAGCGCCTCGGCCTCGCGGACGAAGTCGTCGGAAAAGAGCGTATCGTCGGGCTGAAGTCCGAGGTGGATGTGCGTATCGGGCGTGAGGCGGCCATGCAACAGGTCGAAATAGCACCGGACGTACTGCCCGCTGCGACCGTAATAGCCGTACATGAAATCGTTGATGAGCGCCTCGACGTCGCACTCGGGGTCCCACAGCAGTTTCGCGATCACATACGCCCGCAGTTCCGCGAACTCGCCGCCGCGGCTCTGATATGCCGCCTGTTCCATGATGCCGATGGCCTTGTTGTCGCGGAAGGTTTGGATGTTGGCCCGGAGCACGTGGAAGTTGGGATATGGCATGATGTAATGGCTGAAGTTGACCACATAGTCCCAGATATAGAGGTGCGGTGAGATGGCGGCCCATCCTTCGAGGTCCTTGACGAATGATTCGTTTTCGGGGCAGTGGTGGAAGTCGTGCGCAAAGCAGCACTCGATGCTGCACAGGCGGATGACGACGTTATGCCGGGGTTGTATGGTTTTGCAGGGCGTGCGCGTGTAAGTGTAGGCGAGCGTGCCGATGAATTTGTCCGGGAACTCGGCCTCGACGGCTTCGGCCACCTGGTTGACGAACCGGATGAGCGGGCCCGATTCGCTTCCTTCCCGCTCGACGATGGCCTGGCATTTGTCGCATTGGCAGGGCTGGTGCCAGTCGTTCTGCGACACGGAGTAGATCAGGTACTCGGGCTGGTCGCGCATGACCTGTTTGACGCGCTCGGTGACGATTTGCAACACGTCCGGGTTGGTCAGGCACAGTTGCGCATGGTCATGCACGCGTTTGCCGTCGATGAGGCTGTAGTATTCCGGATGGTCATCAAAGAACTCATCCGGTGGCATGAAGTGGTAAAACGTATGCACGGCCCAGTAGCATTCGAGCCCGCCCGGCTGTTCGCGATACGACATTGCACCGTTGACCTTGTTGTGCGCGGCCCAGATGGGCTCGAAGGCCTCGAAGTAGAAATCATTGCGCACGCGGATGCCGGGTGATTCCGTGTGGTTCAAGTAGTGAAACACGAACCGGTCCTTCTTCGGGGCGACGCTTACGGTTGGTGTGTACCACCGGCAGCCGAGCTCTCGTTCGAGGAAGGTCATCACGCCGTACATCGTGCCGCGGTCTTTCCCGCCCCAGATGGCGATCGCCGGCCCGATGTTCTTGTACGTGAAAGCTTCATCTCCGTCGCCCGGCTGGGCGGCATCCGGGCCGAGGAGCCCCTGCGCGCAGGCATTGAACCCCAAGACGATCGCCTGGTCCTTCGGCTCCTTGAGGGTTTCCTCGATCGGGAACTCGGCCCCGCTGAGCTCCTTAATCCAGTGTTGGAGTTCCTGGGCCGCCCAGCGCTCCGATTCGGACGCGTCCGGGCCGAGGAGGATGCTGTAGTCCGTCGCGCCATCCGCAAACAAGGTGTATTCAATGCGTTCTCCGGCCGTGAATGGAGTTTCCATGGTCTGCTCGACGCCTCCCCTGAATGTTGTCGCTACACGTAGCGTGTATTCGCCGTAACGCGCCGCATCGACACCGATGGGCTGGACCAGGCCGCCCTGCCATTCCCCGCGCCACAGGATCGCACCGGGCTCCTCGGCCGATGAGACCTCGAGCGTCGCGCGCTCGACGATGCCGCTGAGCAGCGATTCGGGCGCCACGCAGCGCAGCAAAGCTGCGCCAGCCTCGTCGTTCTCCACCTGAAACAACCGGAATCGCCCGCCTACCCCCGGATAGTCGAATGACAGCAGCCGGCAGCAGAATTCCCAGATATTGCCGTGCTCGTCGACCTTGAGCAATAGGGTATTCCGCCCCTCACGCACCACTATGGGCACGAGGTCGGCGTCCACGCGGAGCGTCCGCCCTCCGGGCGCATCGAGGACCTCCTCGCCGTTCAGCCAGACCCGGACGCCATCGTTGCTGCCCACTGCCAACAGGCAGGCCAGTTCCCGCTGCGATTCGACGATGCAGTATGCATACGCCATGGCCGGCTCACGCTTCGAGATTGCGCTATCGAGGTCGATCCGATCGCCCGTCGCTCTGTGCAATACCCACGTGGCCGATTCGCCGTCGTAGGATTCCACTTGCCCCTCTTCAATACGCGCACTCGCCTCGCCGCCGTGCGCTTCAAGATGGTCCGTGTAAAACCCCGGTACATGCCCACCGCTGGCGAGGGCTTCCGCGCCTGCCTTTTTTGCAGGGTGGAACGGCCCGCACAGCAGCCACGTGCGGATAAACGTCCCCAACGGCTCCGCAGGATGCACCGGCACCTCCGCCGACGCCATGCCCGCGCCCAGCACCACGACAGCGACGCCCATTGCTACCCGCGAGCATCCTGTGGGACGAGGGATACGACTGGGCAGCGCAAACCACTTGCAGATATCTGTCTTGAACATAATCTCAAACTCCTCTTCCAGATCATCTCAGCCCAAGGCCATTATACACTGGAACGCCCCAAAGCTTAAGACGTGAAGGGACAGGACTTCCCGGAAAAAGACCAAGCCCGGTCGCCTCTTCACAGCGTATTCTCTGCAATGGGGCGGCACGAGTGTTGAACGGGCCGGCTGATGGTTCTAAAATGGGCGAACAGTTCGGGTGAGCGCGGAATGTATAAAGGAGAAAGGGTCAGGGAATGAGCGACGGAATCCGAGTTACGGTGTGGAATGAAGGGGTGCATGAGAAAGAGGACGAAGCGGTTCGGGCAGTGTACCCCGATGGGATGGGCTGGCAAATCGCCCAACACCTGAGCAAACAGGAAGGCATCAAGTCGGTGCACGTATCTGAGTTGGACCAGCAGGAGCAAGGCCTAAGCGACGGAATCTTGGACAGTACGGATGTGATGACTTGGTGGGGCCACATGGCCCATGACCGGGTGACCGATGAGAACGCGGCGCGGGTGCAGCAACGCGTACTCGAGGGCATGGGGCTGGTGGTATTGCACTCAGGGCACATGTCCAAACCGTTCATGCGGCTAATGGGCACTGGATGCTTTCTGAAGTGGCGCGAGATCGGTGAGCGCGAGCGCCTCTGGGTAGTCGATCCGGGGCATCCGATCGCCGAGGGCCTGCCCGAGTACATCGATCTCGAACACACGGAGATGTACGGCGAGTATTTCGGCATTCCACAGCCTGACCAACAGGTGCTCATCAGTTGGTTCCAGGGCGGGGAAGTATTCCGAAGCGGCTGCTGTTGGCATCGCGGCCGGGGCAAGGTCTTCTACTTCCGTCCCGGGCATGAAACGCTCCCCATTTACCATGACGAAAACGTTCTGAAAGTGATCTACAACGGCGTCAAATGGGCGGCGCCCAGCGGCGTGAAGGAAATCGTCCAAGGTAACGTGAAACCACTGGAGAATGTGGGATGAGGTGTGGCTGATAGCTGATAACTATACACAGCGTCATAAATAACGCCGCATACTTTCCGTCATTGCGAGCGAAGCGAAGCAATCTCGGATGCATCATGGCCCTGCATGGCTCCGAGATTGCCGCGTCGGGCTGACGCCCTCCTCGCAATGACCCGAGAGTGGAGCTTATTGCAATCGGCCGAGAGGGTACGGCATTACTTGTGACTCTGTGTATAAATCGTAATGCCGCACGAAGAGCGGAGAGGCAACCGGACAGAGCGAGTCTTTTGACAAAACACGCCCTTGGGAAAATATCGAGCGGGAATTGGAAATAGCCAAGGACCTGGGAGGATTGCCATGGGTAAGTGGTATGTGGTCACATTGTGCGTGATGATGTTGGCGGGGACCGGGCGGGCGGACGAGCCGCTTACGCTTGCGAAGAAAGCCGCCCTGTTCGAGTATGACATGCAGCAGCGTTTCGTATTGGACGGCCAGGCGCTCTGCAAGCTCAAGACCCCCACTGAGACACGGCCGTTTGTCGCGTACAACATGCCCGATAACGCTTACATGACGGGCATCTATCTCGGCGCGTTAGCCATGCAGTATGCGGTCACGAAGGACCCGGACGTACGCGCGAAAGCCGGTGCATCGATTCGGGCGCTGAACCTGCTGTCCACGGTCAGCGGGAAGAAGGGCCTGCTCGCGCGCGCGGCATGGCCCTTGGACAGGCCATTCGACGATGACGGACTCTGGCGCAAGTCGCCGGACGGGACGCATACGTGGCGCGGGGATATCAGCAGCGACCAGATGGCCGGTGTGTTCTACGGCTACGCACTGGCCTATGACCTGGTAGCCAACGCCGATGAAAAGCGGCACATTGCGATGCGTGTGGCGGAGTTGACGGACCACGTGCTCGAAAAGGGCCTGCGAATCATCGGCTACGACGGCAAAACGACCACGTGGGGCAAGTACTACCCGGAATACGTGAAAGGCGTGGAGAAACTCAACGCGCTGCTATTTCTACAACTGCTAAAGGTCGCCCAGCACGTGACGGGCGAGGAGCGATTCGCTCAGGCCTACCAGCGCTGGGCGGCCGATGAAGCATACGCCGAGATCGCCGTGAAAACGCGGAGGATGGCCGACCCGTCGCGGCGCGGTATGATCAACCACTCCGACGATGTGCTCCTGTTCCTGGGCTATTATCCGCTGCTCGAATACGAAAAGGACCCCGAACTGCGCCGGTGTTGCGCCGACAGCCTGCGGCGGACCTGGAACGGCACGGAGAAATTCCCCGGAGTCAAGCCGGAGCATAACCCGTTCTATGCCTTTGCCGTATATCGGTTCCTGGGCGATGAGTCCGGCGTTGCGGGAGGTATCGAGACCCTGAGATGGTTTCCGCTAAACATGAAATGGAACCACGCGACGATTGCCGCGTACGAGGAGAAATTCGGGTTCACACTCGATCCAATGCCCGCCAGCCCAAGGCCCAAACGGGGCGAAGCGGTACCGGTGGATCGCCGCGCGAAGTCCTGGTCGGCGTGGGTGATGGACCCCTATGCACCCGGCGCCGACCGGAGCGAGGATAGTGCCATGGAGTTCAACGGGCACGATTACTTGATGGCGTATTGGTTGGGACGGTATACGGGAATCATCACGCCGGCGATGTGAAGGAACCTGGGTGCGGCGGCGCGCTTCCTTTTGGCCCCGCATCTATCGTATGCTAGAGGGCAGCTTCGTCTAGCTAAGAATTTGAGGATCGGCCAATGCAGTTAGTCCCTATTGACAAAATCAAGCCTGGTCAATTAGTCGCGCGGGCTGTGATGGACACCACTGGGCGCGTCTTGCTCCACGAGGGCGTGGCCTTGACGGAGGAATACATCCAGGCGCTACGCGAGAAAGGCTATATGCGCCTGTATGTCAAAGAGCCAGATGAGGCCGTCGACGTCACGATCGAGGAGGATGTCAGCCCGGCGGTTCGTGCCCGGGCCTTCCAAACGCTCCGAGAGGTGTACACTTCGATTGAAAAAGAGGTGAACCAGTTGCGCGCCGAGTCATCGAAGGACATCACCCATGCCTTCGAGTCGGAGTCCATCAAAGCCCTGTTGAGCGACAAAGGGCCCTTGGCGAACATCCTCGAAGTGGTCAGCCAAATCCTGGAGGAAGTCCTATCCCGTAGCACCCTGGCCGGGCTGACTTCGATCAAGTCCGCCGATACGCAAATGTACGATCACGCGATCGATGTCTGTGCCCTGTGCATCATGATTGGCTCCGTCGTAGGCCTGGATTACGCGCGGTTGCGTCAACTGGCAACCGGAGCGCTGTTGCACGATATCGGCAAGATTTTCCTTGAGCCACATGTGCAAGGCCGGAGCCAAATCATCCAGCACACCAAACTGGGCTTTGAACTGCTCAAAAGCAGCGAAAGCGCGGACATTATGGCGCCGCACGTAGCCTACGAACATCACGAGCACCAGGACGGCTCTGGTCTGCCGCGCGGCCTGCGTGGCAGTAACACGTTGAAGCGCAACCGCAACATGCCCCCGCCTATTCCCACGTTGATCGGGGAAATCGCCGCCGTCGGCAATGTCTATGACAACCTTTTGACCGGATCGGACAAACGCGTGCCTATGTCGCCGGACAAGGCGCTGAGAGTCATACGCGGGGGCGCGGGCAAGACGTTCAACAAAGAAGTGGTGATGGCGTTCTTGCGGGTGGTTCCGGTGTATCCGCAGGGCATCCAAGTCATCGTACGTAGCGGCCGATACCGGGGCTACTGGGGGATCGTCGTAAAAGTCAATCCAATAGCACTTGACCAACCCATCGTCTTCCTCACCCACAACAACCACAACATGAGGATTAGGCCGGAGGAAATCGACCTCAGCAAGGCGACGGATATAGAAATCCGCCCCAAAGGAGTCTAGGGAGGGTGAGGTTGAAACGGTGAGGGAACGGGCGACTCGACTTGGTGTAATTGGGTGTGGCGGTTTCGGCCTGTATGCGCTCCAGCACTTTACGCAAGTGCCCGGGGTGGAACTCGTAGGCATGGCCGGGACGCACCGCGAAGCGGCCTATGCCGCCGCCAGGCGCTTTGGCATCCCGGACCCCGTCGAGGTCGAGGAGCTTGTAAACCGGCCCGAGGTGGACCTCATCTATATCGCCACACCGCCGTTCCTACATCATGCCCAGGCGATGCTCGCCCTCGAGGCTGGCAAGCACGTGATCTCCGAGAAGCCGTTAGCGATGACCCTTGACGAGGCCGACGAAATGATCGCCGTGGCCGGAGAACGCAACCTACTCCTCATCGCCAATCTGATGCAGCGGTATAATCCGGTGTTTGACAAGGTCCGCCGCTTGATTGAGTCCAAGGCGCTGGGTGAGTTTTTGCATGGCTATTTCGAGAACTATGCCAACGACGAAGGGTTGCCTCCGGGGCACTGGTTCTGGGATCGAGCCAAAAGCGGGGGGATTTTCGTCGAACATGGCGTGCATTTCTTCGACCTCTTCGCCGGGTGGCTTGGACCGGGCAGGGTGGAATCGGCGCAGGCCAGCATTCGCCCGGGCACGGGAATCGAAGACCAGGTGCAATGCGCCGTGCGTTACGCCGATGGCGCCCTCGTGAACTTCTACCACGGCTTCACGCAGGTCGGCCGGATGGATCGCCAGGAGATGCGCCTCCTGTTCGAGCGCGGCGACGTGACCCTATACGACTGGGTCCCGACACTGATTGAAATCCGGGCCATAGCGGACGAAAAAGATACGCGGGACTTGTGTGAGATTTTCCGTGGCGCGCGGTTAGACGTGACCGAGAACTATCCACCGAAGGATCGCACATGCACCGGGCGACACAAGAAACTGGATATATACCAGAAATTCACCATGGCCTACGGTTTGGGTGAACAGAAAATGCACCGGTACGGCGAGCTCCTGCGTGCGATGATGACGGACCAAGCCGCGTGGACACGCGACCGCAATCACCAGCGCCGCATCACGGAGACAAACGGCCGCGACTCGCTGGCCATGGCACTCGCCGCGGATAGCCTGGCGCATGGGAGATATGGAGATATTGGGAGATGAGGGGATATCCCCTTAACCCTCAGTTGAACGCTTACGGCAATTGAAAGGGGCCTGGATTCAGATGTTACGGCGACTATACAACGCTTGCCTGGTCCGGCCCGGGGATTTGTCACCATCTCATGAGGAACTCGAGGTGGTGGGGACCTTCAATCCCGGCGCGGTGGCCGTGGGTGACGAAGTTGCCCTACTGGTGCGTGTGGCCGAGCGGCCCCGGGAACGGCGCGAAGGGTTCGCCGGGCTCCCGCGCTGGGAACCAGGCGCGGGGCTTACCATCGACTGGGTCCCGAACGACACAGTTCGGTTTCTCGACCCGCGAGTTGTCGAAGTCAAGGCCACCGGGTCGGCGCGCCTCACGTTCGTGTCGCATCTCGTTGCATTGCGAAGCAAAGACGGGCGGTCTATTGATTCGTGGAACGGCGTACGCTTCCAGCCGCAGGAGGAATACGAGACTTACGGCATCGAGGACCCGCGCATCACCCGGATCGGGGACCGTTTCTATTTCACCTATGTCGCCGTGTCGCCCCACGGTGCGGCAACGGCGCTGGCATCCACCATGGATTTCCGGACCTTCGACCGGCACGGCATCATTTTCCCATGCGAAAACAAGGACGTGTTGCTGTTTCCCGAGCCCGTCGACGGTGAATACGTCGCGCTTCACCGCCCCAACCCATCCGTTCACTTCGCCCCGCCGGAGATGTGGATCGCCCATTCCTCCGACTTGCTACATTGGGGCAGACACGCAGTGGTACACGCTGCCCAAGGGCAATGGGAGACGGGCCGCATCGGCGGCGGCGCGCCGCCCTTCCGCACCGAGCACGGCTGGCTCGAGGTCTACCACGGCAACGAGAAGAGTCCCGATGCCCCTGGCGTCGGCGTATACGCCGCCGGTGCGTTCCTACTCGATCTGGAGCACCCCCAGCGCATCCTGCGCCGGTCGCCCGATCCCATCATGATGCCTGAAGCCGAGTTCGAGCGCGAAGGATTCGTGCACAACGTGGTCTTTCCCACAGGCGCTGTACAGCGCGACGACACCCTGCTCCTATACTACGGCGCCGCCGACGCCTATACCGCCGTCGTCGAATTCTCCCAAGCCGAGCTACTCGCAGCCATTTCGCAGTGACGCGAAGGGAAGGCCTTCTCCGGGTCAGGGTTAGCCGCTGTTCTTGGGGATGTAGGCGAACGAAGTTTGCAGGGGATGGGGACAGGAGCAGCCCGAGCTGGCTTCGGGAATGAGCACAAGGCCGCCCGCTGCGACTATGTTGATCCAGCAACCGGGCCGACTGACGTAGTTTAGTTGCCTTCGCGCGCTGTCCAGGCCGAGGTCGTGTAAGCACGGATAGCAGTCGCGATAGTACAGGCAGCCGGCCGAGCCCGATATGGTGCCGCAGCCTGACCTGCGGGCCAAGGTCCAGTCGGCCGCTTCGTGGGCGGGGTCCACACGCACGCCGGACCGCAGGTCGTAGGCCGCCGGTTCGGCGAAGACAATGCCATCCGCGATCACCGGATGATGAATCTGTTCGCCGTGGTCGCCGCCAATCCCGCCTCTGTTGTTGGGGTGGTCCGCCTGCCACAGCGGCGCGCCTGTGGTTGCATCGAAGGTGTACAGGTAATACCAGGCCCTATTTTCCCGATTACTGGAGCCCAGAACCAGCAGGATGTTCTCGGCATAACTAAGGTAGATAACGTGATGGCACAGTGTGAGGTCCACTGCGTGGTCCCAGAGGGACTTGCCTGTGCGCATGTCCAGCGCCACAAGGTGGGCGCCATTCCCGAGTAACACTTTCAGAGTCATTCGGCCGAAGTGGTTCACCAATGCGTCCTCACTATGGCTTTCCACGAAGTACATCCGGCCGTCCCCGATGGCGATGGTCGGGTGGATAATCACGCCGTTCTTGTACGTCCACAGCTCCTCGCCCGTATGGCGGTCGAGGCAAAAGAGGTAATCGCAGGTGACGATCCGCTTGAAGTCGTTCCACTGAATCTCGTAGTCGCCGATCAAACTGATCTTAGTATAGTTCGCCTTCTCCTTCTGCCCGCTGCCGAAAAGCAGACTGTCAACGGTGGCGGTATAGCCCCAATGGCGCTTTTCACCTGGGGCGTGTTGCGGCACATGGAAGGTCAGCGCGCGGCGCCCCGTTGCAACGTCTAATCCCCAGCAGGCATCCTGGACCGCTGCGTACAGGTAGTCATCCGCCACGGCCATGTTCCCGGCGTCTCGCTGAGCGGCGATGCGCCTCGAATTCGGGACTTGCACGTCCCACAGGGGCGTGCCATTGTAAGCGTCAACGGCGAGGATGCGGTTGTCCGCGGGCACGAACAGGCGCCCGTGCTTGGCCAAGGGCGGCATGGCGCGGTGATGGCGGTCCACCATCACGCGCGGTCCCGGCCGGCCGAACCATTGGAGTTGCGTCGGGCTGGCCACCAGCGTGTCGCCGCTGCAGCCGGAATTGCCCGGGTCGGCGTACTGGTGGGTCCATTCGCCGCTGCCGGGCAGGGCGCCGCGGCGCATCACCGCCCATAAGCCGCCACGGTCCTCGACGATGTCCCACCCGGGCGCGGCCCCAATCCAGCGCCGCAATGCGCAAACCCGGGACTGTCCCTGTTCTTGCGCACCGCTATTGCCAGTCTGGCCGATGCAGGCTATGCCGCCATAGGGCCTCAGAAGACGGGCCACTTCGCCAGCGTCTACAGGCATGTCACCCGATGCCAGCGACCGATCGGATACGATCAGGTTCGCAACGTAGTCGTTGAATGGCAGGGCATCGAGGGGCGCACGAAGGACGGTTACCCGGGCGCCGTATACGCCGGCCCTGTCCAGTGCGGCCCGAGCCGCCCCGACACGTGCTTCATCATCATCGACGGCAACGATCTTCAGGTCCGTGCGACGGGCCAGCTCGTAGGCCAGGCGCGCCTCGCCACAGCCCAGGTCCAAGCAGTAGCCCTGCGTGATGCCCGTCTCATCGACGATGAATTGTGCCGCCGAAGCATACACCTCGGCCAGAGCGCCCTTGGGATAAGGCTCTGTGACGCGGACGACTGGGACATGCCGCGCTTTTGTGGCGTCCCCGCTGTCGAAGCAATGAATCACGCCCTTGTCCGTGCTGACGAAGAGCCGGCCATTGGCCGCGGCGAGGCCATAGGCTCTGCCGGTGACGTCACCAGTCCAGACCCGCATCCCGTCGGACGCGCGAAATGCCAAGACAACACCGGCGCCGCCGACAAACAAGACGTCGCGCGCCAGAATCATCGCGTAACACTCACTGCAAGGCACCCTCCACACATACTCGCGCCCCTCCATGTCTTTCAGGCGCTTCTTGACGGCCTCTATTTCCTCTTTGATTTCCGCAATTTGTTCATCAAGCGTTCGGGCGCTATCAGGGTCGAGTGTTTTTTGCTTTTTCCTCCCCAGGGATTTAAGGCCGCGCCTCAGCTCCCTTCCCCTTGCGGCAAGAGCGTGCCGCGGCACCATAATCTCGTCATACCGGGCGCGATCGACTGCTGACAATTCTGCATCCGAAAGCAGATACGACATAGTGTCCGTTACGATGATACGGCGTCCGTTAAATGACGCGACCGGGTCCTGGGTGCCGGGGTCGTAAGCCGTCAAACGCGTGCCGGGGCCGGACATGATGGACTCTGTTGTCAAGAGGGCGTAAGTCCCGCCCTCGCCAAGGGGACAACTGAGCAAGCCTACGACCTCCCCCGTGCCCCGGTCGACGATTGCAGGGGTGGTCCTGCCGGTGGGCACATACAGCCGCCGCTCCGACGCCAACAGGTATCCCTGAGGCGACAGGCCAAAGGGCCGCGCCGCACGGACCGAGGAGAACCGTTCGACAAAGTCTTCGGCGTCGCAGGTCCTCTTCCACACTTCCGCGCCGTCCCGCGCGTCCAGCGCGCACAAGTACACGCCTTCCTTGGGGAACAGGCCGGCGCCCAAATAGGCCACGCCATCCTGTACGAGCACGCCGGTCCTGACGGGGCGGACGGAGATCATTCGGCTGTTGCCTGGGACATACCTGCCGTTTGGCGCCGGGTTGTATTTCCAGATGAGGGCGCCGTCGGCCGCGTCCAGGCAGTAGGCCCAGCCGTCGTCCGAACCCACATAGACCCTGGCCTCAAAAACAGACGGCGCCAGCCGAACCGGGCCGCCTGTGAAGAACGACCAGCGCTCGGCGCCCGTCGAGGCATCGAGCGCATAGACCTTGTCATCGGCCGACGAGGCGAAGTACACCGTGTCTCCCACGGTCGCGACGTGAAATGCCCGGTCGTACGTGACCCGCGCCCGGAGCAGCCGCTTGGTGTTCGCCGCGAAATCCACCCTGGCCGGCGCGGGCCATGCCGGCCGCGGCGCGTGCTGCGCCGCATATCGCCACGCCTCGCGCAGCGGCGGGGTCAGTTGTTCTGATGTGGCGCCGCTTCGCCGGTTGTCGTGCTGATAGGTTGGCCAGTCCTCGGCCCGGCTTGCCGCGGCGAGCGCCGCCAGGCAGACCAACGTGCCGATGCGCCCCCAGTGTGCGCGGCGTTTCCTCATGGGCTCTTCTCCAATGGTGTATTATTTGCCTCTGCGTATATTATGGAAAAACTTGCCGGAGATAAACACAGGCGAGCCATGAACCACACTCACGACTCGCCATAGCATTAGACATTGCAGTTGGACAACACCCTCGAGTGCTCGACCTGCTTGGCAGTGCTGCACCCTCAAGCACCGCATCCAGCACCGAGGGTCCCTCGACAAAACAGGTTCGTGGCGCCCTCAAGCGCTGGCTTGAGGGTGTCTTAACCTGCCGCGACTACATATCTTACACCCGCAAACGAGTTTGGAGGGTGCCACGCCCTCGACCGAACGTAGCCTTACGGTCACATGAGGTCACCTGCCGCGACGAAGAAGTTGGCCCAGGTGGCACAGATAGGCCACTCGCCCGGAAATCTGATGAACTCGACGTGGCCGTCCATATACAGGACGTTCCCGCCGCCGGGAACGTGATTGTATGCGGCCGAGCCCGAGTAGCTCATATCGGCGTTGACCTCGTCCTGCATAATGGCGACGTCGCTCTGGGCCTGCGCGCTCGCGGCGGGATTGTTGATGTCGGTGATGAAGAACCGTTCAATCCCCTCCCTGAGACGGAGGACTGTCTGGCCATCGTCGAGTGACATGTCATTCTCATGGAAGCTGAGATTACCACTCGTGCACGCGGCAGTCATCCCGTTCATGAGGTCGCCCGCTCCTATCAGGAAGGCGGGGTTACACAGGGGTATCACCGGGCCGGTGTTGTTAAGCTCGGCCGGGTCTGTCAGATAATGCACCGGCTTGATCGCCCAAGGCCAGTACAGATAGGACACGGCGTGGATTCTGCAAGGAAGAACGGCCCCATTAGCATCGAGCCACCAGTCAGGAAAACCATCCGGGTCCGAGGGACATACAAGCACCTTCGCATCCGTCAGGTATTCGGGAAAAATCGACGGACCGTCCGGCACCCAAAGGTCTGCGAACTTGACGTTGTCAGTGCACAATCTGTCATTATCCTCGTCGGCGCAGACCTGGCCCGTAGGGTACTTCCCGCCCCTCGACTCGTTCGAGTACATCTTGAATACCAGGCCCAACTGTTTCAGATTGTTCTGGCAGGATGCGCGTCGCGCCGCCTCGCGCGCCCGCGCCAGCGCCGGCAATAAGATGGCCGCCAGGATGCCGATGATCGCAATGACAACCAAAAGTTCAATTAGTGTAAAGCCTTTTTTACGCATCGTTCCTCTCCTTTTTGTCAGTAACTAAACAAATCCTCATAACATCATGCTTCTAAGTAACCCGTTAGTCGCTCATACCCTCCTTATCCAGCCCCAACAAGGCTCGCGGCGCCCTCAAGCGCTGGCTTGAGGGTGTCTTAACCTGCTGCGACTACATATCTTACACCCTCAAACGAGATTGAGGGTGCCACGCATCTTTTCTCCCACGACAGGATCGCCCGGTCCCCCAAACGTCAAATCAAACCAGTTGGCGCATTCGGCGCACCTAACCCTTGTTATTACACCACACAATGAAGGATATTGTCAATGACATTGTCTCACGCCAAGGCGCAAAGGCGCAAAGTTCCTCGATCTCACTTGTATATCCTAGAACCGTGGTCATTGTCTCAATATTGGTTTCTTCTTGCTTACTTCTTCTTTTTTTAAAGAAGAAGTAAGGCATGGTGATACCGGAAAGCGTGGATTTGGTATACTACTCGAACCGGTTTGGGATAGTCGCAGCGAGATTGAATGCCCACGTTGTAACTAGAGAGAACTTGATAAAACCTCTGCGTCCTCCGCGTTGAAGGCACAAAACGCAGAGGCGCAGAGGACGCAGAGGTACGTAGCTCTTTCGGAGTGCGGCGGCGTGACGCCGCTTTTACCAAATGGGAGAGGCATCATGAGAATGGAATGGGTCTGGTTGGCGAGTGCGTTGTTATTGCTACCGAGGGTGTGTATGGCCCAGGAGAATGTTCCCTTTCCCCGTGCTTTGGCGCGGGCCGCGGTGACCATCGCCACGCTCGATGAACCCATTAACGAGGCGCTGATTCTGGGCAACGGCGACCTCAACGGTCTGCTATCTGCCCAGGGCGAAGACCTGGTGCTTCGCCTGACAAAGAACGACGTCTGGGATGCGCGGCTCGACACGGCCCTCGACCCGCCTCTGCCCACCTTAAGACGCTTGAAAGAATTGGAGGAAGGAGAATGGCCGGACAGGAACTGGATTCTGCCCGAGGGAAGCGATTGGCATGGGCCGGATTCGTACCACGCGCACGCCTACCCGTGCCCACGGGCGTGCGCCCTGGTCCGAATCGCCCGCGCGGCCTGCCGGCCCCTGGTCGCCAAGCTGGATATACAGCGCGCCTGGGCGCACGTCTATGCACAGGGAGGCCAAACGCGCCTTTTCGTCGCTGCAGACAGTAACGCCGTCGTATGTGCGACGCGTCCCGGCGCGGAGGTGATCCTCGAGCCGATCATCTCCGATGACATCCCTGCGCCCGAAGCAGGCGCCACCGGAAAGTGCACGTGGTTGACGCAGATAATCCCGGGGGATGCCGATTGGCCCGGCATGACCTTTGCCGTGGCGTGCGTGTCGCAGGCGGGGCTGTCGGCCGTGGCCGTTGTGACCTCGCGCGAGTCGGACGACCCACTCGAGGCTGCCATCGCGCTGGCCCGGTCCACGCTGGAGCGCGGCCCTGAGGCACTCGAGCGCGCCCATATCCGCATCTGGGAGTCATTTTGGGCCCGCAGCGGGCTCGAACTTGCCGACGAGGTGCTCGAACGAACCTGGTATCGCAACCTGTATTTCCTCCGGTGTGTGAGCAAACCCGGCGTCATCAGTACGGGGCTCTTTGCCGGACTACTCACCGACAAACCGGCGTGGCACGGCGACTATCACACCAACTACAACATCCAGCAGACCTATTGGGCCGCCTACTCGGCCAACCACGGCGACCTTACAGAGCCCTACGACCGCCTCATCACGGAATACCTGCCTCGGGCGCGCTGGCTGGCCGGCCAGGTCTTTGGCTGCGAGGGGGCCTTTTTCCCACACGTGCTGTTCGCCTACGAGCCGCCCGACCCGACACAGTGCAAGAGCCCCAACGGGCGGCAGTACATTCACCATGTGTGGGCATTCTCGATGGGTGTGGCGGGCTTTGCCGTCCAGCCGCTCTGGTGGCGGTACAAATACGAACCAAGCCGCACCTACCTCGAGGAGGTCGCTTACCCTGCCGTGCGCGACGTCGCAATCTTCTACGCAGACTTCATCAGCCAATGCGAGCGCTCAGGCGACAAAATCGTCCTGGCGCCAACGGTCTCGCCGGAACATCACGGCTGGAGCCCGAACTTTGCCCGCAACCGGGACTGCGCCTTCTGCATCGCCTATTTCCACTCCATCTTCGATGCCGCCATGGAAGGGGCGGCCCGGCTCAGGCGCGACGCCGACCTGGTCCAGCGCTGGCAAGCGGCCAAAGCGCTCTTGCCAGACTATCCGCTGTTCCAGGGCCGCCCAGGCGACTTGGTCGTCGACGTGCGGGACGCCAAACCGATAACGTACAACATCCCCGTGCCGACCACGCCGGTTTTTCCCGCCGACCAGATCACCAGTCAATCGCCGAGCGAGGTGCGGGCGTTGTTCCACCGCACACTCGAGCACCTAAAACACAACGGCAACAACGCCCCGGTGATGCTGGCCGTGGCCCGCGCGCGGCTCAGTACGCCCGACGCCCATGACTGGCTGCGCACCGAGCTCGAGCGCAGGGAGCGCCGAAACGGCACCCTCAGCTTTAACCGACTCGACCCGCGGTTTCGGTTTAATGACTTCGGCCACTATACCGAGATGTTCGGCGCGGCGCTGCCCATCACCGAGCTCGTGCTCCAAAGCGTGGGCGACGTCATCCGGGTGTTCCCCGCCTGGCCGGATTGGCTGCCCGCACAATTCGAGCGGCTCCGGGCCCAAGGCGGTTTCCTCGTGTCGGCGGCGCAAAACGAGGGCGCCGTGAGCCGCCTACGCATCGAGAGCACGATGGGCGGCGAACTCTGCCTGGATTGCCCCTTTCCGGCTTGCGAAGTCCGCCGCTCCGAGGCGGGTCCATGGGAACCGGCGACCATGGACGCCCACGGCCTCATTCGCATGAATACGACGCGCGCTCAAATCCTGCAGTTTCGGGACCAGCCGGAACCGAACAATAAACACGCAACCATGGATCGGCTGCGATAGACGCGCCCTCATGTGTCGCTGTGTTCACAGGAGTCTTTGAAGCTCGCCATTGGATGGTGTAAGATGTGTGAGGTGGAGAGGAGGCTGCGCTTATCGCTTCGGTAGCGCGGCGCGAAAGGATAAGGGGAATCCGCCTGAAAGGAGGATATCAGCGACTGTAGTGAGATTCGGAGCAGGATTTTGTCAGGAGGCATTCAAATTGCTTAACCAATAGGAGAGAGGAGTCATGAAAAAGCGAGGTTTCACACTAATCGAATTGTTGGTCGTCATCGCGATCATCGGCATTCTGGCGGCCATACTACTGCCGGCGCTGGCGCGAGCGCGTGAGGCTGCGCGGCGCTCGAGCTGCCAGAACAACCTCAAGCAGATCGGACTTGTGTTCAAGATGTACGCCAACGAGTCGCGTGGCGAGAGATTTCCGACCAACCATAAGTGGAGAGAGTCAGACCCCGCCGTGGCCGGCATCTGCCGCCGCGCTACCAGTTTCAAGGCGTTTCCTGACGGCCCTCAGATTTTCCCCGAGTACCTGAGCGACGTCAATGTCCTCGAGTGTCCGTCGGATGCCTCGTACCAACGGGAGCTTGATGAGTTCTTCACCGATGGGCAACCGGACCCGTGTAGGTTCAGTGATAGATCCTACCTTTACATCGGGTGGCTACTGACGCCGGAGGGCATGATGGCGGACCCGTCGCTTGAGAATGATCCCGCCCTTACACCGAGCAACCTGACGACTTACCTGACCGGCGATGCCTTTGCCGCGTTTTACGAGGTCATGGACGGTGTTGACGCGTGGATTGACGACGGCGACCCGTCGGTCTATGAAAACGACATCTCGTACGGGAGCTTCACAGGCCTGCGGTTCCGGGAAGGCATCGAACGGTTCCTCATCACGGACATCAATAATCCAGCGGCCAGTGCGCAGGCCCAAAGTGACATCTTCGTTATGTATGATGACACGAGCGGCGACAACACTGGAAACTTCAACCATGTCCCGGGTGGCGGCAATGTCCTGTATATGGACGGCCATGTGGAATTCATCCGGTATCCGAGCGAGACGCCGTTCTCACGGTTCTGGGCGTCCTTCATCTCGTTCGCCCTGGCGAATCTCTAGAAGCCCGTGGCAAAAGTCGGTTCTTAGAAACTTTGTCCGCCGGAATTTGCGGCACACAAGACAGGGGATTTGCACAAGGCTGCTGCCCAAATCCGCACGTAAAACCCCCGATGGCGGAGATCGCTCCTTCTGTGCCGCACCTTGGCCACGCTGGACGAGTCAAGGGACGCTTGATCGCGGAGAAGCGGGGACAGTCCCGTCTCGCTCCCTGTCGGTCGCTCGCTTGGTACAGTCCCCGTTTCTCCGCTAAGCCTTACGTGCGGATTTGGGTTGCTGTATGAGCCTGTGCAAATCCCCTTCCATATCTGATAGAACTGTGCGCTGAATACTGCTCAACGCAAATCACAAAATGAATAGAGCGGGCGCGACACCCAACCGACGCTTGCAGCAAGGTGCGGAGAAAGCGGGCACTGTCCTTGTTTTCTAACGTTATAGGGCTGGATTGTTTGGCAGTGAGCATGTATCCTTGTATATCTGAACTAGAGGGAGACGACCAAATGGGCGTGCACAAACGAATCAATCCAGGGGATACTGTTCCGATTGAGTTGACGAAGAGGCAACATCAACTGATCATCGAGAAAATCCGCCTGTGGCCGGAGCTTGAGACAAAGCTCCGTTTCGGCGTGCTTGATGGAGAAGGTCTTCTGACGTTCGAGCTGAAGTTGGATGAGCTTGAAGAGTTGGTCGAATATGTCGCGGCAGAAGCCAATCGCGCGCCCAACAAAAAGCTCGAGGCCGAGTTTGACGAACTCTATGATCGTATCGTTGCGGTCTTGAAGGCTTACACAGACCGGGACGAGTACGGTGAGGAGGGCCTCTCGGATTTGGACATACTGCCGCCGCCCCTTCGGGAGGGAGTCGTCAGGCTTATTCAGGAACACGACTTCCAGAGCCTGGAAGAGGCGAACGAGCAACTTGAACGGCTTTCAATGGAGTATAACAAGCGGCCGGACGCGGAATTGGGGGGGCTTTCGCCGCTTCAAGTACGCCGGCTAATCTATGGCGATTGGGGAAGTTCCGGAAGCGCGGTGCGCCTTGAGGAACAACTGCCATTTGCGCAACTGCAGGCAGCTCCGATCCTCTTGAACGCCCGTGTCATGTTCGAGGCGCTCGTGGAGTCGGACGGAACGAAGGCCACCGCCGCTGGGAACCTGAACCGCAAGTTTGTCCTTCAGATGGTCGAGAGCATGCACTTGCCGTCGTGGTTTGTCAATATGCTTCGGCGGTTCCACAAAGTGCTTAACGAAAGTGACGTGCTTCCGCTTCATACGCTGCGCATTGTACTCGAGATTGCAAGGCTTATTCGGCGCAGCAAGGGCTCTTTCCGGGTGACGAGGAAAGGCAAGTCTTTCATGCCTGAAGCGGCGGCCGGCGCGCTGTATGCGTTGCTTTTCCGGACCTATTTTCGGGAGTTTAATCTTGCCTACATGGACCGGATGCTCGAATGCCCGGCAGTACAGGGCACCATTGCATTTTCGCTGTTCATCCTCGGCCAAGAGGCGGAAGACTGGCGGTCGCTGGATGAGCTGATACCAATGCTCTTCTTGCCTGCGGTGAAGGCGGAGTTTCCTGCGGATCGTCTCGACGATTATGACAAATGGATTGCGACTTCCCGGATTCTGCGGCCTCTTCAAAGGTTCGGCTTGGTAGAGTTCGAGAGTCTCGAAGAGGAAGGCGGCTTTTATCAAGTGCTCAAAAGAGTTCGCAAAACGGAACTCTTCGACCGCTTCCTCAGCTTCGATCTCGCCACGTGGTAGCCGCGTCGTAAAGCGTTCGCTTCGCTATTGACCCTTTCGGAAGGCGCGTTAGCTAGGGTATAGGAAAGTTACGGAGCGTAGTGGTTTTTCTCTGCGGCTTTACTTTTCCACCACCGAGCAAGTAGAATGCCACGCAGTGTCTATCGAGACAGGATTGAAAAGAACCTAAACGAGGCGATAATTCAGGAGGAATTCCGTTATGGGAAAAGGTGTCCGCTACAGCCCTGAACAGAAACGCGCGATGAAGGAACGGGCGCTCAAACTGCGAGCCCGAGGTACGACGCAAAAAGATGTAGCCCAAGAACTTGGTATCGCCGTCGTGACGCTCAGGGCCATTCTCGGTAAAAATGCCAAGCGTCGAACAGCGGGGAAAGCCAAACGCCGGCCGAAGAAGTCTCCTGCGGGCGCGGATCGAAAGAATCCGGTAGTCCAGTTGGCGACGAAACGCGACCGCGTGAAGGATATTGAGAAGGAAATGGCGCGTCTTGACAAAGAAAAGGCCGAGTTGCAGAAAGGGATGAGAGCCCTTTACAAAAATCTTGGCAAGGAGCTTTTCGGAGGGGCCGCTGGTTCCAAGAAATAGGCGCGGTGCTTTCCTCATTCAGTTATCAGCATTGAGCTGAAAACTGACGGCCGACAACTAACGACTGACCCTGGCTAGGCCTTGCGTTCGGGGCCATCCTCGGGCAGGTCAAGTTTCGGGTCCAGTTTGGTGTTGGCCTGGACCATTTCGTCCCAAGTGACGACGCGGTTTTCATAGGCCGCGATGCGTCCGAGTATGCTCGTCATGGTGCTATTGGCGGCTTCCTGGGCGTTGTTGAGGTATTTACCATCGGCGATGCCCGCACAGAAGTCCTTGATGTTGTTCACAGCGCCTTGGCGGTAGATGTCGATTGTGTTACCGCCGCGCCAGCCTTCTTTTTTGCCGCGGATGACTAC
>CAYRLQ010000030.1:0-16004 GCA_964425145.1 uncultured Nitrospiraceae bacterium
CACGCGACACGATCATCGCACAGGACCCGGCCCCGCTGCAGCGCATTCGCAGCGGCGGGAGAATCCACCTTCTGGTAAGTGACAGCCCCTCGCCGACACCGTTCCTAATGCCGGACATTGTGGGAAAACCTGTGCAAGGGGTGCTACGGATCCTTTCGCCTATGGGGGTGCTGCCGGTTCCGAAGCGAGTAGATACGCCCGGAGCGGCGAAGGACGTCGTACTCGAGCAGGAGCCTGTGGCGGGAACGCTGATTTACGAAGGTGAGACGGTGTTTTACTATGTGCGCCCATCGGGCGACGTGTCTCTGCCCGATGCGCGGCGGCTCGTCGAAGTAACGTATACGGTGCCGCAGTCCCTGGTCCCGCAGGAGGTCCGGGTGGACACCATAGACCGCCACGCCGTGCGGCAGACGGTCTTTCCACAAATGTCCGATTATGTCCATGGCACGCCACCGAAGCTGGTTTCGGGCCAATCAATCACGATTCCAATTTGGTTTTTTGACGAAATGACCGTGGAGGTTTTCCTGGACAGGGTTAAAGTCCGTTCGTATTACTACAAGGGTGACGCCGAACCGGTGATAACTGCCCACGGCGGTCTGTAGCCGGGGGTATTCTGGGGACAGTATACTTAATTCAGGAGGAAGCGAAAACCAGGACCAAAGACCAAGAACGACTGAATTAAGTATACTGTCCCCAGAATACCCAACACGAAGCGAGGGAAAAGCTGTGCCGGATATCAAAATAGCCGCTTCAATACTGTCAAGCGATTTCAGTCGCTTGGGTGAAGAGATCCGAGCGGTGGTCGAGGCCGGAGTGGATTGGATTCATTTCGACGTGATGGACGGCCATTTCGTACCCAACATTACAATTGGTCCGCCCGTAGTCGCTGCGCTGCGCGCTCATTGCAGCGTGCCGATGGATGTGCACCTCATGATCGACAACCCCGGCGACTATGTGGAGGCTTTCGTACATGCTGGGGCGGACAGCATCTCGATCCACGCTGAAGGGGTGCGGCACCTGCACCGAATTATCAGCCGTATCAAGGAACTAGGCTGCAAGGCTGGCATCGTGCTCAATCCAGGCACGACCGAGGACGAGATGGAGTTTCTAGCGGACGCAGTTGACTACGTGCTGATCATGACGGTGAATCCCGGGTTTGGCGGGCAGCAATTCATCCCCGAAATGTTGCGGAAAATCCGCAATGTCCGAGCAATGATCGGCGACCGCGATCTTGAGGTCGACGGCGGCATCGGCCCGCAAACCGCGCCCGCTGTCATCGAGGCGGGCGCCAATGTGCTCGTGGCCGGGTCCTATATCTACCAAAGCCCCTCCTACCTCGAAGCCATCGAAACACTGAGGGCGGCTGGGTAGCTGTCAGGTCTCAGTCGTCGGCTTTCTTAATCCAGACCGCCAGCTCGTCACCGACGGCGGCGGGGCGATTCCACGTTTGGCTACCCGCCTCAACAACTACACGGTCTTGCCGGATTACCGTGCCGGTCGCCGCGTCAATCCAGGAGAACGCATACGTGCCGGCGATCATGTCTTTAATACCCAGGTCTCCGGCAAGATTGGACGCATAGGCGATATAGCTGTCACCTGGGCGCGCAAGGACGTATTCGGTCCCGCCGTGCCGCAGCTCATCATGCAGAGCCATTTCATTGAAATTGGTCGATTCAAAAAACCCCACCAAGTGACCGCAGGCCTGAAGGTCGCTCAGCGAAGGGGCCGAGTCAGAATCGAATTGCCACCTTAACGCCATCACATATGCCCCACCCATCGCGCAGGCCCAGTTTTTCTTGCGGGCCATCGAGCCAAAGCCATGATTCGCCGCCTCGGACATGTTCAGGTTGTACCGGCCGTTCGCTCCGGCCCATGCCGTCACCACACCGCTGTGCAGCGCAGAGGGGGTTTCTTTGTTGTATTGGATGGCAAACTGGCCGATATTGGGGTCATCGGCGAACTCGTCGAACGTTAAACCACTCCACTTGTGCACCGCGATGACGTGATTGTGCTCGTCGGCGGCACGGATAGTGGCGGCGATGTTCTTCACCCGCTTGTCCGTATACGCTTCTTGGTATTCCTCGGCCACGCACCAAATCAGGTGTTTGCGGTGCTCAAATCGGTTGACAAGTCCCTGGATGAACGCGCGCTCTTCAGCCTCCACGGTGTCTCCCGTATCCCAGATTCGGGCACTGTCATCGTAGAAAAAGAAGTAGATGACGATGCCGCTGTCGTCCATCGCCGCAAACCAGGTTTCCCACTGATTGAGGATGTTCTCGTCCAGACCTTTGTTCGGGTCCGAACCCGCGAACGGATTATGCGTGGCCCCGCCGTCACCGCCGTGCGAGCGCACGGCCTGGAGATATATGCAGTTCGCACCAGTGCCTTTGATCTTCTTGACAATGGCCATCTGGTCGCCGTTCCGGGTTCCGTCGGGGTTACGGGCGCCGCGGTAAAGGAACCCCTCGGGGTCGCCTGGGCCGCACATAAAGAACGGGTCCAGCTTTCCATCGCTGTTATCGTCTCTGTTGTACACAAGCCACGCGGGGTTGGCCGGGTCGGCGACAATTTGTCCGCGAAGGGGGACATCTGCGGCCGCTTCGCCAAGCAATCTGAAGACTTCGTTAAGAGGCTTCTGGCCTAATTGGCTGTCGTTCCACGAAATGATAACCTCGAGGCCGGGCAACACGGCCATGCCGCGCTTGTCACCGTGGCCCAGCGCGGCATAGGCGTTCGTCGGCGCATCGGGCCAGTTACGCCGGCCTTCCCGGTTCACCCCATTAACCCACCAAAGCCAGCTATAGCTGCCTTGGTGATCGCACTGGTTGTCCGGTATACGCCGCGACCCGAGAGTCCGCTGCCCCGGGATCATCTCGGCCGCGTCGGCAGTAGTGCGCGGAACGGCGTTCGGCAAGGGACTGCTGACGGCCATCGTCGCATTCTGTTCGCCGATGAGCTGTTGGCCATTCCAGTTTCCTTTGTTCAGATAAAGTAGTCCAAATCGCGCGAAGTCGCGGGGCGAGATACCCAGGCGGCCAGGCCTGTCGCTGGTGCCGAAGGCCATGAATGTCGGATTATCCTGGCATTGAGGAATATCGGTGAGCATGGCGTGCAAGACCATGTCATCTACGTCTTCATGGTTGGCGCCGTAAACCTTGCCAAACAGGGTGTCAAAGAACAGCGCCATGTGCCAATCGTTGTAGTCAAAGGCTGTACCGGGCGCATCTGTGAGGCCGTAGCAGGCGATCTGATAGGCCATGTGTCTGAAGGTCATGTCCCGGTCTTTATACCCCAGGTCCGCGTTGATGTCGTTGAGACGTGGCTCAAACTCGCCTACCTTCGTGTCCAGGCTTGCGAGCCGGCCGTCTTCCACGGCCTTGAACAGGAAGTGAGAAATCCACGGTTTGAGGGCCGAGGCCACATCGCCGCGCCGGGTAGCATCCCCCCACGTGTAGACCAGGTACCCGTGCCGGACGATGCACCCGCGGCCGCCGGCATAATCCTTGATGGCATCCAGTTTGACCGGGTCCAACCCGACCTCGTCCGGTGATTTGGTTGCCCAGGCTGGGCCGGGAAAAACCATCTCCACTGCCGTGCTGTTTCGCGGCGGCAACAGAAGGAGTACGAGCCCCAGCAACACGCTTAGTATGCTACGGAAACCAGCCGTCTTTAATCTCCCATCCTTCATCAATCGACCCCAGGTATTGCCTCAGATTCGGGGCATTTCCCATAACTGATAACTGAATTTATGCCTTGCCCTGCTTCAGCCTGGCGATGGCATCGTTAGCAAGGTAGTCGCAGCGTTCGTTGAGCGGGTCGCCCGCGTGGCCGCGCACCCATCGCCATTGAACATCATGAAGCTCCGTCAGTTCGTCGAGGCGTTTCCAGAGGTCCAAGTTTTTGATGGGGCCGCCCTTGCGCCTCCAGTTCCTGCGCTTCCAGGCCGGCGCCCACAATGTGATGCCCTTTTGCAGATACTCCGAATCGGTGGACACGGTCACCGAACAGGCGTGCTTAAGCGCTTCAAGCGCCCGGATGGCAGCCGTCATTTCCATGCGATTGTTTGTGGTGCGCCGTTCGCCTCCCGACAACTCTTTGCAATAGCCTTTATACACCAGAATTGCCGCCCAACCCCCCATTCCAGGGTTCGGGTCGCAGCCGCCGTCCGTGTAAACGACAACGCGGTCCTTTTTCCTCTTAGGCAAGGCGTATACTCCTCGTAGCTGTCAGCTATCAGTGGTCTCTGACGGCTTGATCGATTTTTTCACAGGATTCACATGTTTCATCCCGCTGCGCTTTTGAATCGTCCATTGCTCGGTGAAGACCGCCGGACTGGAAGGGACGACTTCCACCAGAGCGCCCTGGAGCACCGCGCCGTAGCTCATGGTCTTTTCATCCAGCAGACAAATGAAGGTGGCTTCATGGGGCATGTCGGAGGCCCTCGCAGGCATATGGGCTATCCGCCGTACCCAGGTCCCGTAGCGGTTCTCGTGGGTAATCTTCGGAACAAACGCCGCAAGGACAACCCCTTCCATTCGGCCGGTCGGCGGCACGGGAATCAGCCAATACTCCGGCGACTCCACCACGGCGGATTCGATGACGTCTATTCCCGCCAAGGCCCGTATAGTACCATCGGACCGGCCAACGCGCAACGTGGTCCCCGGTGCAATGCGCACCGTGTTGCGAATTGCGAGGCGCTTGGGGACAGCGTCGACCGCGAGCACGGACACGGTGTATCGGGCTTGCGGTTCATGTGGGTCAATTTGGATTTCCTTCTTCAGGCGGACCTGTAGTTTTTCCGAAATGGGACCAAGTAGGACTACGGAACGCTCGGTCCGCTCGATCACCTCCGCAGGACCGCGCCGAATAGCCGCGTCGCGACCTTCCGAGGGTATCAAGTCCGTGGAGATTCCACCAGGGTCAGCCCAGGCATGGCCCCCCCGGGTCTCGGGAGGCATGTACAGCGGCTGCACGAAGTTGATGCCGCCCGGGCCGCCTACATACCGCACGGAAAACATCAGTGGGTCCACCTCAACGCGGATGGCGCCGTTATTGAGCACGATGGAATCGGCCGCTACTATGCATAGTGCCACCAGTACTATAGGCATGATTACTCCTCTACCCCTCGCCTCTGATATGCACGGCAAGCCACCATACCCGTGAGCGATTCTGGCGTTTTACAAGCCTCAATTGCAAGACACTTGAACCGCTACACGGGCGCCGAGCACGAGCACGAGCACGTATTAGGCAATCAACGCGTTAAAACAATAGAAACTATGAACCAGTTTACGCTAGACTGTTGAGAGCCTGAAGCGGGCGGCGTGGAGAGGAGGATTGGTCCGGATGCGGGTGTTTGAAGATGCGAGCCGGAGTATCGGCGCCACGCCCTTGATCCTGCTGGGCAAGATGGCCGCCGGGCTCGGAGGACGGGTGCTCGTAAAGGTGGAAGGCCGCAATCCGTCGCACTCGGTGAAGGACCGGATCGGGGCGAGCATGGTCTGGGACGCGGAAAGGCGGGGCGCGCTCAAGCCTGGTGGCACGATCGTCGAGCCGACTTCGGGCAACACGGGCATTGCGCTGGCCTATGTCTCGGCCGCACGTGGGTACAGGCTGATCTTGACCATGCCCGAGACAATGAGCATCGAACGGCGTAAGATGCTGAAGGCCTTCGGAGCCGACCTGGTGTTGACGCCCGGCGACGAAGGCATGCCAGGCGCGATTCGTGAGGCCGAAGGTATTGCGGCGGAGAACCCGACCTACTTTCTGCCGCAGCAGTTCAAGAACTCGGCCAATCCGTTGATCCACTTTATGACGACCGGCCCGGAAATATGGAACGACTCGGGCGGCATAGTGGACGTGCTAGTAGCCGGGGTGGGCACGGGCGGCACGATCACCGGCGTAAGTCGATTCATCAAGGGGAAAAAGGGTAAGCCTATCGAGACCGTCGCCGTCGAGCCGGCGACATCGCCGGTGCTATCGGGCGGGGAGCCCGGGCCGCACAAGATTCAAGGCATAGGCGCGGGATTCAAGCCCGATGTACTCGATATGGACATGGTGGACAAAGTTGAATTGGTGTCGGATGAGGAAGCGTTTGAGACAGCCCGCCGCCTGGCGCGCGAGGAAGGCCTTATCAGCGGGATCAGCAGCGGCGCCGCGACGGCTGTAGCGTTACGCTTGGCGGCCCAGGATGCGTACGAAGGGAAGATCATCGTGGCAATCCTCCCCGACTCCGGCGAGCGGTATCTCTCGACGGCGCTGTTCGAGCCTTAGAGGCTCTAACAGAACCCCGGTGGCACGGGCTTCCAGCCCGTGATTCCATGGGCAAGATGCCCATGCCACAAGAAGAATGTGTCTTTTTGTTAGAGGCTCTTGGTACTGCTCAACTTCGAATGAGCGCTATATAATGGCATCAGTTCCTCAATGCGAGGCTGAGTGAATCGGTAGACTGACATGGCGCGGCAGCTAACAGCTAACAACTATCAGCTAACAGCTACATTGTTGCTGCTCCTTGCGCTTTGGCTGCTCACAGAGGCCGCATGGGGTCTAGAGCTTAAGGAACTTCCCATGCAGCACCGTGCTCAGGAGAAAAGGAGGTTCAATATCATGATCACAATTGTGTACGACAATAACCCATTCGACGATCGCTTAGAAACCGCATGGGGATTTAGCTGCATCATCGAGGGGTTGCCTGAAACGATCCTCTTCGATACCGGGGGGAACGGGCGGCTGCTTCTTTCCAACATGACCAAGTTGGGGTTCAGCCCTGAACAGATAGATATCGTCGTTCTCTCCCACATCCACGCCGATCACACCGGCGGGCTGGATGCCTTTCTCAAGGCGAACCGCAACGTGAAGGTATTCATGCCAAAGGCTTTCCCTTACGATTTCAGACACGTCGTCACCCAACCAGGAGCCACTGTAGTGGAGACCGACCAGCCCTGTCAGGTCTGTGACGGAGCCTGGACGACGGGCGTTCTCGGCAATGGCCTCGAGGAACAGGGGTTGTATCTGAAGACCCACGAAGGACTAATCGTCATCACCGGCTGTGCACACCCGGGGATAGCGAGAATAGCAAAGGCGGCGGCGCGCCATGCCAATATGCCGGTGTACGCGGTCTTGGGAGGTTTTCACATGGGCTTCGCATCTGCGCGCGAAATTCGCAGCGTTATCGATCACTTCAAAGAAATGAACATACAGAAGGTCGGGCCGTGTCATTGCTCCGGTGACGAAACGCGACGTTTGATGAAAGAGGCCTTTCGCGAGAGATATTTGCACGTGGGGGTGGGAACCCGATTGGCTCTTCAAGAGGAGGGCGAGGGAAGCGGCGCGTCTACCTCGCACCATTAACCGCCGACGAGCAAAAAAGGACTGACCCAACGAGTCCGCAAGGCGGGTCTGGCCCTCTTTTTGCCGCTCCAAGCCGCGGGCTATACCCATAACAGTATTGATTGACAAAGCCCTAGCAATTCACTTCTTGGCCACTATCAAGTGTCGCTACACGACACGACAGCGTGAGTTGGCTGGGGTGTCATCAATTATGATACGCTACAGTAGTGATTCTCTTACAACTCGTCACAGCCACTAGGCAATGGTTTCGTTAACCGTACTCAGGGCGAGGTCAATGGCCTCCTTGACATTTCCAGACCGGGATATGAAACACTCGGTTTGTACTCGATGAAAGGAAATATCTGATGAAGAAAAAGCATCGAAAGCCCAAAGATTTGGTTCAAAACCAGGGTTTTTCGACGCGGGCTATCCACGCAGGCGAGGATAGGCTGCGGTATGCTGACTCGATTACCACGCCCATCGTGCAGACGTCAACTTATGCCTTTAAGGACAGCAAGGAGATTGAGGCGTATACGAAGCACGGCAAAGCACGGTTCGAGTATGGGCGCTATGGCAATCCCACCGAGCTGGTGGCCGAGCGGCGCCTGGCCGCGCTGGTGGGTGCGGAGGACTGCGTGGTATCCAGCTCGGGCATGAGCGCGATCGTCACGACGATCCTGGCGCTGGTCCGCAGCGGCGATCACATCGTGATCACCGACGACGCCTACAAGAAGACACTCGAGTTCTGCAGCGCGTACCTCAAGCGGTTCGGCGTGGAGTGCACGATCCTACCGTTCGGGGACTACGATGCACTGGATAAGGCGGTCCGGCCCAATACCCGCTTCATCTTCTCCGAATCACCGACCAATCCCTACCTGAACATCTTCGATTTGAACCGCTTGCGCGAGATCGCACAGAAACACAACGTGCTTACACTGATCGACAGCACGTTCAGCACCCCGATGAACCAGCATCCACTCGATTTCGGCGTGGACCTCGAGCTGCACAGTTGCACGAAGTACCTCGGAGGCCATAACGATATTCTTGCGGGCGCTGTGCTCGGGCGCAAGGAGTTGATCGACAAGGTCCGGGCGCTGCACAAGGCCATCGGCGGCGTCATCGACCCGCACTGCTGCTATCTGCTGTTGCGCGGGTTGAAAACTTTCGCGTTGCGGATAGCCGTGCAGAACGAGACCGCAATGAAAGCGGCGCGGTTTCTTGAGGCACATCCCCGCGTCAAGCGGGTCTACTACCCCGGCCTCGAGAGCCATCCCCATCACGACATCGCCAAGGAGCAAATGACTGGGTTCGGCGGCGTGGTGACCTTCGACATCAAGGGAAGCCTGGCGACAGCGAAACGGTTCTTAGACAACTTAAAACTATGTTTCATTGCCCCCAGCCTCGGCGGCGTCGAGACGCTGATCACCCACCCGGCGACCGTGAGCTATTACGACATCACCCGCAAAGAGCGCTACGCCCTGGGTATCACCGATACGCTGATTCGCTTGGCGGTCGGAGTCGAGGAGGCCGACGACATCATCGCCGATCTCGATCAAGCCCTGAAGAATAGCTCGCGACCGCGCAAACCAAGGGCGAAGAAGAAGAAATAGCACGTAGGGCAGTATCTGCAAAGGACTGGCCCTTTTCTTACGGCCCCGGAGCGAAAACACCTGAGTCTATCGGCGTTTTGCCCTGTGACGGGTTACCTTGGATTGAAAACCACGTTAAACTATGTCAACAAATCTGCTTTTTCGCGAAATACGCCTGAATATTCGACAGAATCGCAGAAAACGAGGATTGATAGATTGCGGGAAATCAATATGTAGTAGCATCGAAAACGCGGCCACAATATTTTGTTGCATATGGCGGGAGTATCTGTTATCATAGTTGTGCAAAATGTGGTATAATAATTGCCGGAGATGCGGCTAATGAGCTTAGTGACCGAAGGTCAGAGCGATCGCCGACGTGAGATACTTGGTTTTCTCATGCTTGCGTTCACGACGCTTCTTTTCCTGGCCTTGGTTACGGACAGCTATCAGGGCGAGTCGCGCCGACCCATAAGCAGCATAGCCGAAGCACCCAATGCCTTGGGTATGGCAGGTGCTGTGGTGGCCGGGCTACTGGGGGTGTTGGTGGGACCATCGGCTCATGTGCTGTATTTCATCACGTGCGTGTGGGGGATCATGCTTGTGCGGCACCGTCCCCTCGACCGGTTTCCGATGCGGTTATTGGGCACATTCCTGCTGACGGGCTCAGTGGCGGGGTTGCTGCATATCGACCTGGCGTCGCGCACGGATAACACGGCGCCGGGCGGCGCATTCGGGGCCTTCATGGGTGATCATCTGCTTCCGCTCTTTGGGATAGTGGGCGCAAACATCATCGCGGCTACCCTGGCAGTCATCGGCATTCTCCTGGCGACGGAGTTTCTGTTTTTGCATATCTTTGTGCTCCTGCGTGGGCTGAGCCGCATGGTACTCCAGGCTAACATGGCGTCGTGCAAGGCGGCGGGCGCCTTATGGGCGGCTCACCAGGAACGCGTCCTCGAGCGGCGTCAGCCGTTCCGCAAAGCGGCGCAACGCATTCTCGGTTCCGAACCGGGTGTCGATGAGCCGTCTTCAAATGTGCCTGAGGATGGCCCGGCGTATTCCGGTTACTTGGATGACAGTGGTCTCGCGGGCGAAGCGATGGAAGACCTGAGCCGCATCCACGTCCGAACCGGCGCCACATACGTGGAGTCGGCGCAAGACAATCCGCTCGGGGAGGCGCCGAGCCAGCAAGACCTTCCATTGGAAACGCCTACGCAATCCGTCGAGACCGAGCCGCTTGCCGCCGCTGAGGAAGGTGTAGCCTTTTTCGAGGCGCTTGCCGAGGAGCAAGCCGGCGAGCTTGAAGGGTATACGCCCTTTAACGTGCTGGCCAACGCGGCGGAGATCGACGAGGATATCAACGCGCCAACCGCGGACGAAGAGTCCATGGAGTCCGAACCAGTCACGGATGGAAAGCCCCTGGAATCGGTCTCCCTCGAGGCGCTGCTGACTGCGCGTAACCCCACGGCGCCGAACAAGCCACTGCTCCGGCGCAAGACGGCCGTGGAGGATAAACTGCCGGCCGACTACGAATATCCCAAGCAATACACTAAACCCTCGCTCAACTTGTTGGACAGCCCGCACAAGCGGCCGGCGACGGACATGTCCGAGCAACTGCGGCAAACCAGTGTGCGACTTGAAGACACGCTCAAGACTTTTGACATCGAGGCGCGCGTAACCCGAGTGGTGCGCGGTCCGACAATCACCCGATTTGAACTCCAACCCGCGCCGGGGATTAAGGTCAGCCGTTTTCACTCACTGGCCGACGACATTGCCCTGGCGCTGAAGGCGCAAGGCGTGCGTGTGGAAGCGCCGATTCCCGGTAAGGGACGCGTCGGTATCGAGGTGCCGAACAAAACGCGCGAGCCGGTCCTCGTGCGGGAGTTGCTGGAATCGGAAGTGTTTCAGAAGAACAATGACCGATTGAAGCTCGCCCTGGGCAAGGACATCGCGGGCGAGGTGCTAAATGCCGACCTGGCCACAATGCCCCACCTGCTCGTTGCCGGCGCGACGGGCGCAGGCAAAACGGTCTGCATCAAGACTTTTCTGGCCAGCCTGCTGTTTACCAACACGCCTGATGAGATGCAGCTCATACTGGTCGACCCGAAAATGGTCGAGCTGTCCATTTTCAACGGCATCCCGCATTTGACCACACCGGTAGTCGTTGACCCCAAGAAGGCGGCTACCGCCTTGAACTGGCTGATCAATGAGATGGAAGAGCGGTACCGACTGTTTGCGCATCTGCGCATGCGCAACATTGAGGTGTACAACGAGCGCGTGGCGAACGGCGAGATCGAAATGGTCGGACCGAGCAGAAGCGGCAGTGAATCGATCACCGTGAACCGCAAACTGCCCTATATCGTATGCATTATTGACGAGTTGGCAGACCTGATGATGTCGGCCCGGGCAGAGGTCGAAGATGCGATAGCACGCTTGACGCAGTTAGCGCGCGCAACCGGGATTCACTTGATCATCGCAACGCAGCGGCCCTCGGTGGATGTGTTGACGGGCGTGATCAAGGCGAACTTCCCGGTGCGGATGTCATTCCAGGTATCGTCGCGCGTGGATTCACGGTGCATCTTGGACGAGATCGGCGCCGAACGCCTGATCGGCAAGGGTGACTTGCTGTACTTGCCGGCGGGCCGCTCGAAGCCGCTCCGAATTCAGGGCGCGTTCGTCAGCGACCGTGAAATGGAGGCACTGATCGAGTATCTCAAGACGCAAGCCCCGCCGCAGTACCGCGACGACATCGAGCGTTTCGGCCAATCCGACCAGCCTCAAGATGATTTGCTCGAGGAAGGCGACGAACTGTTCGAGGATGCCGTACGGGTGGTGTTGGACACGGGCCAGGCGTCCATTTCGATGGTGCAAAGACGGTTGCGGGTAGGGTATACTAGAGCGGCGCGTTTGATCGATATGATGGAGTTGAAGGGAATTGTAGGGCCGCATACCGGCAGCAAGGCCCGCGAGATACTTGTAGACGTGCCGCGTAACACGGACGAGGTTGCATGAACGAGGTTCCTTATCCAGGGGACGAGCTGCGGCAACAGCGCGAGGCGTTGGGGCTGAGCGCGCAGGCCGTGTTTGAGCAAGTGCGCATTCCGACCGTGTACATTGAGGCATTGGAGCGGGGCGACTTCGAGGCGCTGCCGGCCCCGGGCTACACGGTGGGGTTCTTGCGAACGTACTGCAGGTTCCTAAACGTGGCGCCCGAGCGCTATGTCGACAGCTTCCGCGCGCGTGCCGGGTTTATCAGCCATGCTCCCCAAACCCCCAGGATGAAGACGCCCCAAGTCGCCGTCTGGAAAGAGGACCTGCTGGCCTGGGCGGCGATTTGCGCTATCCTGCTCCTCGGTTGGATTACGTATACCGTGATCGTGCATCCCAAAGCGGAGATCACGGACAAGCGCGTCGAAGCCGGTACCCGCGAGATGGTCGTGCCGCCATCGCCGATCGATCCGGAATTCTAACCCGGTGCGCCCAGCAGCGTGCAGCTCCCTCAAGGGGAAAGTGGGACCCGCTGACGCCTTTTGCTAGAATGGCCGTGCCATGAACTTGCCCAACCGACTCACCGTAGCGCGTTTCTTTATAGCGCTGCTCTTTGTAGCCCTGATGTCATTTCCGAACGTGGTCTGCCTTTTCCTCGCGTACCTTCTGTTCATCGTGGCGACCATCACTGACTTTTACGATGGCAAGATCGCGCGTGACCGCGGTCTGATCACAAATTTCGGGAAACTTTTGGACCCCGTGGCGGATAAAGTCCTGATTGTAGCGGCGTTTATCATGCTTATGGGAAACCGTTACTTGCACGTCCCTGGTTGGACAATCGTGGTGATTATCGCGAGGGAGTTCCTGGTCACCGGGGCGCGGTCGCTGGCCGCAAGCGACGGGGTCGTGATCGCGGCCAACAAGTGGGGCAAGACAAAAGCGGTCATCCAGATGATATATGTGTTTACGTTCCTGTTCCTGGCGATTGTCGCGCGCATACTCGACACCTTCGGCGATATAGCTACGCGGTTCCCTGAGGCCGTCTCGCTCTCGAAGGAGGTTATCCGCACGGCCTCGTTCTGGGCCATGGTGTTCGTGGCCATATATACGGTTTACTCGGGGATACAATTTGCCCGCATCAACTGGAAAACCCTCAACATCGAGAACGTTTGATGAGCAATGCATTTCCCTCACGCGCTATTATCGACCTCAATGCCTACGCGCACAATCTGGACGTCGTCCGACGCCGGATTCCCCGTGGATGCGGCCTGATGGCCGTGGTTAAGACGAATGCCTACGGCCTTGGCCTCGTGCCGATCGCGCGGCGCGCCGTGGCGCAGGGCGTCGAGATGCTGGGCGTCACAACAGTCGAGGAGGGCGTGACACTGCGCGCGGCCGGGATTGATGCGCCCATTCTCGTGCTGGTGCAGCCAGGGGAAGACGCCTTCTGGGCAGTGATTGAACACGACCTGCGAGTGATGCTCTCGGACGTGCCTTCGACCGAACGCCTGGGCGAGCTCGCCCGCCGCGCCAACCATGTCGTGTCAATCCACTGCAAGGTGGACACGGGCATGGGCCGGCAGGGATTCGCCCTCGATGAGGCCGTTGATGCCATGCGCTACTTCACGCGGATTTCGCCCATTGACATCGAGGGCATCGCGACGCATTTTCCCGAGGCCGAGGCGACTGATGATACGTTCACATCTCACCAGATCTCGGTGTTCAAACAATTGCTCAAACAAGTGGAAAAGGCAGGCATCCCCTACGAGCTGGCCCACGCGGCCAATAGCGCCGGCATCATCAACTACCCCGAGGGCGCCTTTGACATGGTCCGACCGGGGCTGATGACGTATGGCGTGTGGCCTACCGAAGCGCCGCCCAGCGCGACGCCCTTGCGCCCGGTGCTGCGGTGGGAGAGCCGAGTGATACTCGTCAGGGAACTCAAGCCGGGAGCGAGTGTGGGCTACGGCCGCACGTACACTACGGAACAGCGCATGCGCGCGGCCGTGGTTCCCGTGGGGTACGCGGACGGATACAGGTATCCCTTGGCCAACCGCGCCCATGTCCTCGTTCGTGGAAAACGATGCCCCATCCGCGGCAGCGTGTCCATGGACCAGATCGTGATCGATGTCAGCAACCTGGACGACGTGCAAGTGGGTGACACCGTGACATTGATCGGCTCCGATGGCGACGAGGCGATCGCGGTCCGGGAATTGGCCGACCACGCCCAGACCGTGCCGCACGACATCCTGACGGGCCTCGGCCCGCGCGTTGCCCGCGAATACATCGAGTGAGAAAACGCGTAAGCATTCAGCCGTCAGATACAGACCCAGCGAGAAGGACGATAAGAACGTGGCCCTACCGAGAGCGCCAAGAAACGCTACCCCCGGTCACATCTACTCCACAAGAATGAACAAGGATGTCCAGGATATTCAGGATAATATGAACACATCCTGTCCATCCTGTCTATCCTTGCCAAGACGGGGAGTTTTGGCCATTGGGCCGGCAAGCCGGTGGCTGAATGCTGACGGCTGATACCTGAACGCTCACAGGAACTGTTATGCCCTGGACCTATTACATCGACGGCTACAACGTCATTCACCATTCCGCCATCCTCAAGCCGCTGGCTGATGAAGACCTCGAGGCCGCCCGCGACGCCCTGATCGAAAAGGTGGCGCGCTTCTGCACGAACACTGGCTCCCAGACCACTGTCGTCTTCGATGGCCGCGGAGATTCTGTCGAACCCGCGGCCCCATTCGGCGGCGCTTCCACACTCGAGGTGCTCTACTCGGCCGGAGGGCAGTCCGCCGATGCGCTTATCGAGCAGCTCGTCTACGCGGCCGAGGACCGGCGCAGCATCATCGTGGTCACGGCGGACCGGGGCATACGTGACTTGTGCATGGCACTGGGGGCCTTGGTCATGGCGCCTGACAAGTTTCTCGCCACTGCCCGCGAAGCGCAAGACCACGTAGCGCGCAACCTCGAACGGCTTCGGCGCGCCAACGCCCCCGGGCCCGTCCAAGACCGCCTCGACGAATCCGCCCGCAAACGCCTGCGCAAACTCCGGGGGGAGCTATCGGACTGATCCGTAACGAGGGGTCGGCTTTCGTTACGAACCCGTAGAGGTCAGGTACAACGGAAGGGATAGCCTCCTCAGCAAGAAGACACAAGGAGATATGGAGGGGATACGGAGAGAAAAAATTGAAAATTCAATCTCCTTATCTCCTTGCGTTACACCAAAATGACGTGATGGCGTATCTGACGTATGAAGAGCGGTTTGGGCCGATTCAGCGGCGCGCGCTGCGGGTGTACCGGGCATTCCGCTGGCGTGTCAAGCGGGTGCTGGGTCTGCGCCGCGTGATCCTGGTCGAGTTGCGGTGGCGGCTGGGTGACGAGATCATGGCGATTCCGATCTACGAAGCGCTCCGCACCCGACACCGGAACAGTTTCATCGCGGTATTGTGTAATCATCCCGACCTGCTGGAAGGCAACCCGTTCATAGATGCCGTCAATGTCGACTGCGCGCCTACGGATCGATATGTACTGTTGCGCAGCGGTCCCCGGGATGTTTACCGTCTCGAACACTACGCCCGGTGCGCGGGCGTGCCCGCACCCGTCGCCCGTCCGCGGCTGTACTATTCGGATTGGACCGTCCCGCAACTCGATCGCGTACCCAGCGGCAAGGGCCCGTTGGTGGCGGTAGGTCCCGGGGCCTCCTGGCCGACGAAACGCTGGCCGCTCGACCGGTGGCGCGAACTGTGCCACGTGCTCGAGCAGCTAGGCTGCTGCATCGTCGAACTGGGCCAGGGCGATGATGAACGGATCGGCGTGGGCACGTCGCTGCTGGGCGAGACGACGGTGCGTGAGGCGGCCTGTGTGTTGCACGCGGCGGACCTGATGGTCTGCTGCGATTCGGGGCTGATGCACCTGGCACTGGCCGCGGGTACGCGCGTGGTGGCCTTGTTCGGCCCTACTGAACCGACTATACTTATCCGCGATGAGCCAAAGCTGGTTGTGGTCAAAACGCCACGGGACTGTCAAGGATGTTGGAACCTATCAGAAAACATCCAACCAGCTTGGTCACACACAATAAGGATATAGAGC
>CAYRLQ010000030.1:16014-22371 GCA_964425145.1 uncultured Nitrospiraceae bacterium
CGACGTGTATGGCACCGATCACAGTGGGCCGCGTGCTGGCGCCTGTGAGGGATTTGCTGCACCTGGGAGCCTGAGTTAGTTCCTAGTTGCCAGTTGCGAAAGCCTGAAGGGGTCACGTCATAGTTGACCGAGTACCAGCAACTGGGAGGTCGAGGCGATGCGGGTGCTCTTCCTGACGCTGTATCCGGACATTGCCGCCAGCCCGCGCTACCGCGTGACGCAGTTCTTAGCGTACCTGCGCGCCCACGGCGTCGAATGCACCGTGGCCTGCCCGCTGACGGAGCGGGAATGGCGCGTGTTGACGGGGCCGAATCGACGCCATCGCCCGTTCTGGTATCATCGCCACGAGACGCCGCGCCGTGTCCGGCAGATTTTGGCCGCCGGCCGGTACGACATCGTCTTTGTGCAGAAAGCCATCATGAGCGCATATGTCCGGGGTGCCGTGGCGCTGTTGCGGTGGCGTGCGCGACGGATCGTATACGATTTCGACGACGCGGTGCATCTCGAGCCGCCGCATCGGTTGCGCGGACCGTGGAATCTCATCGAGGACCGGGGGCAGATCGCCAAGATAATGGCGAGGGCCGATCTGGTGTTGGCCGGGAATGCCTGGCTGGCGTCGGTGGCGGAAGAGGCCGGCGCGAAAGCGGTGCACTTCCCGACGGTGGTGGATACGGGCCGGTTCGTGCCCGCGGCCCAGGGCCCCGATACATACCGGATCGGCTGGATCGGCAATCCAAGCACAATGGTCCACTTGGAACCCATCAGCGAAGTGCTGGCGTCGCTTGAAGACGCGGAGGTTTGCCTCGTCGGGGCGGATAATGCGCGCGCGCCGTGGTCGAATGTCGAGGTGCGGCCGTGGTCGTTGGAAACGGAAGTGAGCGAATTGGCACGGTTTTCGGTAGGGATCATGCCGCAACCACATAGCGAATGGATCAAAGGCAAGTGTGCGCTAAAGGCGCTCCTTTACATGGCCTGCGGCATACCATGTGTGGCCTCGCCTGTTGGCGCGGCGCTCGAGTTTATCCGGCACGAGGAAAACGGGCTGCTGGCGGATTCACCCGCGGAATGGCGCGAGGCGTTCGAGCGCCTGCGCGACCCTGACCTGCGGCGCCGGCTGGGCGAGGCGGGCCGGGCCACCGTCGAAGCGAAGTATTCATTAGCCAAAGCGGCGCCGCGCTTCCTGGCGTTGTTGGAGTCGGTGTGATGAGACGGATCGCCTACGTGATCCCTTCGCTAAGCGTCGGAGGCGCCGAGTGGCAGCTTGTTTATCTGCTGCGTGGGTTGATACAGGACCATACCTTGACGGTGGTCTGCACGCACCACGACGGCGCACTCAGCGGGAACGCACGGCGCCTGGGCGCTTTTGTGCGGGTCATCGGAGCCCGTGGCGGGGGCTGGGACTTCACGTTGAAACGCAAGATTGCCCGCCTTTTGCGAGCCCATCGGCCGGACATTGTCCACTTGTTCATGTTCGGGTTCGATCTGTACCCGTGCCAGGCGGCGCGCGCGGTGGGGGTGCCGGTGATAATCTCGAGCCGGCGCCAGTTGGCCACGTGGAAAAAGCGGCGCCACATCTGGATTCAGAAGAAGGCCAATAAGCTGGTGGACTGCATCGTGGCCAACAGCCAAGCGGTGGCCCAATTCACCATCGAGCAGGAAAGGGCCGACCCAGCACTGTTCCGCGTGATCCCGAACGGCGTCAACGCCGACGAATTCGTCAGTGACACGGACACGCACCAGTTGCGGAGGCGCTACAGAATCCCGTTCAACACGCACGTGGTGGGGATTGTGGCCAATTTCAGCCCGGTCAAAGATTACCCACTCTTCGTGGCCATGGCGGAAGCGCTATTGCAACGACGGCCGGACGTGCACTTCTTGACGGTCGGCACAGGACCGCAGAGCGGCCCGATTGAAAGGCTCATCCGAAAACGCGGGCTTAGGGACAGGTTCACCCGGATTGGCACAGTCAGCGAGCGTGCCGACCTATACGCGCTGATGGATGTGTTGGTGTTGTGCTCGAAAGTGGAAGGGTTTCCCAACGCCGTGATCGAGGCGATGGCCGCAGGTATCCCCGTGGTGGCGTCGGCCGTGGGTGGCGTGCCCGAAGTCGTGGCCGACGGCACGACGGGACGCCTTGTCTCGTCGCGCAATCCGGTGGATTTCGCGGACGCGGTCGCATGGATGCTCGACCATAGCGAGTCAAGCAAAGCTATGGCGGCCAAGGCCGGTCAATACGTGCGGCGGGAATTGCCGATGCAGAAGATGGTGGACAGCTACCGCGCCCTGTACGCGGAGCTCCTGGCCAAAACCCGCCGGGAAGGCCCCTGACCCGTGTGCGGCATTTGCGGTCTCGCATACACCGACGCAGCCCGGCCTGTGAACGAAGCCGTCCTCGCCGCGATGAACGCCGCGCTGGTACATCGCGGCCCGGACGACGCAGGGCAATGGCGCCGCGGCCACGTCGGCCTGGCTATGCGCCGCCTGGGCGTACTCGACCTCGCCGGCGGCCACCAACCCATGAGCAACGAAGACGGCTCGGTCACAGTCGTGCTCAATGGCGAGATTTACAATTTCCAGGAGCTGCGTGCGGAACTCGAGCAGCGCGGCCACGTGTTCCGTTCGCAAGGCGACACGGAAGTCGTCGTGCACGCCTACGAGGAGTACGGCAACGGCGCGCTGGACCGGTTCAACGGCATGTTCGCCCTTGCGCTGTACGACGCCGGCCGGGACCGGTTGCTGGCCGCACGCGACCGACTCGGCATCAAACCGCTGTACTACACTTTTCGGGACGGCACGCTGGCGTTTGCGTCGGAGCTGGACGCATTGCTATGGTCCGGGCTGGTGGGCGGCGCGCTCAATCCGGCGGCCCTCGACGCCTATTTCACATTTCTATACATCCCCGCGCCGGACACTGTTTTTCGCGACGCGCACAAACTCTGCCCCGGCGAAAAACTCGTACTCGAGAAGGGCCGCTTGACCACCGAGCGCTATTGGCGGGTCCGGTTCGCACCGGAGGATTCCTGGACACTCGATTCGGCCGCGGAGGCCTATTGGGCCCTGCTGAACGACTCGGTCCGGCTGCGGCGGATCAGCGATGTGCCGCTGGGGGCGTTCCTCAGCGGCGGGCTGGACTCGAGCACGGTGGTCGGCGCACTGAGCGCAGTATCCCCACAGCCGGTCAAGACATTCACCATCGGATTCGACGACACCCACGCCGACGAAATGCGGTTTGCACGCCTTGCCGCCGAACACTTCGGCACGGACCACACCGAGGCATTATTAACGCCGGACATGACCGAGGTGGCGGGTCAGTTGGCGTCCTACTTCGGCGAGCCGTTCGCGGATTCGTCGGCGGTACCCACGTGGCTCGTATCGAAGCTCGCCCGCGAGCAGGTAACAGTGGCGCTGTCGGGCGATGGGGGCGACGAACTCTTCGCGGGCTACACGTGGCTCCACCGGACACGGCACGTGGCGGCGTATCGCCGAGTCCCGATGGTGCTGCGCCGGCTTATCGACACAGCGTTGCACCTTGCACCCGCGTCACCGCGCATCGCCAAGATACAGCGGTTCAGCGGGGATTCGTTCCTGGCGCCGCATGAAGGCTTCCGGCGGCGGCAGACCTGTTTTTCGGCGACCATGCGGGCCGCGCTGTACAGGCTGGAACTCGCGGAACGCGTGGCCGCAGCCGCTGTGGATCGGTTCGAGGAACACGCCGATGCGGCCGCGGGCCTCTGCGACGACGACGCGATGCTGCACCATGACACGGTGATGTATCTCCCGGACGACATTCTGACCAAGGTGGACCGGATGAGCATGGCCAATTCGCTCGAGGCACGCGTGCCATTGCTCGACCACCGGATCGTCGAGTTTGCCGCAACGGTCCCGTTTCACCTCAAGCTCGCGGGGAATACCTCGAAACGCCTGGCCAAGCACGCCGTGCAGGACTTCCTGCCGCGAGAACTCCTCGCCCAGCGCAAACACGGGTTCGCCATCCCCATCCAGCGATGGTTCCGCGAGGAACTGCGCGACGCCTTCGCCGCGACGGTCCTTAGGGGCGACGTGCGGTGTCACAGGTTCCTGAACGCCGCCACGATCCAGAGGCTTTTTGACGACCACACCGCCGGGAAGGAACACTACGGCCACCACCTATGGGCCCTGCTCATGTTCGAGCACTGGCTGCGTTACGCCGACGGCCTCGTGGACGTCGCTGTGGTCTAACTGCCGACGGCCGGAGGTGTCTTTCTCGGCGCTGGCACTACTATATGGAGCGTCATAAATAACGCCGCGTGCTTCTGCGTCATTGCGAGGAGTAAGAGGTGAGAAGATTGCTCCGCTTCGCTCGCAATGACGCGAGGCAGGCCCGCCTCTAGCGGGCACCATGTCCCGTAGCTATGCGGCATCATTTCTGTCGCGGCGTATAGAACGAGCGATAGGATGGTCAAAGTCGGTATAATACGGTAAGCGTCCGTCCGCGGACGGCCGGATAGGTGAGAGTTAGCATGATGCCAAGCGCAAAGGATGATCACAATGAAAACACTTGAGGATTCAGAGGCTGTTTCGCTTAGAGACAAGCAACTGCTCCAAGAGATCAAGCAGGTGATCCTTGGCCAGTTGCCCACTGCCACCGTTGTGCTTTACGGCAGTATCGCCAGAGGTGTCCGGGGACCGGATTCTGACTACGACATACTGGTCCTAATGGAGGGGCCGTTGTCCTACCGGGAGCAAGACGCCATCAGGGATGCCATGTACGATCTTCAAGTCTCGCGCGGCGTTCTTGTCTCCACCATTTGCCGTGCCCGAAGCCAGTGGGACGATCCACTCATGCGTGTCAGCCCATTTCATCGAGAGGTCGAACGTGACGGAGTTCGAGTATGAAACCGGAGGAACGCGACTACATCCGATACCGGATGCAACGGGCCAACCAGGCCCTTGGGGTGGCAGAACGGGCCCTGGCGGATGGCAGCTTACCCGATGCGGTCAACCGGCTCTACTACGCTTGTTTCTATGCGGCGTCGGCGCTGCTATTGACCGAAGGGCAATATGCCGCCAAACACAAGGGCGTACTTAGCCTGTTTGATATCCATTGGATAAACACCGGGCGCCTTCCAGCAACCATGGGGCGCTTTTTCCACAAGATTTTCGACGCCAGGCTCGAGGGCGACTACGAGGACCTCGCCGCCTTCGAGCAACGTGCTGTCGAGACGTGGCTCGAGGAGGCAGAAGAGTTCATTGCGCAAGTATCCCTGAAGATTGTGGAACAGCTATACGCAGAGAACGAACAGGGGCAATAGACGAGAAGGCAGAAGACACCATCTTCGCCCAACGAATTCCAGGACTTCCCGCAAGAATTGAAGTCTTGTCTGCCTAAGCCTTTTCCCTTGTCTCCAAAACGGCAAGGAACGAGTGTGCCGCCTGGAGTTCGATTTCCCGAAATCGCTTGACAATTTGCGCGTCATTAGGTAAAGTATTATTGTGCTTGGGGGGGTGCACTGAAGTGGTGCGTGGCGGTGCGGTCGATACCGTTGAACAGCAGTAGCGTCCTCTCCAAAGGTGCCGTTTCCTTTGGCCAGATTCACAGGTGTTGGGAGGTGCACCATGCGCGCAAGAGGCGTCAGCAGCCCCTGGATTGGAACGGCTTCGGTTGGTCTTTCCCCGGTTGCCACAGCAAGTGTCTCAGCACGACACCATTCCCTACTCAGGAAAAGGACAACACGACTGGGGAGAGACTCTGTTGGCGAAAAGAATCCGGGAAACGTGAGGAGGAGAAAGTCATGAAAGCACATCCGGTGAAGCGGGGAATGACACGGGTGTTGGTCCCGGCCATGGCCCTTGCCATGTTGACGGGGCCCGCCTGGGCCGGGGCCGGCGGCGGCGAGTTCCAGGTCAACACGTACACGGCTAACGACCAAGCGGATCCCTCGGTAGGCATGGATCCGTCGGGCAACTTCGTCATTGCGTGGCACAGTCTTGGCCAGGACGGTTCTGGCCCGGGTGTGTATGCGCAGCGGTACAACGGCGACGGTCGCGAAGTCCGGGTTGCGGAACGTGTATAATGGGTTGTGTTTGGCAGCGACGACACTTTTTGCCACGAAACGGACAGTGACCGAGCGCCAAGTGTGCACTCGATTAGTTGCCCTGGGGAGGTTTCATTGAAGGGCATCCTATGAACAGGCTGCGCGTTTATGCGGACACATCAGTGTTCGGCGGGTGCTTCGATAAGGAATTCGCCAAGAGTAGCACCAAGTTCTTCGCGGAAATAGGCGCCGGTCGTTTCATGCTCGTCGTCTCTGATACCACCTTGCGTGAATTGGACAAGGCCCCCATCCAGGTTCAGCAGATACTGGCGCGAGTGCCGGG
>CAYRLQ010000031.1:0-22176 GCA_964425145.1 uncultured Nitrospiraceae bacterium
CGGTCTTAGGGTCGAAGTTGAGCGACCGCTTCAGGCGATAGGCGACGTTGCCAATGTGGCAATGGGCCGAGGAAATGTGGCCGACGAGCCCGTCGCATGTGTTGTCTTCGGGCTTGCGGCTGTGCACGGCGCGGAGGAAATTCTCCCACTTGCTTCTTCCCTGCGGCTTTGGTGCGTCTTCCGGGATGGGAATCGGCTCGTGTTGGTAGTTAAAGAATCCACTGCCTTCCACGTAGTACCCGGTATCGCCGAAGAAATGGTTGCCGGTGGTCTGGCCGGCTTCCTCGTAGGACCCGAGGTTGCGCACCTCGAACACGAGGATTGCGCCGTCCTCATAGGTCATCGTAGTGGTCTGGGTGTTAGGCGAATCGGCGTCGTCGTCCCAGGCAAAGCGGCCGCCGGAACTGTAGACCTGGGCGGGGAAGGTGTTGCGGCCCAATCCCCAGACGGCGAGGTCCATTTGATGTACGCCCTGGTTGCCGATTTCGCCGTTGCCGTATGGCCAGACCCAATGCCAGTTGTAGTGGACGTAAATCCCTTGCTCGCGGCCTTTCTCCTCGAAAACGTCCTTGTTGATGTAGTAGTCGGATTCCTGTGCAGGCCCTTGCCAGAGGTTCCAGTCGAGGTTCTTGGGTGGGTCGGCGACCATTCGGTGACCGATGGCGTGCCGGTTGCCGTTCTTGTAGGTGAAGCCCTTGGCCATGTTGATCCTACCGATGAACCCGTCGTGCATGAGTTGGATGTCGCGAATCCACGTCGCACTGGACCGGCCCTGCGTGCCGTGCTGGACGACGCGCCCGTACTTCTCGGCGGCCTTGGCCAATTGCCGGCCCTCCCAGTGATTGTGCGACAGCGGTTTTTCGACGTACACATCCTTACCCGCCTGGCAGGCCCAGATGGTGAGCAACGAGTGCCAGTGGTTGGGCGTTGCGATCGTGATCGCGTCGATCGAGTCATCAGCCATCACATCGCGCGCGTCGACGTACGTTTTGGGCTTCTTGCCGGTCTCTTTTTCAAGTTGGCGTGCGCGCTGGCGGAGCACGTCGCCATCGACATCGCACAGCGCCACGACCTCCGCGCCCTCGGTCTTTAGCAGGTCTTTCATGTGCGAACCGCCCTGGCCGTGGATGCCAATGCAGCAGAACCGCACATTGTTATTGGCCCCGAACACTTTACCCTTGGCGGTGGTACCCGCAGCGATCACCGCCGCGGCAGAGGTCCCCAAAAAATTTCTTCGCGTCATGTCCATGGTCGTTGTCTCCTTGTCGTATGTTTCCGTATTTTCAGATAGCCTCACTACTTTTAGCAAATTCAGAGGTCAAACGCAACTTCGAGCCATCAGTTTGTCTGGAGGACGACGCGTTTGGCCATATCGAAATTCGCCCGCTCAACCCAATGTATAGCCATGCCGTCACGTTCCATGCACCGGAACCAGGTTTCCTGCCGCTTAGCAAATTGGCAAATGGCGCTGTTCAGCTTCTGAAACAGGTCGTTTCTGTTGCGGATTCTGCCCTGTAGAAACTGGGCGATGAAGCGGTACTCGAGCCCGAGCAACTCGAGCCGTTGCCAACTCACGCCCTGCGCCCGAAGCCCTTCGACTTCTTCGATCATGCCGGCCTCGAGGCGCTGTTTCAGGCGGTCGCGGATGCGTTGGCGCAACTCCAGCCGGTCCCATTTCGTCCCCAAGATAAGCGGGCGCAATTCCGGCGCGGGTTCCGGCTCGTGGTCTCTCGAGTATTGGGCGATCTCGAGAGCCCGCACCAATCGGTCTCGCTCGACGAGGTCCGTGGTATTGTGGAGCCGCGGTTTCAACGCCGTGAGTCGCGCCACCAGCGCCTCCTGCGGCAGTTTCGCCATGGTCGCTCGCAGTGTGGCATTCTCCGGAACATCCGCCATGTGATAGCCTTTTAACACCGCCTCGAGATACAACCCAGTGCCTCCAACGACGACCGGCAGCCGTCCTCGGCCCGAAACCGTTTCAAACACGTCGAAAAAGCGGCGCTGGTAGTCAAACACGCTGAATTCGACATCGAGGTCCACAATATCGATCAGATGGTACGGTACCCGCATGCCGTCTATTGCGTATTCCTCGAGGTCTTTCCCTGCGCCGAGCTCGAGCCCCCGGTAAACCTGCCGCGAATCCGCCGACAGGACCTCGCCGCCGAACGTCCGCGCCAACCGGACACCCAGCCGCGTCTTCCCGGACGCCGTCGGCCCCAGCACGACTAAGACGTTTTTGCCTTTCAGCGCCATGGGATTATCATACGCCTCCGGCCCGCCGAAGGTCCATATTTTGGTTTCTTCTCGGTTACTTCTCCTTTTTCTAAAGAAGAAATAACCGGTCGCGGCTGCCGCCGCATCGTGGTATGATTGCGAGGCTTTAGGTGGTTGGTTTCTTCTTGATTACTTCTTCTTTCTCTAAAGAAGAAGTAACCCGGATGGCCGAGGCTAAGAGGTAAAGAGGAGGTTGCAACATGCGCAGCGTAATTTTGAGGTCGTTTTTGATTGGGTTGGTCTTCACATTGGCGTGCGCGGGGGCGCTGTCCGATAGTTCCGAGGCGCTGCATCCGATTCCACAGGACAAGGTTGCGGCGTACCTTGACTGCCTGGCCGATGTGCATGTCTTTGACCTGTTCGAGGGGCAAAATGAAGCCCTGAAAGCGGCGGCCACAGACGCCACGGTGCTACGGGTCGCGGCTGGGTTCCCCGTCGACATGACCTCGACCGACCTCTTCAGGGAGGAGTTCCTGGACGGAGATTGCACGGTACATCTGGCGGGGGTCTCGTCGATCGACGCCGAGGCCCTGCGGCTGCGCGTGGACCTGGCCAAGTTGCGGCCCGACGAAGAGTTGTGGGTGATCGACCCCACGGCGCCACGGGCGTTTGGGCCGTACGGGTCCAAGGACTACCTCCCCGGGGGCCGTTGGCTGCCCACCATTGTCGGGGATATGGCGGTGTTAATGGTCCGCTCGCGCTGTGAGGCGCTTCCGGAAATCTGCCTCAAAGCCCTGTCGCATTTCTATTGGAGTTTGGCCACGACGAAGGCCGAGCTCACTTGCCACTTAAACGTCGCCTGCGAGGACGAGGTCGTTCGGGATGTCGCTACGGGCGTCGGATTCATGGTCCTGCCGACGGAAGGTGATGATATGGGGGTGTGTTCGGGCTGCCTGATTGACAGCGCAGTCGGCGAGCCGTATTTCCTGACCGCCAACCACTGCGTGCCCGGGGTCGTTCAGGCGTGGAACGTCGAGATTGTCTGGGACTTCCGTAAGGAATGTGGTTCCGAACAGGCCCCGTCCATTTCATCGTTGCCGCGCAGTTCCGGTGTCTGGCTCTTGGAGAACGATAATCAACTGGACGGTTCTTTAATGCTCTTGGACAAAGTGCCCGGCACACGAACCTATCTGGACTGGGACACGGGCCGGCTGGAGGTCGGGGACCCCGTCATCACCCTTCACCACCCCGTCGTAGCCAACCCCGGTTCCGCCACACCTGACATCAGCACCTGTTTCATGCGCCTCTCCAAGGGGAACGTGGTGAAAGTCGATACGGTCGGGAGTGATGTGGGACTGGATTATCAACACGAGACCAAGGTGCTTTGGGATGAGGGCGTTACTGAAATGGGGTCGTCCGGCGCATGCCTGTTGTTCTGGGACGAAGAGGACGGCTATCAGGTCGCCGGCACGCTCAGTGGCGGCACGATACATGACTGTAATGACCCCTCGAATAACTACGATTATTACGCTTCTTTCCGGCATTTCTTCCCCAAAATCGAGGGATATCTTACCGGGGCGCCGCCCAGCGCACCTACCGACCTACAGGCGTCCGACGGCACCCACGTCGATTTCGTCCGGGTTACCTGGGATTCTGCGCCTGGAGCCACTAGATACCTCGTCTACCGCAGTACGGCTGATGCCATTGACGGGAACCTTGAAATCTTGACCGAGTCGCACACCCAAACAACCTATGACGACACGGTGCCGCTTGAAGACACGGGCTGCTTCTGCGAAGAGGAGCCCACGCGATACTACTATTGGGTGCGCGCGCGAAACAGCGATGGGGATAGCGGGTTCAGCGAACCTGACCAAGGCTATGCCGGCAGCAAGCCATCCTTGTTCGCCTTGAGGGCGGACCCGGCTCCGCCGGCCGGTCTCCAAGCCGCATTGAGCCTGCCGACAGCCCGGCTCGGCGATATCCTGGTCCTGATGCTCGCCGGCGTAGTGCTCTGGGCCGCGGGCTCGGCATCTCTGCGTTTTGTACCTCCAACGCAGAGGCGCGTAGGACGCATAGGTACGCAGAGACGGCTCTGGTGAAAGGAGGACGGGGGGGGTTCCATCTGAATGGAAACAGCACCTTATTCAATGTGGTGAGGACGTCATGTGCAAAACACACGGGTCGCGACTTGGACCAGGTTGGGTGTTGTTGGTTGTTTTGCTGAGTGTTTGGCTGCCTGGTGCGGCGATGGCGCAGACGCAGCAGCAAGGCGCCGACGCAAAGGCCCGCGGGGCCGACAGGCTGCGATTCGACTATGTCGGCTATCGGCCAGCGCGATACGAAACGGAGTTCCTCCACGAACCGCAGAATGAGCGGCCGAACCGCGGTGGGCTCATTTACGCCTACTTCACCAATACGTCCGACAAACCCATCCGGCTGGCGTTTTGGCGCGCCAATGGCCACGATGAATCCTATTGGCGTCTGGGCGGGTTTCTGGCCTGGGACCGTGTGTACGGCAAGGTGCTGGACCCCGGCGAGTTGGGCCTGCTCGAGATCGACGCGGTCTCGGAGGACTTTGCCGAAGGAGAGCCGTTTTCGTTCGCCTATATCGGACGGCCGTCGTGGAGCCCTGTGGGAAGTGTCGAGACGGAGCTTCGGGTAAACCCCATTCAGATCACCTACATCCGAGTCCTGCCCGGGCTTGGGGAACTCGAGGTCCACGTGCGTAACCGGGGGCAGGAAAAGGTTACCCTTGAATCGCTCGAGATCGTGGGCCATGTGGTGAAGGCGGTTTCCTGGGTGGGCCAGACCATGGATGGGCCGTCGCGGGCTATCGCCCGGCTTGAACTCGAGCAGCCGCTGGCCTCGGCGGGGCTTCTTGTGGCCAAGCTGGCCGTCAAGAACGGCCAAGATACACGCCCTGTCTATGCGCACCGCCGGGCCTTCGCGGACTGGTTCCCGATCGGCTGCTGGTCCAACAAGCCGGACACCTACGCCCTCTTGCGGCGGCTGCACATCGACACCTGTGTGCATGGCGGCCGTGCGGAGGACGAGTTCTACTCGGGGATCGCCCCGAAATACGGTTTCCGCACGATGGTGCCGAGCGGCGGGCCGGATGTGGATCAGTTGCGCAGCCTGGGCGACCATCCCGCCGTGGCCTGCTGGATGCTGGCCGACGAGCCGGATTGGGGCACTGCACCGAACATCATGCTATTCGTTGACCGTATCGTCCGCAGGTATAACCACACGAAACCCACGTTCATCACGCTGTGCCGCAATGTAAAGTTCTTTGAATATGCGCCGATTTGCGACATTCCCTGCATGGACCATTACTGCGTCACAGCGCCGACCTCGAGCAAGTGGCCCAAGTTCTACGGCACCCATCTTGAAGAAACGGCCTACTACACGCGCGACCTAAAATACGCTTCGGAGCCTAAACCGATTTGGGTCTGGTCGCAGGCCATCGCCACGTGGAGTGAACGGCCCAAACGGCCTGTGCCCACACCCAATGAATTGGCCGCGCAGCTCGTGCTGAATCTCGGACGCGGCGCGAAGGGCATCATTTGGTTTAACTACGAGCACAACGTGGCACAGCGCTATCCCGACGTGCGCCAGGCCATGCAGCGCTGGGGGCGGGTGTTGCGCCTGACCCGCGACGATTTCCTCGCGGCCGAACCTATCGAGACCAGCGTTAAGACCCCGGAGAAGGTCGATGTCGCCCCGCTGGCTTCCTGGGACAAGCTCCTGCTATGCGTCACAAACCTGGACTACGAAATTCACGACCAGGCCTACCCGTTCACCACCCACAAGGATGTGCAGGTTTCCATGACCCTGCCGGAGTGGATCGATCCTGCGGTCGCGCTCGAAGTAGCGCCCGATGGCGTCTCGCGCGTGCCGTTCAACGTCAAACGCGGCCGCGTCGAGGTGGAGCTGGGCGATCTCGAGGTAGCCAAAGTGATCGTTCTGGCCAACGACCCGGCCGCTGCAAGCACCTATGGCAGGGTCTACGAACGGGTCCTTCAAGAGGAGCACCGCGAGTTTTAAGCCACCCTATTCTATATCTTGAGGGAGGGCGAGACTCCTGTCGAGCCCTCCCCACGTAACCCTTTTGTCTGTTTGGATTTACACGAAAGTCAACACTGGAATCCAGCGTTGTAATGTTAGTGGTCTGCGGTTTTTTCAATGCCGCGCCTTGACGGCAGGTTGCCGTGGGATTATGCTACACATTGGGACGACTGTGTGCGACAAGCGAGATTTCCTGTTAGGAAGGGAGGAGAACAATGATAAACTTACGTGCTGGCTCGATGTTTTGGGTATACCCCCTGGCTGTGTGCATTGCCACTGCGGCTGTGGCGAACCTATCGGTGGCCGAAGAGACCGCTACAGGCGACAAGGTGCTGCACATTATCGTAATCGGCGCACATCCCGACGATTGCGAACTCAAAGCGGGCGGAGTCGCGGCGAAATGGGCCGCGCTCGGTCACGAGGTGAAATTCGTCTCAGTCACGAACGGCGATATCGGGCATTACGAGATGGCGGGCGGCCCGCTTGCTCAGCGTCGAACTGCGGAAGTCGAGGAGGCGGCCCGAATCCTCGGCATCGAGACGCAGGTGCTTGACCATCATGACGGCGAATTGATGCCTACGCTCGAGATACGCAAGGAGCTGATCCGCCTGATTCGACAGTGGAACGCCGACCTCGTGATCACACACCGCCCGAACGACTACCACCCGGACCACCGGTATACAGGTGTTTTGGTTCAGGATGGGGCATACATGGTTGCGGTGCCCTTCATCTGCCCGGACACGCCGCGCCTGGCAAAGAACCCCATCTATATGTACATGTGGGACCACTTCAAGAAGCCCAATCCGTTCCAGGCCGACGTGGTGGTTGCTATTGATGACGTGATTGAGAAGAAACTCGATGCGCTTAGCGCAATCACATCACAGTTTGCCCAATGGGGGCCGTGGATGGGTGGATACCTCGAGAATGTTCCCGAGGACCCGGCAGAAGCGAAAGAGTGGATAAAAAACGGCTTCAGACCGCGGATGATGGGCCCAACAAAACTGTACCAGGAACAGCTCGCAACGTGGTATGGCCCGGAAAAAGCCAAGTCCGTGAAGTTTGCCGAAGCCTTTGAGGTCTGCGAATACGGCCGCCAACCCTCTAAGAGAGAGTTGCGCGAGCTTTTCCCGTTCTTCCCGAAGTAATGGATGAATGCGGGTCAGACATATTTTCTTGAATAATTGCTTGACATTTTGGGGAATCTTGCGTAAAATAACTAAATGGTCCGGTATTGTCAGGACGATCGTGGTTAGTCAAGTAAATACTCGGCCGAATTTTCGCGCTTCACGCGCCGTGCCGATGTGGCCGCTACCGGGGCGAATTGGTATAAGTACCTGTCACCGTGGCCCTCCGCTCCTGTTGACGGAGGCAGCAAGGGCCGTGAGGTGATTGGGCGTCACGTGAGGCGCAAGGCAGATTAAGTGTTGACACAATAGCGTATTTTTGGTAGCCTACGAAGGCAGAGTGGAGTCGGAAACGAGGTACTGTGCGGAAAAGCCGATTATGGCAGTAACTGAATCTGGCAGCGAGGGGAACTCTGACCTGGCTGACTAGGAAGAAGGAGCGTTGAGTTCTTTGCGATTCACGAAGCCCAAGAAAGCTATCGGAGTTGACATTGGTACTCATTCTGTAAAGGCCATGCAAATGTCTCACGTCAGGGGCCGGTTGTCTGTGGACGAGGTGGGCTACGCGCTGATCGACCGCAACCAGGTGAACGTGGACCCGGTGGAGGCGCAGGCCGAGGCGGTGCGCGAGGCGCTGCGCCACATGCAGGTGGGTCAAAGCTTGATAGTCGGCGCGCTGCCGGGCCAGACGGCGGTAATCCGCTATCCGCGGCTTCCGGACATGCCCGTGAGCGAGATCGGAGAGGCGATCGAGGCGGAGGCAGGGCAGAACATCCCTTACGACCTTGCCGATGTATTTCTGGATTCGTACCCGCTCGAAACGGTGACCGAAGGCGATGAGAAGATGCTGAGGGTCCTCTTGGTCGCCGCCAAGCATGACGTGATCCTATCGCGCGTGCAGATCGCAGACGCCGCGGATATTCAGTACGGCATCCTGACGGTGGATTCACTGGCGCTGGCGGATGCGGCTGAGTGCTGCGAGTTGCTGCGCGCGGATGAATCGGTGGCGTTGGTCGATATTGGGCTGACTTCTGCGAGCATTCACTTTACCAAAGATGGGATATCGAACTTCATTCGCGATGTGAGTTGGGGCGCGCGTGAGTTTATCCAGGCGATTGCAAAAACCCGCCGATGCGAGTATGAACAAGCGGAGGAAATCTTGTATCAGCTTGGAGATGAGGAGGCAAAGCCAGGCGAGGAAAGGCCTGAAGTGCCCTCCTTCGAGGGAGAGCCGGTATCTGAAGCGGAAGAAGACCTTGGGGCGCTCGAGACGCCGACACTGAGTTCGTTCGATTCGCCACTGGACCCCCTCGAGGATGAGTTGGCCGACATGGATAGAGCGCCCGCCGGCCCGGGGCCAGTGGGCTTGGGACCCGAGGCGCCCGAAAAAGACATAGGCGAGGTGCTGAGCGACTCGCTGGGCCGGTTAGTATCGGAAATTCGGCGCTCCTTCGATTACTATGAACATCAGCTTTACGAGCGTCCGGTGGATAGGCTGGTTCTCTGCGGCGGCGTAGCTCACCTCAATCTGCTGCGGGAGACCCTGGTGGAAGAATTGGGCGTGGACAGTGTCGAAGTGGCCGACCCAACGGACAGCCCGTTGCATTTCGGTGGTGACTCCGCCACCGGTCTGGTTCGGGAACACCCCGCGCAATATATGGTGGCTTTGGGCCTAGCCTCTAGAGGAATGGCGGACCTATGATTATCGTCAATCTCCTTCCGGAAGATTTGCGGCCGGTAACACGGACTCCTATCCCGTATCTGGTGAGCGGGCTGATCCTCATTGGGGCGCTCGTGGTAATGGGTGCGATGTGGATGGCCTCGAGCAAGGCCCTGGCCCAAGAGCGCGCCCAACTGGCCGCGTACCAGAAGGAATTGGACGATTTGAGTGACGTGGTCGAGGAACATAACGCCCTGGAAGATCAAAAAGACAAGTTGGCCGAAAAGATCGAGATTATCAACGAGATTGTCGCGGATCGGATCATCTGGTCCCAGCAATTGTGGCGGCTCAGCAAGCTCACGCCGGACAACATTTGGTTCAACGGGATTCACGTGGAAACGAAAAAGGGGAAGGAATCTCGGCGCGAATATGATAAAACCAAGAAACAGTACGTCACCAAAACAGTGCCGATCACCCAAATGTTGATGACGATAGAGGGTTATGTGATCCCCGACGAGGATGACCATATGTGGTTTTACCCGCTGACCTACGCTCTGGACAACGATGAAGAGTTCTCAAGCATGTTCAAGTTGGGTGGCCAGGAGCGCAATGTTACCGAATTTGAGGGTTACCCGGCATTGTCCTTCACGCTCGAGTATGAAATCACTACAGGGGAAGAGCCCGAATGATCGAGTTTCTCAAGGGAACGGTGACACCGATAGACCTGGGTATCAGTGGAGGGATTGTGGCCTTAGCGGCGGCTCTCTGTGCGGTGTTCGTGTTCGTCGTGATGCTGCCGCAGCGAACGACTCTCGTGGAAACTCAGGAGAGCATCGACCAAAAGAAGACGGACGTGATGCAGGCCCAGATAACTGCTAAGAATATAGACCAGTTGCGCGAAGAGGCCGCAGACATGCAGGCGCTCGTGGACGTATTCGAGAAACGCTTGCCCGAGGAAGAAGAGATCCCGTCCCTGTTGGAAACGTTCGAAAGTCTCGGGTATGAGGTAGGGCTGGACGTCAATTTGGACAGCGGGACGCGCATTCTGGACGAGCGCAAGGAGACCTTTCCATACAAGGTGACGGCACTGGGTGACTTTCACCAGATAGTGCAGTTTATTAACCTCTTGGAACGGTATCAGCGATACCTCAAGATCTCGAACCTGGATATTGCTGAACAGGAGGCCGGGATTTCCGAAGCAAAGTTTGACTTGAGCACGTACCGCTTTGTCGAGGCGGCTTCCGAAGAAGAGAAGGCGAAAAAGGAAAAGACGTGAATCCCGAGCAGAGAAAGCGAGTAATTGTCATGGCCGTGCTGGGCGTGGTGCTGGTCGGGGTAGTTATCTGGCAGTTGATGCCTCGGGAAGGCGCCACGGCTCCTGATACGGGACCCGCGCCGGACAGCTCGCAGGGCGAGGCCTCGAAGACAGGTGCCGAGAAGGCGGCCGCCACACCCGGGTTCAAGACAGCCGATGCGGATATCGATGCGCTTGTGGCCAGCGTCGAAGTGCTCGATTTCAATTACTGGCAGGAGCGGATTCACCGGGACCCCATGACGCCCTTGAGACGGGGAAACGGGGTTGGAAATTCGAACGGTAAGGGAGAGGTCTACATTGCAATTCGCGACAAGGTGGTCTCAGGCATTGTCTGGGACGCAAGGAATCCGTGCGCCGTGGTCGACGATGAAATCGTTTTCCGTGGCTCTACGTTTCCCTTGGGCATCGTTGTAGTCGACATTGGACAGGATTATGTAACGTTTCGAGGGGGCGACGTCGAATTGTCCGTCGGATTGAAGGAGTAGTAGGTAATGTCCCAATTGAACCGGATGTGTTTGATGGCCGCGTTGTTCTCGGTCGTGGCGGTGGGGGCGAACGCCGTACCCGGGCCCGATCGAGTTGAACTACGCAAACGCCAGGTGGTCCGGGCCGCGCTTGACAGCCAAGGACACGCCCAGCTCGATCCCGTGTTTCTCAAGGCGGTGGCCCGCGCGGATGCCTTGCTCGATATCGAACTGGGCACCTCGAGAGAGACCGCGTTGGTGAGCCTTCGGTCGACCGGGCGCCCCGTCTGCGAAACGTTCGCGCTCGACGAAGGGAGGAAGCTGGTTGTCGACCTGTATAATACAATTAACTTCCACTCGGGCAAACGACTGACCCCGGAGAACCAGTCCATTATCCGTCAAGTACGCACCAGCCTTTTTGCACTGGACCCCCAGTTTATTTCCCGCGTGGTCATCGACCTGGCCATCCCGTGCGTGTTCGAGATGGCTCAAAACGACGACCAAATCACCATTGACCTGAGCGCTGCCAACCGGCCCTGCTTGACCCAACCCACGCTGGCGGACGCGATTGAGAAAACCGCCGAGGATATGGCCTGCCGGAAAGCCCGCGTTCAAATCGCACTGGCCTGCCTTGAAGAGGTAGGACAGCGCGCCCAGGACGCGCTCGAGGTACAGGAAGAAGTACTACAGCACAGCGAAACCAGGCTGCTGGAGGCCCAACGCGCAATGGGCGGTCCCAATGGTGAACACGATCGGGCAACGCTTGTCTCGGAAGTTCTCCAGGACGAGTTGTCGAACATCGAAGAGGCCCAAGGCGTTTTTCATTGCTTGGTCACCGAGCAGGAGCGCGTCCAGCAGGACATTCGGAATCGTTGCCGCCAGCACGGCGCGACTATGATGCGGCGAATCGCGTCATTGGAAGCGGCGCTTAATGCCCTCCGTTGCGAAGTGGGCAGCAACAAAACCAACGAGACCGAGGCCTGGGCAACCCTGCGAACACATCAAGAAGGGCTCGAGCGGGCCGAGCGGGTGGATTCACAGGTGCTCGAGGTCCTGAAGGCTGAACAGAACGCTCAGGGGAAGGCCCTGCGCGAAGGATTCAACGCCCTGGACCTGATGATGCTCGCCGCCGAAGGAGATGAGACGGTCGAAATGCTCCGGTCCCATTTGGCGGAAAACCAGAGCGCACCCAAGCTTGCTACCAGCCGGCAAGAGAGTCCGGACGACGCCAAAGGGAATGTGGACGCGGTGATTTCCCGCTTGAACAAGGAAATCGGCCTGCTAAGACACCAACCGCAGTCCAAACAGCCGAAGCGCCTGGTTGAAACAGCGCCGGTGCGAGCGCCCGAGGCAGGTTCAAACCTTGAGCCGATTGATTTCGGCGCATTAGTCGAGGTGTCCGATGCGGCTCGGGAAATGTGCGCTGCGGCCGTCGGGAAGGCCTATGCCGCAGCCAGGTGGGCCGACACGGGCTTCAGAGAGGCCGCGCAAGGCCTTGCCGCAGAACTGCAGCGGGTCCACCTGGCGAGAGAAATGAGCGACGAACCGCTTGAGGCCGATACGGCGGCGCCGGTGGCGCCGACTCGGCAGCCGGTCCTAAAAATCACGGCGCGGCCGGCTATGATGGAGCGGCGGATCGCGAAACTGGCCACAGAACTCGAAGCCGTCAAGGCCGCGAAACCGGACTTGCGCAATGATCTGGTCGCACCCCTGGCCTTCTACGCGGAGGGCAATGCCCTCGATGTGCCCACACTGCCTGAAGGGCCCCCGCCTGCTCCGCCGGGCAAGCGTGCCGTCGGACAGAGGTCAAGCGCGGCGGACACCTGGCAGATCGTACCGCAAGTTACGGCCCAGGAGGTCCCCAGAACGTACCGGCTGGAGCCGGCCATCGGCGCCCCCGTCCCCGAGAATGATGCCGGGCCGGCACAGGTCTCGCTGCTTATGGCCGAGGGCGATCCGCTCGAACAACCTGTAGACATTGATTTCCGCGACATGGACTTGAGCCACATGGTCGGGCTACTCGCGGAGATGGCGCACATCAACGTCGTCGCGAGTGTGGACCTCACCGGCCTGGTGACCGCGCGCCTCACGAACATGCCACTACGGCAAGCCATGGAAATTGTGCTGCGGCTCAAAGGGCTGGGCATGATCGAAGAGGATGGGGTTTACCGCATCACGGGTTACGATGATGTGATGGCGGCGCAGCAGGTCAGGCGCTTTGTCTACCTCGAGCATACAAATGCCGAAGAGATTAAGACGACGCTCGCGGACATCATCGTGGGCATGCCGGAATCGGAGCAGATCATCATTTCCACCGTGGGCGCTAATCTCGTGATTCTCTGCGGGCCGGAACAGGCATTGCTCGAGTTGGAGGAGATCGTCCGTCAGCTTGATGTGGAGGAGCCCGTTTTGCCGACCGTGACGGAAGCCATCAAGCTGAATTACGCTGACCCGACCGAATTGCTCCAGACCCTTCAGGGCGGCGTCATGGGCGCCCTGCCGGCAAGCCCGGGGCAGAGCGGCGCTGGTGGTCGTGGCCCCACGGCTGGTGATGAAGGCCGCCACATGGCCGCCGACACGCGTGGCCGCCACATCATTGTCACCGATACGCCGGTCAGGGTGGAGCAAATCCGCGGCCTCATAAAGGATTTAGACCTGCCGGTCAAACAGGTCAACATCGACGCGATGATCGTGGACGCACTGCTCACAAACGTTGCTGAAACGGGCGTCGACTGGATTCTCAACGCGGTGCGCCGCACCAACACCCGTGGCGAAATCGTCGGGAATCTGCAACAGTTGCTTATGGAAGCTGATGTGACGCGCGTATCGCCTGGTGCAGTCGGAATGGCGCCTTCGGCAGGGCAGCTTAGCCTGGCCATTCTCTCGGGCGACATTGACATCAGGGGCCTCATCTCGGCCCAGGTCGAGAGTAGCAAGGCCCGGCTGTTGGCCAACCCGGTCATCTCAACTGTCGAGAACCAGAAGGCCACCATTACCATCTCTGAGGAGCAGCCCTACGATGAAAAGACGCAGTCGGTGACCGGCCCGCCGATGACTTCGACGGCATTCAAGGATATCGGCACCGTGCTTGAAGTCACGCCGCGTGTAACCCATGATGACCACATTCTGGTGGAGGTTAATGCAAAACAAAGCTCTTTCCGCGGTTACGCCCGTAACGATGTCCCCATCGAAATCAAACGCGAAGCGCAGACGACCTTACGCACCGATAATGGCCAGACCGTCTTCATAGGCGGTTTGCGCCGGTTTGACACTATAGCCGATGTCAGCAAGGTGCCCGTGCTCGGCGATGTGCCTGTGCTCAACTTCCTGTTCCGCCACAACAAAAGAGACGAACGTTGCACCGAACTGTTGATCTTCCTCACCTGCAACGTTATCCCGGACAAGATTCCCGACCTGACGCCCAAGATGCAAGCCGAGCACGACCGGTTGAAACATGTGCCCGAAGTGCCCGACGCGGAGGGCAACCTCTTTAGAAGCATCTTGCATCCGAAGGACGAGCGTGACCCGATTTGGCGCCGGTCGCGCTAACCGCAAATTCGCCTGCACTTGTGTCTCCAATGACCGCGGGAACCCTTCGCGGTCATTTCCTTATTGTCCGCGGATTATCAGTTGCCTGTTGTTGGTTGCTCGTTTTTCCGAGGAAGTCGCAACACAAGTAAAGACCTGATTTGGAGTGCGCATACTTGCTTGCGCTTTGGAGGAGATAATGAAGCTGGGACTGCGAATGGGGCCGCTGTTGTATGGGGTGTTGAGTGTGGCGCTGGGTCATGCACAGGGGCCGGCCGCGGCGCCCCCGGGATATGAGATCGTGGTGCACGCAGAGGATGTGGTTTGCGAGAGGTTCCTGGGATTCGGGGCCGAATGGGACTCGTCGGCGTATCCCGTGTATGGCGTGACGGATGAGGACTTCGCCTTGGCGGCAAAGCGTGTTCGTTGGATGCGGCTGCCTGTGGCACGGATCATGATGTTGACGAAATGGTGCTATTTAGGCAACGCCGCGTTCGATTGGGAAACCGACGCGATGAAGGCGCTGTACCGCCACCTGGACCTCTGCCAGGAATTGGGCACGACCGTCCTCCTGACCGACTGGGGCGGTGAAAAGGAATGGACCACGGCGCCGGGCATCGACGGCGTCGACGACCCGGAATATGCAATGGTGATCGGCACGTACCTGGACTACTTGCTCAACGCGAAAAACTATTCGTGCATCCAGTATTTCATCTTGACCAACGAGCCGAACTGGGAGGTGGGCGATTGGGACAAATGGAAGCGCGGTGTGGAGAACGTCGCGGCGGTGCTCGCCAAGCGGGGCTTGGATAAGCGGCTCATCTTCACAGGGTCGGACACGTCGCAAGATGCGTCGAACGAAGTCTGGCACCGGTGGGCCGTGGATCAGTTGCAGCACATCCTGGGCGCGTACGATGTCCACCGCTACGCCAACTCCACACGCGTGCGCACCGGCGAACTCGAGACCTATTGGCGCACCCATTGGGACTACGCCCTCGAGCACGACCCAGCGGCGAAGGGGAAACCTTTTATCGTCGGCGAGGCGGGAATGCACGACGACGCGCAGCATCCAACGGGCAACCCGCATATCGGTGAATACGGATACGGCGTATTCATGGCCGACTATGCCGTGCAGGCCGCGCGGGCCGGTTCCGCAGCCGTCTCGGCCTGGATGCTCGACGATAACTCGCACAAGGGCTTCTTTTGGGGACTCTGGGGCAACAAGGAAAATGGGATGAAGCTGCGGCCCTGGTTTTATCCCTGGTCGCTACTGTCGCGCTATTTCCCCATGGGCTCCGTCATCTATCGCGCGGCCCAAACCTCCGCCGACCTACGCATCCTGGCCGCGCGTATCCCGGCCCACGGCAGGCAAGGCGGCGACGCCTGGACCTTCTGTCTGGTCAACCGCGCCGAGATCACGGCCAATGTGACACTGCGCGTGCCGGGAGCGCCCGCCCTCGAGCTACAGCGATACGTGTACAGCGAGAAGGAAGCCCCGGCTGATGCGGATGGTTTCCCGACACCCGTAGCGACAGAGCGGGGGGTACTTGCCAAAGGGATTGCCGTGCCGTGCCCGGGAAACTCCGCCGTCTTCTTGACGTCGCTGCCCTCTGTGTCATTCTGAGCTTTCGCCCCCTGGCTGGGGCGGGATGGGGGCCACTGCCACGCGGTTGCGGCCGCTTTCCTTGGCGCTGTAGAGCGCCGCGTCGACCCGGGCAAAGAGCGTCTCCGGGGTGTCCTTCTCGGGCAATGTCTCGCCCACGCCTGCGCTGACCGTAATGCGTACGGAGTGTCCGTTACAGCGAAATGTGGACTGTTCCATCTCCTTGCGCGTGTTTTCTGCGGGCACCCTGGCTCGGTCCACATCGGTCTCCGGCAGGAGCAAGACAAACTCTTCGCCGCCAAAACGCGCCAGGAAATCGCTGGCGCGCTTTTGTCCTTCGAGGAGTTGGGCCATAGCGCGCAGGACCCGGTCTCCTGCGAGGTGGCCGTACAGGTCGTTGACGCGCTTGAAGTCGTCCACGTCGAGGATAATCAGGGAGAACTTGCCTCCATAGCGCTTCACCCGTGTGAGTTCCTCGGCCACGCGGTTGTTTAAGGAGCGCCGGTTCGGGATCCCGGTCAGGAAGTCGATCCCGGCATCCGACTGGAGCTTCTCCAACTTTTCTTGCTGTGCTTTCATTTTGGCGTTCGCTTCGTCCAGTTGATGGCGGTATCTCGTATTGGCGGCCTGAATGCCCTCAAGTTCGGCCAGCATTAGACGCTCCAATTCGCGGATCCCGGCGATGGTCCTCGCTTTCGTAATGGCTGTCCTATGCCGAACCAGGGCGTTGCCGTACTTCGAGTTCTCCGCGTGGAAGGATTCAACGCTGTCAGACAGGTTTTGGAGCATGTCGTGGAAGATGAACTTGCTCTGTTCCATCGCGGCAGTGTCCTCGCGTGGCACAGTGTCGTTCCGCCCCTTAGGCGCCTTGTCCTGCTCCGCGAGGTCTATCCATTGCTTGGTCGCCCTCGGCAGGCGCAAGGTCCGGAGCATTCCGCCGGGGCGTACCACCCAGGCCGCTACAGCCACCATCCCCAGCGCTGCAGCGGCGCCGATAACAAGTTCAACCATAGCGCATGCCTCCTACCGAGTCATATAACGTATCATTTGCCAAGTCCCCCGCCGTATCCTGCGAGGCGCCAAACAGCTATAGGATGTCATAAGCGGCCCGCTCTAAGCGTAGAAAGCCTCCCGTGGCTCAGTACTCCCTGCTTCGTGGGGACATCCCACGGCGCAAGACAATCGGAGGACTCGGTAGTCTCCAAGGAGATACTCTACCAGAGTTCACGCCAAAAAGGTAGTCCATATATCCGCCCAAATCCGCGCGTGAGCGCCCCCCCAGAGAAGAAATGGGGACAGTCCCGTCTCGCTCCCTATTGGTCGCTCGCTTGGTACGGTCCCCATTTCTTGGTTGATCCAGGCTGGGAAGCGGCTTAAGATGAGCGTGGCAGCTTCATCCCCGTTTACGCAAAAGCTGCCATAGCGTCCCACAGAGTTTAGGAGGTGTATTATGAAACGGCGAACTTTTCTGCAGGCTGCGGGTGCGGCTTCCGCCTCGACATTGTTGGGCGCAGGGCCGGACGCGCCGCAGGTATCTACCATCGTGGAAACAGGTGCAGGACCAGTCAATGTGGAGGATGCCATGCAAGTCAACGAGGCAATCGTGGAGAACCGCAATCAGAATCGCTCTACGGTGGTCTGTCAAAGCGGGATTGTTTGTACAAGCCAACCCCTGGCGACCGTGGCTGGTGTCGAGATTCTCAGGGCAGGCGGTAACGCCATCGACGCGGCCGTTTGCGCCAACGCGATGCTGAGCCTGGTCGAACCCATGAATTGTGGCCCCGGCGGCGATCTCTTTGCCATCGTTTGGCTCGAAAAGGACCGGAAACTATACGGACTCAACGCCAGCGGCCGTTCGCCGTACGAATGGGACCTCGATGCGGCTCGAGGGCTCGGCATCAAGGCCATCCCAGGTTACAGCCCCCTTGCCTGGAGCGTACCGGGCTGTGTGAGTGGCTGGGCGGCCTTGCTGGAGAGGTTCGGCACCCGACGCATGGGCCGGCTTTTTGAACCCACCATTCACTACGCGCTGGAAGGCTTTCCAGTGTCGCCGATCATCGCCGCTGGCTGGCACTTCTCCCCCGAGAAGTTCCCTACGCTGGCTAAGACCTTCATGCCTCATGGAAGAGGGCTGCGCTTCGGCGACATTGCCCGGAATCCCGACCTGGCGGACTTTTATCGGACCCTCGCCAATCAGGGCGCACGAGCCTTTTACGAAGGCGAAATTGCCGAGCGGATCGTGAAATTCTCACAGGCCAACGGCGGCCGCTTTTCCATGCGGGATTTTCGAGACCACGAGGCCACCTGGGTCGACCCGGTCAGCACCGGCTACCGCGGGTACGACGTGTGGGAAATCCCACCCAACGGGCAGGGCATCGCCGTGCTGCAGATATTGAACATGCTCGAGCAGTTTGACATTGGGGCGTTGTCACCCAACTCCGCCGAGCACCTCCACTTGTTCATCGAGGCGAAGAAACTGGCCTTCGAAGACCGCGCCGTGTACTACGCGGATATGGATTTCGCGGACGTGCCGCTGGGCTGGCTTATCTCGAAAGAATACGGCGGAGAACGGGCGAAACAGATCGACCCACGGCGCGCCGCACGGAAGGTTGTCGCTGGTACTCACGAGGGTGTCTCCGACACCATCTACATGACCACTGCCGATAAAGAGGGCAATATGGTTTCCCTTATTCAGAGCACCTACCACGGTTGGGGCTCCCACATCGTGCCGGACAACCTGGGCTTCGCCATTCAAAACCGCGGCATGTCGTTCGCCCTCGATCCCTCACACCGCAACAAGCTCGAACCTCACAAGCGCCCCTTCCACACCATCATCCCCGCATTTGTGACCCAGAACGGACGGCCCGTGTTCGCCTTCGGCGTTATGGGCGGCGACTTCCAGCCACAGGGACAAAGCCAGGTGTTGATGAATCTCATCGACTTTGGCATGTCCCCACAGCAAGCCGGCGAGCAGCCCCGGGTCGAGCATTCCGGCAGCTCGACGCCTATGGGTCAGAAGATGCGCGGGGCCGGGGCGGTCAATTTTGAACGGCACATCCCCGAGGCAGTCAAACGGGCCCTGGCCGATATGGGGCACAAAGTCAATAAAAGGCTGGGCGCCTTCGGCGGGTATCAGGGCATCTGGCGCGCAGAAAACCCGCGGCGCTACTTCGGCGGGTCTGACCCACGCAAAGACGGCTGCGCCGTAGGATATTAGGCCTCTACACATCTCTTGCTATATGGCCTTGACGCGCCGATGTTTTTTGCCTAGTATGTCTGGGGTGTGTAGTGTATCTATTCGGGTAGGTGGACAGATCAGGGACTACGACACTCACGGGAGGCGCTTACTATGAAGGGTCTGAGAACTAGACTGAGCATCATGATGTTTCTGCAGTACGCCATTTGGGGTGGCTGGTTCGTGGTGGCTGCGGCGTATTACCAGGAACTCCACTTCACCGACACCATGAGTTCATGGCTGTTCGGCGCCCTGTGGTTGGCGTGCATCGTGGCCCCCTTCGTCGGTGGGCAAATCGCGGACCGGTATTTTCCTACGCAGTACTTCCTGGCCGTGGTGCATCTTGCCGGCGGCGTTTTTCTGCTGGTGATGGCCCGTGAGCGAAGCTTCGCGCCGATGATGACCTACATGGCAGTGTACGCGCTGCTGTATGCGCCGACCCTGGCCCTCACCAACTCGATTTGCTTCCAGAACCTGGAGGACGTGGACCGCGATTTCGGCCGCATCCGCGTGTGGGGAACGCTTGGTTGGATTGTGGTGGCCTGGCTGCTCACGCTCTGGCGACGACTGGCGGAGCCGGACGTCCTGGGCGACCTGTTCTATTTGGCGGCGGGGGCCTCGTTGTTGCTGGGCGTGTTCTGTTTATTCCTACCCCACACGCCGCCGAAGAAGGAGGCCGAGACCCCCTTTGCGTTCATGGAAGCCCTCTCCTTGCTCAAGGATAAGAACTTCGCCATCTTCCTGACCATTGCCTTCATTGTGACCACGGAACTTCAGTTTTACTATATCCCCACCTCCATCTTCTTGGAGGAAATCGGTATCTCGAAGGCGAACGTGCCGTCGGTCATGTCCATCGCCCAGATCGCCGAGATGATCACCATGGTGCTGTTCCTGCCCTTCTTCATCAAGAAGATCGGTCTGCGTTGGACCCTGGCCATCGGTGTCATTGCCTGGCCGATTCGCTACGTCGCGTTTGCGATGGGAGGGCCGGTGTGGCTGGTCGTATCGTCGCTGGCATGTCATGGCCTAGGATATACCTTCTTCTTCGTGGCCTCTCAGATTTACGTGGACCACGCGGCAAGCTCGACCAGTCGCGCCAGCGCGCAGAGTCTCCTCACGCTCGTAACCCTCGGCGGCGGCAACTATCTGGGCACGATGTTCTACATGTACATCAAGAACATGTTCACCACCGTCCAGCCCGACGGCACGCCTATAACCAACTGGACCAACCTGTTCCTCATTCCCTGTGCGTTGACTGCGGCGTGTGCCCTGGCATTTCTCCTGCTTTTCCATCCCCCGAGAGAACAGTTGGAATCTTAAGGGCCGTAGACGCGATCGATGGCGGCGAGGACGGCGGATTCGGGGGCGATGCGGACCTCGACGCGTTCCTTGCAGCGGCGTTCGATTTCGTTGAGGGCGCCCAGGTCGAGCGGGTCAGCCATTGCGAGGACGATCTGGCCGTGCTCGCGGTGGATGGGGATACAGCGGCGGGCCCGGGCCGTGCGGCGTCTGATGACGCTTACGATTTCAGGGTCGAACCTTTCCTTCTCAAGGTGGATGAAGGGCACCTGGAGTTGTGCGCCGACAGCATCGGTCAGGGCCTCCTCGGCCATATACCCCAACTTGACCAACACCGTGCCCAGCCTCTCCTCAGTCTGTTCCTGAATGCGCAGGGCTTCCTCGAGCTGCTCCGCCGTCACGATACCGGCCTGGACGAGCAGCATGCCTATCCGTGGCTTTTGCTGCTCGGTCTTGGCCATGTACAACCTCACCGTATCTGCGTCTGGGTGCCATGCGAGCGTCGTCTCGGGTCTTTGGACGGGTGTCTCGGGCACGGGCTCGGCGGGGTGCTCGGCGCACCACCGGCGCACTTCCTTGGAGAACTCTGCGAAGAATTCCCCGCACGACACGTGCCGGTGAGCGGGGCTTTTAGCCAGGGCCTGGAGCAGCACGGCGTTGATCCCATCACCCAGGTAAGCGACAGGCGCAGGCTGCTTCATCTGAATCTGAGTGATGAGCGCCCCCTCGTAGAATGGCGGCGCGCCAGTGACCAGTTCATAGACCGAGGCCGCCAGGCTGTACAGGTCGCTGCGCACGTCGAGCCGTTCTCCCAGAAGCTGCTCCGGGCTCATATACAGCAGCGTGCCGCTGGTCATTTCCCCCGTGAAACGTGTGTGGACCTGTTGGGCGGTGCGCGCAATGCCGAAATCCGCCAGCCGCACGACCCCGTCTTTCCCCAGCAGAATGTTCGAGGGCTTCACGTCCCGGTGGAGGACTTGCTCTGAATGGGCGTAGTCCAGTGCCTGGCATACCTGCTCGAGCCAGGGCAGAATCTGGTCGGCGGCAAACGGCGCCCGGTGCTCCAGTAGGGCATCGGCCAGGCTCCGGCCTTCGACGTACTCCATCGTGATGAAGCGTTCGTTGACCGTCTCCCAGAATGTGTACACCGCGAGGATATGCCGGTGGCGGAGCCTGCGCGTCAGGAGTACCTCGCGTTTCATGTCCGCGATGGCGCGCCGGTCGTAGAAAAAGTCACCACGGAGGATTTTGCAGGCAACTTGCTCGTCCTCGAGCTGCGTATCCCGCGCCAGCCACACGTGGCCCAGCCCGCCTCGGCCCAGATGGCGAACCAGCCGAAATCGTCCCGCCAGCATCATCCCCGGCCGCAGGGGTTCGCGGGCAGTCCGCTGACGTCCTGGCGGCACGGATGCCCCCGTCATGTCCTCTCCACCGCTATCCGGCCCGTTGCCAGGCGAGTTCACCACAAGACAACCCGCATAAATCACCCCAACATTAGCCGAAGTCTAACAAGCCCTGAAACGGCATGCAACGTTGAGGCAGTTGCGAAATTCGGAAGTGGTGTGGGGTTTGTGACTTGGGAGGAGAGGGAGAAGGGATTCACCCCACGGGATGGGAGGACTTAGGACTTTTGGGCGTCGCAGAGGCGTTTTCCCGGAGATTTCACCCC
>CAYRLQ010000032.1:0-22056 GCA_964425145.1 uncultured Nitrospiraceae bacterium
AGCGTGGCACCCACGGACTGTGCATGTGTAACCTTGTTTGCGTTGAGCTGTACTTAGGGCGCTCCTAAGACGAAGGAAACGGCCGTATGCAAGACAGCATTCGTAGGCGATTGGGAAGGGCCTTCGTCGGCTTAGCCCTCTGCCCGGTGTTGGTGGTTGAGGGGGTTGTGGCCTGCCTGAGCTTTGGCCTTCAGCGGGGCCGCGCGATCCGGTTTCAGTATGAGAGGGCCCAACGGGTGGCTGCGGAAGTGCGGGCCTTTGTTCACGAGCTCGATCGCGATCTCGATGTGCTTATCGAGGTTCGCGGCATACAGGAATTGCACGTAACGGACCAGGAACTCTTACTGGCGCAGTTGCTTTCATACCAGAACATGTTTGACGAGTTGGCCGTACTGGACAGTGTGGGGCAGGAGCAGGTGCGGCTGTCGAGGTTGGAGACCGTCACGCCGGGCGATTTGAGAAGCCGCGCCGATGATAACGCGTTCCGGGCGCCCAAGAACGACGGCGCTACCTATTTCAGCCCGATAGAATTCGATGAGGCGACAGGCGACCCACTGATGACCCTGGCAAAGCCCCTGGTGGATACGCGCAGCGGCGAGGTCGGCGGGGTCCTGGTGGCGAGGATTCGCTTCAAGTCTGTATGGAACCTCATCGCGGACATCCACGTCGAGGAGGGCGAGAGTGTGTTCATCGTCGACGCGCAGTCTCGCGTCATCGCACACCGCGACCGGTCGGTGGTGCTGGGCGGAACGCGTTTCAAGCTACCCGAATCGGCAGGGTTTCATACGGGGTTGTCGTCAAGGCACGCGTGTTTGGCCTTCTACCTGATACGCTTTGGGAATCAAGAGTTCGCCGTGGTGGTTGAACAGTCCCTGTACAATGTCATGGCGCCATTTTTCGCTGTCACTCTGTTCGTGGGCGGGTTTGTCATATTGCCGACGCTTCTGATAGCGCTCTTCGTCGCCGGCCGCTCGACACGCCGGATCGTCGGGCCCATTCAGGCCCTGTCGGCCGCGGCCGAGGCCATCGAAGGGGGTGACTTGTCGCGCCGGGCGGAGGTTGTGACCGAGGATGAGATTGGCGACCTGTCAGAATCGTTCAACAGCATGACTGCGCAACTGCGCGCGTCCCTCGAATCTCTTGAACAGGAGGTGGCCGAGCGCCGGCAGGCCGAAGAGGCCTTACGCGTGAGCGAACAACGCTATCGGATTCTGGTCGAAAACCTCTCCCAGAGCGTCCTTCAAAAGGACAGAGATTCCGTGTTTGTATCGTGCAACGCGGCTTTCGCGAGGGGTTTGGGCGTCAGTCTCGAGGAAATTACTGGCAAGACCGACCACGATTTCTACCCAAAGGACTTGGCGGAGAAGTATCGCGCTGACGACCAGCGAATCATGGCGCGAGGGGTTACCGAAGAGATCGATGAGCGGCACGTGCAGCGCGGGCGCGAGATGTTGGTGCGTGTGGTCAAGACGCCGCTGCGCGACGAGGACGGCAACGTGACGGGCCTGTTGGCCATCTTCTGGGACATCACGGAGCGGAAGAAGGCTGAACAGGCCCTGCGTGAGAGCGAGGCACGGTATAGGCTCCTGGCCGAGAATGTGTCCGATGTGATTTGGACGATGGACCTCGACCTGAACTTCACTTACATTTCCCCGTCGGTCGAGGCCATGGAGGGCTACACCATCGAGGAGGCCATGGCACGGCGCATCGAGGACTACATGACACCGGAATCGTACAAACTGGCCCGCAAGACCCTCGATGAGGAACTGGCCTGGCAGCGGGCGCACCCGGGGGACGTGCCCCGCACTCGCATGCTGGAATTAGAACAGTACCGCAAGGACGGAACGTTGATCTGGGCCGAGATGACGATGTCGTTCCTATGCGATGCGAACAATCAGCCCGTAGGCATCCTGGGCATCACACGCGATATCACCCAGCGCAAACGGCTTCAGGCGCAGATCCAGCACGCGCAGAAGCTCGAGAGTCTGGGCGTGCTCGCGGGGGGTATCGCCCACGACTTCAACAACCTGCTGATGGGGATTCTGGGCAACGCAAGCCTGGCGCTCATGGAATTACGCACGCAGTCCAAGGCACGCCACAACGTCGAGCAAATCGAGACGGCCGCGATGCGGGCGGCGGAACTGTCGAGGCAGATGCTGGCCTACTCGGGCAAAGGCAAGTTTGTGATCGAGCCCATCTGCATTTCCTCTTTGGTCGAAGAGATGACACACTTGCTCGGGGCCTCTATTTCCAAGAAGGCGGTGTTGAAGTACCACTTCGCAGACAATCTGCCGTTAATCGAAGGCGACGCCACCCAACTGCGCCAGGTCATTATGAACCTGATCACCAATGCGTCCGAAGCCATCGGGGATAAAAGCGGGATCATCACTGTCGGCACGGGGGTGATGGAAGCGGACCAGTCCTATCTTGCCGATACCTATGTAAATGATGAACTGCCCAGGGGGAGCTATGTCTACCTCGAGGTTTCTGACACGGGCTGTGGAATGGACCAAGAAACCCAGAAAAAGATCTTTGACCCCTTCTTTACGAAGAAGTTCATGGGTCGTGGGCTGGGATTGGCGGCGGTGCTGGGGATCATCCGCGGGCACAACGGCGCCATCAAGGTGTACAGCGAAGTCGGAAAGGGCAGCACGGTCAAAGTGCTGTTTCCATGCTCGACACTAAACAGCAAGGCAGTACTACAGGCAACCAAACAAGAGATCGGCTGGCGCGGCAGCGGCACAATCCTGGTGGTGGACGATGAGCAAACCGTGCGGGCAGTGGCCAAGATGATACTCGAGGAGTTCGGCTTCGATGTCCTCACGGCCAACGACGGGGCCCAGGCCGTGGAGGTGTTCCGCGAGCACGCCAAGCAGATTGATGCCGTGCTGCTGGATATGACCATGCCGCGCCTCAGTGGCGAGGAGGTGTTTACCGAACTGCGCCGCATCCGGCCGGATGTCCCCGTGGTGTTGTCCAGTGGTTACAATGAGGAAGAAGCCACGGCGCGATTCACCGGAAAAGGCCTGGCGGGCTTCCTGCAAAAGCCCTATCGACCCAACGCCCTTATACAGAAACTTCGCGAACTCCTCTCGAAGGAGGGGACGAGCCCGCACCGAGCCAGTGAACTTTAGTTAGACAGCTCCCGTTGCGGAAAGGACTCGACGCGCATCCAGTGGTAAAAACTACCCCCTGCCGTCATTCTGAGCGCAGTGAAGATTCTAAAAGGCCTAAAGCGCGAACATCATCTCATGTTTCGTGATTTTTCGCAATACCCCGAATCGCACATTTCTCTCGCGTTTCCTGTACGCACTCAAGTAGGGGAAAGGCGTTTAGGCATGCCACCGCCAACTGCGGGCTGTGCAGGCGATTGTCCCTGCATGATTTTCCGCCTTGGGGCAAGCTTTGCCCGGCCAGGGCAGACTTTGCGGTGGTTTCGCTATGCGTAAGTCGTTTTGAATAAAGGTTTTTAGGCGATATGCCGATAAATGGAACGACGCTTGCAACGCATGGCAACCGAAGCAGAATGCCAAGTGCTGGAGTCGGAGGAGATTCTCGTGGGAACGCTGTTCAGCGCACTCGATATTGCCCGGTCGGGATTGCAGGCCGCGCAGATTCAGATGGACGTGGCGGGGCACAACATCGCTAACGTTAACAGGGAGGGGTTTTCGCGCCAGCGGGTCACGCTCGCAGCGCGGTATCCAAACTATCGATCCTATGGCGCTCTGGGCCGGGGTGTTGAGGTCCAGAATATCGAGCGCATCCGGGAACTCTTCCTCGACACGGTCTACCGGCAGCAGGTGCCTGAGCTGGGCAGCGCCGATGTGCGGGCGACGTATTTCACACGGATCGAGGACATTTTCCAGGAGCCGGGTGAACATGGCCTAGGCTCGCGGCTGAACCTCTTTTTCGACGCCCTGAACGATTTCGCAAGCAACGTCGAGGAGCAGCCGGTCCGGCTGTCCGTCGTAACCGAGGCCGAAAGCCTGGTGACCACGTTGCGTGAGGTCGAGGAGCGGCTGCGCCAGTTGCGCACCAACGCGAACGAAGAAGTCCGAAACATGGTGCCCGAAATCAACTCGCTGGCCGAGCGCATTGCCGCCATGAACGTCCACATTCGCGCCGCGGAACTGGGCGATATCAAGGCCAATGACATGCGCGACGAGCGCGATCGCCTCATCGACCAGCTCGCCCGCCTTGTCAATATTACCACCCGCGAGCGCACCGACGGCCAAGTAGACATCCTCATTTCCGGCGATGTCCTGGTCAACGGCGACAATACGCGCGAACTTGTGGCTCAGCGCAATCCCGCGCTCGATCCGGAACGCGCCGACCTGGTCGATATACGGTTCGCCGACAACGATTCGCTGGTAAACGTGCGCAGCGGCGAGCTCTACGGCGCGCTGAGCATCCGGGACACCGAACTCGTGGAGATGGACCAGCGCATCGACCTAATCGCCGCAACCATCATCGAGCAAATCAATCGCATCCACTCCCGGGGCAATGGACTCAACAACCTCGCCGGCACGATCGCCAGTTCCAACCCCGTGACTGACGCTACCAGCGCGCTGGGCGACGCCGGACTTCCGTTCACCGTCACGGCGGGCACCTTTGACGTCGTCGTATATGATGCAGCGGACAACCCCACGACGACTACCATCACGGTGACCGCCGCCACGACACTCGAGTCGCTCGCGGCGGACCTCAACGCGATTGCCAACTTCTCCGCGTCCATCGGCGCTGACGGCGTCACGCTGGAATTGGGCACGGCGGCGCCACACACGTTCACATTTGCCGACGATACCTCAGGCGTGCTGACCGCGCTGGGCGTCAACGGGCTGTTCACCGGCTACGATGCAAGAACCATCGCCGTGAACCCGGACCTTCTAGACAATACGCTGCTGCTGAGCTCGGGATTCAGCCTGGACGTGCTCGACACGGGCGACAATGCGGCAGCCCTCGCCATGGCCGACGTTCGCAACATGCTGGTGCTCGAGAACGGCGCCGCAACCATCAACGACTACTATGAATCGACCATCGTTGAAATCGGCATAAACACACGTGCCAATCAGGACCTTTTGGATGTCGAGCGGACCTTTGTCAATGACTTCAAACGGCGCCGCGAGGAAGTCTCCGGCGTGTCACTGGACGAAGAGGTGACCAACCTGATGCAGTTTCAACGCGCATTCGAAGCATCGGCGCGGGTGATCACCACCGTCGACCGCATGCTGGACGCACTGTTGACGATGGTCTGATAGCCGTCTGTCATGCAAGAAAAGGGGCAATCCCCGATCGCGGGCTCGCGGGGGCTGTCCCTTTTCTTTTAATTTCTGGCCATTGTTGTTGTAATCTTGTTTATGTCGGGCTGTACAAGCCAGGATGAGGGAAGGATTTGGTGATGGATCAAGGTGTTGAACGGCTTGCCATTGACGGCGGAACACCGATTACGACCGAAGCGTTTCCAACGACAATGCTGGGGCCTGCGGCGATGGGCGAAGAAGAGGTCGAAGCGGTGGCCGCGGTGATCCGCAGCGGGAAGCTGTTCCGTTTCCTCGATCCAGAGAACTCGCGGTGCACGGAGCTCGAGAACCATTTCCGTGCGATGACGGGTTGCCAACATGCGTTAGCCGTGGGTGGCGGTACGGGGGCGCTGATCTGCGGGCTTGTCGGCATTGGGGTCGGTGAGGGGGATGAAGTCATCGTTCCGGCCTACACGTATATTGCGTCGGCGTCGGCGGTGCTGATCTGCGGGGGCGTACCGGTCATTGGGGAGATCGACGAGTCGCTTACCTTGGACCCGAGGGATGTCGAGAACAAGATTACGCCCCGGACTAAGGCCATAATGCCGGTGCACATGCGCGGTATCCCCTGCGATATGGAGCCGATTCTCGAGGTCGCACGCCGCCATGACCTCCTCGTTATCGAGGACGTGTCCCAGGCCTGCGGCGGCATGTACAAGGGCCGCAGGCTTGGGGCCTTGGGCGATGTGGGCTGCTTCAGTCTGCAGCAGTTCAAGGTGATGACCGCCGGGGAGGGCGGCATGATCGTCACGGACCAGCGCGAGGTCTTCGAACGGGCGGCGCTCCGGCACGATTCGGCCATGTGCTTTTGGAATCCGGAAGACACAGTCGTGCAACCGTTCCCCGGGGAGAACTTCCGGATGAACGAAATGGAAGGGGCGCTGGGCTGCGTGCAGTTCGGTCGAATAGAAGGCATCCTGACACGGACCCGCGCCATCCAGAAACAAATACGCGATGGTATCGCCGGCCTGCCGAACATCACGTTGCATGAACCGCCGGACCCGGAAGGCGATTGCGGCATATCCCTGGCATTCTTTCTCGATTCGGCGGACAGTGCCAAGCACTTTGTTAAGGCCCTACGGGCCGAGGGCGTTCCCGCAGGCAGTATGTACGACCAAGGGATTCCCGACCGGCACATCTACTGTTATTGGGAATACGTGATGAAGCAAACGTCCGGAGACGCACATGGGTGGCCGTGGACCTCGACGCGCCACGACGCGTCGCGCACGTACCACCCCGACATGTGCCCGCGCACGCTCGACATCCTGGGCCGCGCCGTAGTGCTGCCCATATCGCAAACCTTCGAGGACCGCCACGTTGCTCTGATGATCGGAGGGGTCCGGAAGGTGGCCGCGGCGTTGGCTTCCTGATAGCTATTTCTGCCGCTGGCGCTTAGCCCTCGTAGCGTGTGGCAGCCGAAAGACCACCTCGGCGCGAAGCGTAGCCCGGGGCAAACTGCGTTCGGCCACCAAGCCCCGCCCTTTAGTGCGTCACGCGACATGCTGGGGTTGCCTTGGGCATTGGGATATGTAGGCCGTTTTCCATATAATCGATAGCGGTCTGTGTATTGCAGAAGGGGAGCAGAGACGACAAAATGCGAGATTGTGTCCCACGGTTGCGGTCAGTCGGCGTGTACCACAGAACGCACTTGCAGAGCCGGAACTTGTAGTGTGTCATAGGCACATTCGCCGGCTCGAGGGATGAGGGAAGGGTGAGGCCATGTCAATTGCCGGATATGTGGATTACGAGCGCAGGGAATACTGTAAGGACGTTAAGTGTCCGGTGCAGACGCTTCTGGACAGACAGGCGCCAGGTTCGGCGGAATATGACGAAGTCAGGCGAATCTGTCAGACGAATTGCATACACACGACATACCAGTTCCATCATTGGTTGACAGAGAAGGGATATTTGATCGTCAGGCCTGAAGCATAGGCTGGGAAAGGAGGTATTGCGAATGGATTGGGGGATGGAAAACCGACTTGCGCAGGTTATCAAGGGAGACGGACGCTGCTTCTTCTTGCCGATAGACCACGGCTATTTCCAGGGGCCGACGACGTGTCTGGAAAAGCCGGGCGAGACCATCAAGCCACTTCTGCCATATGCCGATGCGCTGTTCGTTACACGGGGCGTCCTGCGCCACTGTGTTGACCCTAAGAACAGCATACCCATCATACTCAGGGTCTCTGGGTGCACCAGTGTAATTGGCAAGGACCTGGCAAACGAGGCCCTCACGACTTCCATAGAGGAGATCATCCGACTCAACGCGTCCGCCGTCGGGGTTTCGGTCTTTGTCGGCAGCGACTATGAGCACGAATCGCTACAGAACCTGGCAGAGCTTGTCAACGAGTGTGAAAACTTCGGTATCCCCGTTATGGCGGTCACCGCGGTCGGGAAAGAACTCGAGAAGCGCGATGCGCGGTATCTGGGCTTGTGTTCACGCATCTGCGCCGAGTTGGGCGCCCGTGTGGTGAAGACGTATTGGTGCGAGGATTTTGACAAGGTCGTTGAGGGGTGTCCCGTTCCGGTGGTAATAGCCGGCGGACCGATCTGCGAGACGGAGCTCGAGGTCATGGAATTCGTCCATGACGGTATGCAAAAAGGCGCCATAGGTATCAACCTCGGCAGGAACGTCTGGAAGCACGCGCACCCGGTGGCCATGATACGGGCACTGCGCGCGATCATCCACGACAACGCCACGCCCAAGGATGCCATCGAGATGTTTGAGGAACTGAGGTCCACCGCTGGCTAGAGGTCTCTTCTTTCTTTTTAGAGAGAAAGAAGTAAAGAAAAACCAGCAGATGCGAGACGGATCATGCGAGTAGCGATGTATTACAACAACAGCGATGTGCGGCTCGAGGAAATGCCCAGGCCGCAGATCGGGCCGGGTGAGCTCTTGGCCAAGGTGATCGCCAGCGGCATTTGTGGCAGCGACGTCCTCGAATGGTACCGCATCAAGAAAGCCCCCGTAGTCCTTGGTCATGAGATCACAGGCGAAATTGTCGAGGTGGGAGCGGGCGTCGAGCGCTTCAAGACCGGCGACCGGGTCTTTGTGTCGCATCATGTCCCATGCAATACGTGCTGGTATTGTTTGCATGGGAATCACACCGTGTGCGAGACCCTGCACACGACGAATTTCGATCCCGGCGGGTTCGCCGAGTACCTGCGCGTGCCTCCAATCAATGTGGACCGCGGCACGTTCATACTGCCAGACGAAGTGTCATTCGAGGAGGGCGCCTTCATCGAGCCGCTGGCCTGTGTGATTCGCGGCCAGCGGGAGGCACAATTCCGGCCGGGTCAAACTGTGCTCATCCTCGGTAGCGGCATTTCGGGGCTGCTTCATCTGCTCCTTGCCCGCGCTTTGGGCGCCGGCCGCGTGATCACAACCGATATCAGTGGCTACCGCCTGAAAATGGCGCAGGAATTGGGCGCGGATGCCGTGCTTAATGCCAAAGAAGACGTGCCCGCACGCGTGCGGGCGCTCAATGACGATCGGCCGGCCGACCTGGTTATTGTGTGCACCGGCGCGTTCCCCGCCTTCCTCCAGGCATTGCAGTCCGTCGATAGGGGAGGGACCGTGTTGTGTTTCGCTACAACAGACCCGGGGGTCGAGCTACCGATCCCGATTAACGATTTCTGGCGGAACGGCATCACCGTGATGCCCTCGTACGCGAACAGTCCTTACGATGCTGGAGTGGCCATCAAGCTACTCCGCACGGGACGCATTCCGGTTGGCAAGATGATCACACACCGTCTGGGTCTAGCGGAGACTGGTCTTGGCTTCAAGCTTGTCGCCCAGGCCAAAGAGTCCATGAAAGTGATCGTCGAGCCGCAGCGGTAGGACTCTTCCGGGAACGCTGTCGGCGCCGCACGGGCGTGCCCCACGAGAAGCGCCAGCGGCAGTATCCGGTGATGACCCGCAGTTGCGGATCGAGGCGCTTGAATCACTGGCCCTCAGTGTGGTACCCCATAAGGTGGAAATTGAGGGCGCAACTGGGATTGCGGAGCTAAAGTTTCAGCCGTTCTTGCCGATAAAGTGAGAGGTGGAAACGAGATCGGCTCCCTCGGCTGAGTGATGAGGAGAGGACAAATGGTTGGTATCAAAGGACTTGGCGAAATTCCTGAGCCAAAGCCGGAACGCCTGGCCAGGCTCCGCGAGGGGAAGGCCAAAGACGTTGCCAAAACTGAAAAAGCCACGGATGACGTCCTCATCAGCAGCGAAGCGCAGGCGGCCGCCACCCTTGCCCGTACAATCCAAAATGTCCAGAACACCCAGGATGTCCGGGTGGACCGGGTTGCCGCGGCACGCGAAAGCATCGAGCGGGGCGATTACAAACTGCCCGAGATCGTCGCTAAAGTCGCCGAGCGCATCAGCAAATACCTGCCATGAGGGTCCATATTGAGTGCCGTAGGAAATCACAGGGCCGGCGTGCAGTGTAAGCGGCCCTTTTCTATAGAGACGTGGGGCACGGCAGCAGTCGTGCTCCTTGTTCTTTTGTGCGCGACGGGCTGTAGTTTGCGGCCGTGGCGCATGGGCAAATACACCCAGAAGGGCCAGGCCACCTGGTACGGCAACGAATTTCACGGCCGCCGCACTGCCTCGGGCCAGGTCTTCAACCAAAACGCGCTCACCGCTGCACACAGGGAGTATCCATTCGGCACCATCGTCAAGGTCAAGAACCTCAAGAACGGCAAGACCGTCAAGGTCCGCATCAACGACCGCGGTCCTTTCACGGGAGGCCGTATCATCGACCTATCCAAAGGTGCGGCGCGCAAGATCGATATGCTCCGCGACGGCGTCGTGCCGGTCCGGATCGAAGTGGTTAAGTGGGGCAAGGGCAGGTAGCCTGTTCCAGCGCCCGCACGCCGACCCGCCCGAACTACCGGAGAGATTGCGTGAGGTAGGGTCGAGCTCCTGCTCGACCTGATAACCCACGGGCCGGGCCTTTTTCGGTCACGCAGGAGCGTGACCCTACCGTAACAGGAGTTTCTTGAATTCGTCCGGTGTAAGGTCCGCGTCACGCGCGATGCCCCCACTCTTCGGTGATGCTGAAGATAGATTTCTCCGCGCCTTCCGCCTCAAGCCACTCCCGAATGGCGTTCCGAATGTTCTCGAGTGCCTCTGCCTTGGTCCGCCCCTGGGAATGGCAACCTTTCAACGCCGGGCAGCTCACGGCAAATCCCTCTTCGCTTTCAATCATGACAACGCGGTAGTTCATCATGCCATCTCCTTGGAGAGCAACCATTTACGGCTATCCAGACAGGACAATGCCCTTACTGCGAATGCAACTTGAGCGCGTTATCTTACGCAACCGTGGACGTCTCTGGCCCCATGATTGTACTTCTCGCGTGCCGCTGCCGTCAACGGGGCAGGCTAAGACAGTGAGCGTAGCACAGGCTGTCAGCCTGTGCCACTGGGCTGGGCTGGTTCGTGCGGGCCGTGTATGGTAGGATATGCGGGTTCGCGAAAGTCGGTTTTTAGCAGGCACAGCTACAGCGGAGAGATACGAAACCATGCATAAGACGTTCTTACTCACCTTGATCTTGGCCTTATGCCTTACGGCACAGGCGGCCGGGGTACGGATGGAAAAGGTTGCCTATGGCGGGTGGCCAAACTGTGTGCGCCTGAGCAATGGCGAGACCGAGCTGGTGGTCACGACCGACGTCGGGCCGCGGATCATCCGGTTCGGCTTCGTTGGCGGTCAGAATCTCTTGAAGGAATATGCGGACCAGTTGGGCCGGACCGGCGGGGAAGAATGGCGTATCTACGGCGGGCACCGCGTGTGGCACGCGCCCGAAGCGAAACCCCGGACCTACTCCCTGGATAACGGGCCCGTCGACTGCCAATGGGACGGCACAACGCTCAAACTGACCCAGCCCATCGAGCCGGACAATCGCATCCAGAAGGCCATCGATGTTACGCTGGCCGCCGACGGCAGCCATGTCCGCATTCTGCACCGGCTGATCAATCGGAATCCGTGGGCGGTCGAGTTGGCGCCGTGGGCGTTGACAGTTATGGCGCAGAACGGACGGGCCATCTTCCCCCAGGAATCCTATCGCCCGCATACGGAGTTCCTGCTGGCGGCGCGCCCTCTGGTACTGTGGCACTACACCGATATGGCGGACCCACGCTTCACCTGGGGCACGAAGTACATCCAGTTCCGGCAGGACCCAAATGCGACCAGCCCGCAAAAGCTCGGTTTCCGGAACACCCGAGGCTGGCTGGCGTATACTCTGAACGGCGACCTTTTCATGAAGCGATACAGCCTCGACCCCGAAGCCGCATATCCGGATTTTGGGTGCAATACGGAGAGTTTCACCAACGAGGAGATGTTGGAGTTAGAAACCCTCGGGCCAATGACGAAGCTTGCGCCCAACGGCGGCGAGGTCGAACACATCGAGCACTGGTTCCTGTTCAAGGCCGACGTGGGCGAAGCCGAGGCCGACATCGACGCCAACCTCCTGCCGCTCGTGCGACAGACCGACGCGGTCGCAACACCGTAACCCCTTGCCGGCCATTTTCGGGCGTATTCTGGGGACAGTATACTTAATTCAGGAGGAAGCGAAAACCAGGACCAAAGACCAAGAACTACTGAATTAAGTATACTGTCCCCAGAATACTGGCAGCCGCCCCCTATGGCCGGTCAGTCAGCCTCTTGAGTGCCTACGCAAACGCAAATCCTGAAACGTCGGCGACAAGCTTCTTCCGGAACGGTACACAGAGGGGCTCCGCCGAACAGGGGCGTTGGCCAGCCAACTCTTTGTACAACGCAAGGAATTCTCTGGGGGACTTCTCAAGCATATTGAGGATGAAGAGGCGCACGTCCTTTTCCGTGGACCACGCCATCCCGGTCGGACGCACGCCTTTCTTTTCCCACTTAATGACGGCAGCGTGACTTACGCCGAACCACGCGCCAAAATCGGCGAGGGTCAGGTCGAAATGCAGCCGGATGAAGCGAAGCTCCGCACCGGTGAGCCGAGTCGGTTTGTCAGCGAGCATTTCCAGAACGACTTCTTCCAGGGCCTTGAAATCGATCAGCGGCACCGACTCGTTGCCCACGCGGGCAATCTTGACGCGGCTGATAATCACGGGAAAGCCGAGCCCGTAATCAACGTAGTCTCGCTCTTCAGTAATCTTCACGACGCCGTCCCTTCCGATGCGGCAAGGTCAACCACCGTGACTATCAACACGTGATCCTCCAGCAGGAGCGCACACACGCGCAGTTCCCGATCTTTGTCGAGCGTTTGCCCCCGCATAACGTAGCTCCATTGCTGGAAATCGTCGTTAAACCGGTCCCTTCTCTTGCCGACCCGTGGCGAGGATGTATCGCGCCTCCATACGCGTGATGCCTCGTTCCCACATCCGCTGCATCGCATGCTGGGTCCAAGAGCACGCTCCCAATCGTGCGAGGCGTTGAATCTCTTGCCGTGCGCTGGGGTGTTTCCGGGGCCTCTTGCTCCCCATCTCCTCTCCACCGGATATTGTAACCCAGTTACATCAAAAAGCAAGAGCTTTTGAAGGCCTTTCCGCCCTACGGTCGGTCCCCCTCTTCGCCCCGCGCCGGCAAGACCCTGTGGGCCACGAGGTTCTCTTCGGCGTGCAAGAGCTTTACTTGCAAAGGGTTGGCGCCCATGAGTGTTCCCGTCTGAGGTGTTATCATAGATAATACCGCTCCTTGGCGCGCATTTTCTCCCATTCCTTGCGGGCTTCCTGTAGGGCTTCCATCTGGCTGACTTCGGCGGTGTGGACATCCCACCAACTGTCGTAGCCGGGCACGCCGACGTACCGGTCGTTCTCGGTGTAGATCAGCGTGGTGCGGTCCGTTTCCTTCGCCGCCTCGAGCGCCTTGACGAAGTCGTCATAGGTCTTGCATTCGATGACGTGCGCGCCGAGGCTGCGCGCGTTCGCAGCCAGGTCGACCGGCAGGGGCTCGACATCTTCGCCGTCAGGGTCACCGGGCAGCACGCCGTCCTTGGGATAGGCGTAGCGCGTACCGAAGCCCTCCTGGCCCATCGACCGACTGAGTCCGCCGATACTCTTGTAACCCTTGTTGTCGAACATGATGAGGATGAGTTTGCAGCCCTCCTGAATTGAGGTGATGATCTCGTTGCAGAGCATGAGGTAGCTGCCGTCGCCCACCATGACGTATACCTCGCGGTCCGGGGCGGCCATTTTCGCCCCGAGCCCGCCGGCGATCTCGTAGCCCATGCAGCTATAGCCGTATTCGAGGTGGTAGTTCTTGGGATGCCGCGCGCGCCACAACTTGTGCAGGTCGCCCGGCAGGCTGCCGGCCGCACAGACCATGATGCCCTCGGGGTCGCCGAGCTCATTTACCGCACCGAGAATCTCACCCTGGCTAGTCAGCGGTTTGTTGCGAATGCCGTAGATGCGGTCCACCTCGGCTTCCCACTGGTCGTGCAGGCTTTTTGCTTCGGCTTGGTACGCGATATTCGTCTTGTAATCGCCTAGCCCTTCGGCCAATTCCTCGAGCGTCATCTTGGCGTCGCCGATGACCGGTACGGCGTAATGTTTGTGTGCGTCGAACTCGGCCACGTTGATGTTGACGAACCGGACCAGTGGATTCTGGAACGCCGTTTTGCTGGCTGTGGTGAAATCGGTGTAGCGTGTGCCGATGCCGATGACCAGGTCGGCGTCCCTGGCGATACGGTTGGCCCCGAGCGTGCCGGTGACGCCGATTGCGCCGAGATTGAGCGGGAAGTCGAACCGCAGGCTGCCCTTGCCGGCCATCGTCTCCCCCACGGGGATGCCCGTCTGCTGGACGAATGCGCCGAGCGTGTCGGTGGCCTCGCTGTAAATGACCCCGCCGCCCGCCACGATCAGCGGTCGTTTGGCGGCGCGAATCCACGCGCCGGCCCGTTCGAGTGCGGCCGGATCGGGACGATTCCGGGGCACATGCCACACGCGTTTGGCGAAGAACGCCTCGGGGTAATCGTGTGCCTCGGCCTGTACGTCCTGGGGCATGGCCAAGGTCACCGCGCCGGTATTCACCGGGCTGGTCAGGACACGCATCACTTCGGGCAGCGCGGTCAAAAGCTGGTCGGGCCGGTTGATGCGGTCCCAATAGCGGCTGACCGGTTTGAAGCAATCGTTCACGGAAATGTCCTGGCTTGTTTCAGACTCGAGTTGCTGGAGCACGGGGGCGACGTTGCGCCGTGCGAAGATGTCGCCCGGCAGCAGCAGCACCGGAAGCCGGTTGACGGTGGCCGTGGCGGCGCCTGTGACCATGTTGGTCGCCCCGGGGCCGATGGACGACGTGCAGACGAAGGTCTGCAGGCGATTCTTGACCTTGGCGTACGCCGAGGCGACGTGCACCATGGCCTGCTCGTTGCGAGTCTGATAGTAGCGGAAATCCTTGTTCTGTTGCAGCGCCTGGCCGATGCCGCCGAGGTTGCCGTGCCCGAAAATACCGAAGCACCCGGCAAAAAACCGCTGCTCGACCCCGTCGCGTTCAACGTACTGATTTTTGAGAAAGGCGATCAGCGCCTGCGCCGTAGTCATCCGTTTCGTCGGTCCCTCACTCATGGCTCTCCTCCCACTCGTTATTCCCTACCACGACTTTTGGCTGCAACCAAACTGTCTATGCCGTTGCTCGTGCTCGATCAAAAAACGGAAACACAGATTGCACGGAGATTTAATCCGCAGATGACGCAGATGAACGCAGATTTGTGGGGGGTTTAGACCACAGAATCCGCAGATGACGCCCCTCCCCCCTTCAAACATCTCCTCATCTCCCCTTGATGTCTGGATCGGGGATCATGATGTCCCGAACGATGGAAGCCAAGGTGTCAAACCCGCCGATGAATTGGCGCAGCGTGCGGACCTGTGGGCCAAATGTGTCGAATTCGTTCACCGTCAACCCCTTTTCGTCATAGGCCCTGCGAAAATCCTCGAACTTCGCGGACAACTCGTCAATGATCTTCGGCGCCACGGGATTATCGATGCGTGGGACACAGGCGATGTCCGAGTTGTTGAACCGCAGTTGCCATTTGTACGGGATGGTCACGACGACATCGCCGCCGATGAACTCGGACCAATGCATGTGACAGCGGTAGGCGGCGGACAGCAACCGCGCGCGGTAGCCCCGTTCCTGATAGATGCGGTATGCCTTTTTCAGGACGGCCACGCCTGCCCAATTCAGGTAGCCGGGGTCCGTGATGATGTGCTCATTATCGGCAACGATGCGGAGCCAGTCATCGAGCCTGCCGCACATAAGCGTGGTAACCGGACTCATGGTGGCGGTGTCTTTTCCCTCGGCCTCCCGCCGTTTCAGGCCCCGTTCCACGGCCTTCCCCACCGCGATGGCTTGTGGCACGCTGAAACAGACCGTCGCGTTGACGCTGATGCCCTGATAGGTAGCTTCCTCGATGGCGGGTATGCCGGCTTTCGTGACGGGGATTTTGACCTGCATATTGGGCGCCAGGCCGTGGAATTTCTTGGCCTGCTTGACGATGAGCTCGGTATTTCGATAGGACTTTGCGCCGGTTTGAATGGAAATGCGGCCTTTTTTGCCCTTTTCCCGGTCAAATATTGGCTTGAGCAACTCGGCGCCCTTCACCGCCATTTCCTCGTTCAGTTGCCAGGCGATGTCGTCTTCACTCGCCGTGGGATTCTCCTCGATCATTTCGGGGATGCGGTCTTTCCACAGGTGCATCTCCTTGTTCAGCACATAGACCACAATGACCGGGTTTGTGGTGGCCCCGACGGCGCCGCGTTGGTTGATAGCCTCGGTCAGTTCTTGAATCGAGCACGAGTCATTCCACAGGTCGGTGACGGTCGTCATGGCCATTTCGTGCAGCGGCCCTGTGAAGGCCTGAGGGTTAGCCGTTTCTGCTGACGCTCGTTTAGTCATGACACCTGCCTCCGCTATCGTCTATCTGGATCGCCCAAGCCTCGCTACAATACCCCATGGGCAAATCAAATGCCAAACGCTATTCCCCCAGCAGTAGACCGACGGCGTTGGCTTCCCAGAGAGTCACGGCGAGGTCGCGTGCGCCGTCGCGATTGAAATCCGCCGCACACAGGCCCCGGGGTCTGGCGTCTTTGTACGGGTAGGTCTCTTCGCGGAAGGTCTGAGGCAGCGCGGCGTCGGGCGAATTGTTGATAAACACGACGACTTGCGCCGAGCCATAGCACGCCGCGGCGATATCCGGTTTGTCGTCGCCATTGAGGTCGGTAACGATGATGTCGCGTATCTCATGTTCCAGCACCTTACGGTCCTCGCCCAGCATGAGTTCCTGGGACAGGCTGAATTGGAAATCACCATCGCCGTAGAACAGGACGATGGAATCGTCCGTATAACAATGCGATACGACGAGGTCGAGCCGGTCGTCACGGTTGACATCGGCGACCTGGACCTTGTGCGGCAGGCGCCCGCGCGAGGCGAAGTGGGCCGCCGGCTCGAAGGCCCCGGTGCCGTCGCCCTTCCACAGCGCCAGTTGGCCCGCGGTGTAGAGGGTTGCCACGAGGTCGGTTTCGCCGTCCTTGTCAAAATCCGCCGCCTTCACGTCCCGTGGCCCGCCGACGGCGCGGGTAAACCTGGGCGCGCCGAAATAGGCGTCCGGAACCCCTGGGACGAAAATGAGCACATCGCTGGACCAGCCCGTTGCGACGATATCGCGGTAACTGTCATGATTGATGTCGCTTACGATCAGCGACGTAATGCCAGGCGTCGTAAAGATTGGCGCGCCGTCACCGTCCCGCATGCGCTCATAGGGCAATTCCCTATCCGGCGGGATGCTGAAATGCGATGGCTCGAACAGGTTGTCGCGGAGATTGCGAAACAAGGAGATGTTGCGCTCGCGCACGGCGTGGAAACTGCCCACGACGAGGTCCGGCGCTTTCAGCGCGTCGATGTTGGCCACGGCGATGCAATACGGGGCGAAGCCGGTTTGTAGCTGGGGCTGCGGCTCGTAGTCCAAATCGCCCTGCGCGACGAGGAAGGACAACTGGTCGTGGGCGGGCCGTTCCTGGCGCGGGTCGGTCAGGGACCCGACATCGGCGGTGATGATCTCGGGCCATTCATCGCCGTTGAGGTCTGCTGCGACAATGGCCGATGGATTCGGCCCCGCCGGCAACTGCCTCGTGTGTTTTTTGAACGTATCTCCGGCCGCGCCAGGAGCGATAACGAGGCACGTTATCAGTAACCAAATCGTTCTCAAAGCACCTGATACCCTTTCAGACCTGGCTCCTGGACCACAGAATCCGCAGATGACGCAGATGAACGCAGATTTGTGGGGAGTTTACGCGCGAACTGCGCCGCAAAGCGGATAGCGGCGCACAAACTCGCCTCACGCGCGACACCTTTGCCGGCAATGTCGTAGGCCGTGCCGTGGTCCACCGATGTCCGGACGATGGGAATGCCCAGCGTGACGTTAACGCCTTCGTCCATGGCGATAAGCTTCAAGGGGATGTGTCCTTGGTCGTGATACATCGCGACCACCAGGTCGAACTCGCCGCTATGCATCCGGGCGAACACCGTATCCGCCGGGTACGGCCCGGAACAGTCGATACCTTCCGCCTGACAGCGGTGGATGGCGGGGGCAATTTCTTTCGCTTCTTCTGACCCAAAGGCCCCCGCTTCCCCCGCGTGCGGGTTGAGGCCGGCCACGGCGATACGTTGCCGGGGCAGGCCTAAGCGCGCCAAGGCTCCCTGTCCGAGGCGTATCGACGTAGCGATGCGGTCCGCCTTGACCGCCTCGATTGCGTCGTGCAATGCCATGTGCGAGGTGATGTGCACGATCCGCATGGTGTCCGTGAACAGGCACATGCGGTAGTCCCGGCTCGCGGTCATCTGCGCGATGAGTTCCGTGTGGCCAGCATATCGGTGCCCTGCGCGGTGGATGCCCTCCTTGTTGAGCGGGCACGTCACGATGCCGTCCACGGCCTTATCCAACGCCAGACGAACCCCGAGCTTCGCCCACTCGACCGCGCAATGGCCCGCCGCCGGGTCCAATGTGCCCGGGTGGAGTGTCAGTGGTTCGCAGCCTGCATTCAGCACCGGCACCTCGTCCCGCGTGAACGCCACGTCTCGAAGCTGCTCGACTGCGCGTGGCTTGGGGCAGTCCGGCGCAAAGCGCCGCGCTGCCTCGAGCGTATGCTCGCTCCCCAGCACCACCGGCCTGCAGGATTCCCACACCTCAGGCCGAGCCAGGGCCTTGGCCAGAATCTCCGGCCCGACACCGTTGACGTCGCCCATCGTTATTGCCAGTTTCGGTCGGCTCACGCAAAGCCCTTTCCGGTGGTTCTACGCTCTAGCAGATCGATTCCGCATCATTCCACTAAACCCCTACGCAACTCGAATTTCACCCTCATGATGTCACGGTTGAGGGGCCACTATTCTTCTGCTCCCCTTTCTGAGGTTGTGGGAGCCGGACGGGCAAGTGACTCGGGCGGGGCCAGCTCGAGGACCTTGTACTGACCGGGCGCGAGGAGCCTCGAGGAAGGAGCCGTTGCTTCGACCATGCACCAGAATGCCTCACCCTGTTTCGTGCGGAGGTCCAGGGCATAGTAATCGTCGGCGAACTCGACCTTCGCCACCGTGTAGTCCACAGGCAACCCCGCGCCCTTCAGCGCCTCGATGTCCTTGACCACGCGCTTGGTGCATTTGTGACTCAGGTCGGGGAGGTGTCCTGCATTGAGTTGCTCGATGGATGTGCGTACGAAGGCCTTGACGTCGCGCACCCGCCAGTGGGCGTTCGCGCGCCGGGCCGCGGGAACCAGCGTCGCCGCCAGCGCCGCACAGGACAAGACCAGCAGAAGCTTGCCCGAAAGTTTCCGCCACGTACCTCGGGCAATCACCAGCCCGATCAGGCCCAGTTCGATGGCTAACCCCACGAGGATCGCCGCATCGATTATGGAAAACATATTCGGCCTCCTTCTACAGGAGTCACTTGGCCTCGCCTGCGAGATTTTCCAGATTACAGCCCCGTAAGCTTGCGCAGCGCTGCGACCTCATGGTAGGTGAGGTAGCGCCATTCGCCGGGGCGCAGCCCCTGGGCCCGCACGCCCCCAATGGCGACGCGGCGCAAGGTGCGGACGGGATGGCCTAAGGCGGCGCACATCCGCTTCACCTCCCGCTTGCGGCCTTCGTGCAACGTGAGCTGGATCAAGGTGCTTCGGTGGCCTGTCTTCAGGATCGCTGCCTTGCACGGCGCCGTCCACCCATCATCCAGTTCGACCCCTTGAGCCAGGCGCGCGGCGGTGTCGGGCGCCATCTGACCCTGCACCCACGCCAAGTAGCGCTTTTCCACCTCGTATTTCGGGTGCATGAGGCGGTGGGCCAATTCCCCGTCGTTGGTCAACAGGAGCACGCCCTCGGCGTCCATGTCGAGCCGGCCGACGGGAAAGACCCGCGGCTTGACACCATTGGCGCAATCGAGGACGGTCTTTCGCTGGTGGGTATCGCTGGCGGTGGTCACGACGCCTTTGGGCTTATTCAAGACGATGTAAACCTTGCCGTGCAACGCGACGGGCTGGTCGTCGAATGACACGACGTCCGCGTCCGGGTCGATCGAAACGCCTACAGGCGGTACCGCGCCATTGACTTTAATCCGCCCCGCCTCGATCAACCGTTCCGATTTGCGGCGGGAAGCTACGCCACAGGCGGCCAAATACTTCTGAAGGCGCATCATGGGTTCACATCGTCAATTGCAGTTCCTCGAGGGAAGGCAGTTCCTTGAGGCTTTTGATGCCGAAATGGACCAGGAATTCGTCCGTGGTGCGGTAGAGTCTCGGGCGTCCTGGCAATTCGGCTATCCCTGCGACCTTGATCAATCTCTTTTCCAGCAATATGTCGAAGGCATAGGAAACGCTGACCCCGCGAATGGCCTCGACCTCCGGACGTGTAACCGGCTGCTTGTAGGCGACAACGGCGAGTGTTTCGAGAACGGCGCGCGAGAGCCGTGGGTTCTTCTTGATTTGGAACAGGCGGCGGATGTGCGGCGCGAACTCCGCCTTGGTCACGAGCTGATAGCCCCCGGCGATCTCGCGCAACTCGTAGGGCACGTCACGCTCATTCACGTCCTCGCGCAGCTCCTCGAGCAGCATTGCCACGACGTCCTTGTCAATATCGCCCAAGGCTTCGGCCAGGCGCGCCGGACTCAGGGGGCGATCGCTGGCGAAGAGCATGGCGTAAAGGGCCAGGCGCGTTTCCTCGCGGCTGAGGCTCTCGACCGGCTCAAGCAGGTCAGTTTGTCCGCGTTCTTCGTCCGGCATAGGCACTTAGGTCCTTAGTACAGGTCAACACAAATTCAATCGCGGCTCGCGGCACCCTCAGGCGGTAGCTTGAGGGTGTCTTAAGGTCTTGCGACTACATACCTTACACCCTCAAACGAGTTTGAGGGTGCCACGCATGCCCATTTTGTATTCTGTAACCCTTTTTGCGTTGAACTGTCCTTAGAGCCTCTAACAGAAAGACACATTCTTCTTGTGGCATGGGCATCTTGCCCATGGAATCACGGGCTGGAAGCCCGTGCCACCGGGGTTCTGTTAGGGCCTCTTAGTCCTTAGTACGAAGACAGCCCAAAGCGAGGCTGATAGACCACTAGAGCGTCTTCCCGACGATTTCGAGTAACCGGCGAATCTCATCCATCAATTGGTGGAAATGCACGGGCGTGAGCGACTGTGGGCCGTCCGAAAAGGCCTCGGAAGGCCGCGGATGCACCTCGATCATCAGCCCATCCGCGCCGGCTACGACGGCCGCTTTGGCCATGGGGTTCACAAGCCCCCAATGCCCGGTCGAGTGACTGGGGTCGACGACCACCGGCAGGTGCGTCAACTGCTTCAACACGGGTACCGCGCTTAAGTCCAGCGTGTTACGGGTCTCGGTCTCGAAGGTTCGAATGCCGCGTTCGCAGAGGATCACCTGGGCGTTGCCCTCCGCCAAGATATACTCGGCGGACATGAGGAGCTCGTTGATAGTGGACATCATGCCGCGCTTGAGGAACACCGGTTTGCGGGCTTTGCCGGCGGCCTTGAGCAGGCTGAAGTTCTGCATGTTGCGAGCGCCCACCTGGAGGATGTCGGCGTACCGTTCAACCAGCGGTACCTGCTCGGGCGTCATCACCTCGGTCACGAAGGGCATGTCGTAGCGTTGCGCGGCCTCTTGAAGGAGCTGGAGCCCCTCCTCCTCGAGTCCCTGGAAGCTATAGGGCGAGGTGCGGGGCTTGAATGCCCCACCGCGCAAGGCCGAGGCCCCGGCTTCCTTGACGCACCGGGCGGTTTCGAGCATCTGTTCGCGCGATTCAACCGAGCACGGACCCGCTATCACGCACAACCGCTCGCCCCCGATTTGGGCCGAGCCAACCTGGATCACTGTCGGCTCCGAGCGCAGTTCGCGGCCCGCCAGCTTAAACGGCTTGAGGATCGGCACCACTTTCTCGACGTGGGGCAAGGACTCCAGCGACTGCAGCCGAAACTTGCCGCGCTCATCCCCAATGGCCGCGATGACCGTCCGCTCGACGCCTTTGAGGACATGGCCCTTGTAACCGAGCGCCTCGATCCGCGATACGACGTAGTCGATGTCTTCCTGCTTACACGAAGCCATTACAATGATCACGTAAAATGCTCCTCAAAGTTACCGTAACTGCGTCATTAGTGCTGCATACCGGGAGTATACTCCGCGGCCCGAAAGAAAAGCAAAACGGTTGCAAAATAGGGCCCGCTTCGGTGGCCACGCGCGTTTTTTACCTTGACAGATTCCATTTTCCTCTATAGAATAATTAACTGTAGCTTTGAGGG
>CAYRLQ010000033.1:0-22028 GCA_964425145.1 uncultured Nitrospiraceae bacterium
GCCCGATATACTGCAACACGTTGGGCTAATTATATGGAGGCTTGTCTCGACGGAGTGGAACCCACGCGAGGTGGCGCGGGGGCGGTTGCCGCGGTCGCGTTGGTCCCGATGCCCTTATCTGATGCGCGTGCCCCGGATGAAAACGCCGTGGATGCGGACCTGGCTCGAAGGGGTAAGGTCGAAGATGACGAAGTCGGCCTTCCGGCTCGGTCGAGGCAGCGCAAACCGGCGGTTGAGGCCGAGGACTTTGGCAGGGATTGTCGTGGCAGACGCAAAGGCCTGTTCGAGCGTCAGGTCGGTGACGCGCGCGGCATTGACGAGGCCCTGCAACAGCATTACGGCACTGCCCGCGAGGTAGTCCGTCCCGCTCAGGCAGACGCGGCCCGACGCCTTGAGCTCGACCGGACTCTCGAATAACTCGTATCGGCCCGGTTTAAGCAGGGCGACATGAACGCAATCCGAGATGAGGATGACCTTTTCGGGCCCTTTGGCGCGCACGAAGGTTTTCAGTACGTTCGGGGGCAAGTGGTGGAGATCTGGGATGAATGAGGCGGCCAGGCGGTCCTCGGCGAGTTGCGGCCAGAGGGGGTTAACATGGCGCGGGATTCGGGAAGACAAGCCGTTGCCGAGGTGTGTGCAGAGCCGTGCACCGGCGTCGACAGCCTTGCGAATTTGGGCCTCGGTGGCATTGTGGTGGCCCAGCGAGACCACCACGCCGCGCTTCACAAGCCCTTTGATGTAAGGGATGGTGCCCTCGAGTTCCGGCGCGACCGTCGTGTAGATCACCTTGCCGTCCGCCGCTTTCAACAGGCGGTCGAATTCACGGAGGCTCGGTTTGCGGACGTGGTGTTTGGGGTGCGCGCCACGCGGGCCGTCCTCGGGTGAGATGTACGGGCCCTCGAGGTGAATGCCGGGCACGGCGCGGGCGACCGTCTTGTCCTGCAACGCGGCGGCGATGACACGGCAACCGCGCTCCATGTCCTTCAGCGCTGAGGTAACGAGCGTCGGAATCCAGTGCGAGATGCCCCAGTTCGCCAGCGTGTCGGTAATAGTGCGCACGTCCTCCGGCCTGACCGTGGCAGTTTGCAAGCTCACGCCACCGACTCCGTTGACCTGGATATCAAACAGCGTCGGGCCGATGACAGCGGTCCGCGACCCCACGTCGGCCTGGCCCTTTCCGGCGGACCGGACCGACACCACTTTCCCGTTTTCGACGATGATGTCGGAGGGCGTCTTCCGGCCCACCACGACACCGCGGACCACGTACTTCATTCCCGTTCGCCCTTTGTCAATTCTTCCCCAGCATTACCATGAACCGAATGTAGGCCTCGATACCTTTGAACAACGTAGGCAGGTGTTGCTTTTCGTTAGGGCCGTGTAGCCCTGAGTCGGGCAGGCAGAACCCGAGCATGATCGAGTCCAGGCCGAGTTGTTGTTGCATGATCCCGACGACGGGGACGCTGCCACCTTCGCGCTTGAAGATGGGCTGTGCACCGAACGTATGCTCGAGCGCATCACAAGCAGCGCGCATGTAAGCCGAGTTGCGGTCCATGACCGCGCCCGGCCCCTGGGCCAGTTCACGGACCTCCCAGGTAATAGTCTCGGGCGCGTTCCGGCGTAAGTACTCGCAAAGCTGGCCTCGGACGGCAGTGGGGTCCTGGTCGGGAACAAGCCGCATGGACACCTTCGCTAGGGCCTTGGCGGGCAGGACCGTTTTGGCCCCTTCGCCGGTGAAGCCGCCGATGAGCCCGTTTACATCCAGCGAAGGCCGGGCACCCACGCGCTCGACCGCTGTGTAGCCCTGCTCGCCCCAAAGCCCCGGCGCTCCCGTCATGCTTTGCAATTCCTCGTCGCTGATGGGAATGCGCGCCAGCTCTTGGCGTTCCTCGTCCTCGAGCGGCCGGACCGTGTCGTAGAAGCCCGGGAGCGTGATGCGGCCCTTGGCGTCGTGCATGCCGGCGATCAGCTCGCACAGGACCTGAGCCGGGTTGTGGACCGACCCGCCGAACACGCCGGAGTGCAAGTCGTGGCTGGGTCCGCGGACTTCGAGCTCGAAGTAGGCCAGTCCGCGCAACGCATACGTGATCGAAGGCAGCCCAGGGCTGTGCATGCCGCCGTCGAGGTTGAGGACGACATCCGCCTCGAGTCGACGGCGGTGCTGGCTGATGAAATCGGCCATGTTGGGTGACCCGACTTCCTCCTCGCCTTCGAGCAGGAACTTGACGTTGATGGGGAGCTTCTCCTGGCGCATGAGCCCTTCCACGGCCACGAGAAAGGCCCAGAGGGAGCCCTTCATGTCGGCCGCGCCCCGCGCAAAGAGATTGTCGCCGAGGACCGTCGGCTCGAAGGGGGCCGAGTCCCACTCGTCGAGGGGGTCCACGGGTTGTACGTCGTAATGCCCATAGACTAACACCGTGGTCCTGCCCGGTGCTTCCAGCCACTGCGCGTACACCATTGGATGACCTGGGGTTGGAATGACCTCGGCCTGCGTCATGCTGATGCGGGTCAGTTCGTCGGCGAGCCATTTCGCCGCCTGGCCCACGTCCTCTGCGTGCTCGGGCAGAGCTGAAATGCTCGGAATGGCGAGCAGTTGCTTGTACCGCTTCAGCGCCTCATCACGGTTATCCCGCACGTAATCGATCGCTGCCTGAAGCGTGGCCATGGTCTTTCCTCCGGTGATGGACTTTTCAAAGTCTGGCGTGTTTTCCCGGCGCACCTACTATACCAATTGGGCGCTTGTGGCTTATAGTGCTGACATACAAAGAGCCCGGTACGCCCGGAACACGCCGTTGTTCCAGACTACCGGGCTATGGATCGGTCCGGTGAGCGGTTTAGTATTCCTCAACTTCCATGCCGGTGACCATCCACTTGCCATTTTCTTTCTTGAGGGTCAGCTCGATGGTCGACGAACCGAAAGCGGCCGTCAGCTCGACGGGGTATACCGTTGCGACACCCTCTTCAATTTTGACTTCCGTTTCTTCCAAACTGCTCTCGGCGTCGTCCAGATAGCCCATAGCGACGGCATCCTCGAGGAACTCGGCCAGCCCCTCCTTATCGCCCCACTCATAGTGCTCGAAGTCCTCCGAGTACCACGTCAGGAGCTTTTCAACGTTTTGCGCGGACAGGGTTGCCATCATATCATTGACCGCCTCGAGGACGAGTTCCTCATCGCTGGGGCCCGCGCCCATCATCGCGCAGCCACAGAGCCAAATCGCTGCGATGAGGCCTATTAGAACTTTGCTCAGTGTCGATGTTTTCACGTTTTTGCCCTTTCTGCGTTGATTTTGCCGCGTTCCAAACCCATTATTATGTAATGGATGGTTAATATGATAGCACCTGTTCTCCGCGTGGTCAACCTGACCGCGTGTTTTTTATTCTCCTTCTCGGCGTTATGCGGTAGAATAGCGGCGAACTTTTCTGCGAGCGCGGTGTCTAAAGGGAGTCAACCGGGACGTTCGCTTGTGCTGGGCTAAGCGCGGGAGCCGACGCAAGCCGTGATGGGAGGAGATGCGATGATGAAGAGGATTTGCTTGAGTCTGTGTTGGTTAGCGCTTTTTGGTGCGATGGTTTGCGGATGCGCGGGGTTAAGGGCTCGGGGGGAACGGCCGCAGAGACTCGTGATTGCCAAGCACGGGCGAACCGAGTTTGTGATCGTTGTGGCCGGTGATGCTTCGCTATCGACGAAGCATGGGGCGGGTGAGTTGCAGCATTTTCTGAAGGAAATGGCTGATGTCGAATTGCCGATCGTCTCTGATCGAGGGCCCGTCGGCCCGCATGAGATCGTCCTGGGCGATAATGCGCATCTGCGACAGCTTGATGTGGCGATTGACTTCGAGGCGCTGGGCAGTGAGGGGTACGTGATCCGTACGGTTGGGCCGCATTTGGTTATCGCTGGCGGCGCGCTCCGCGGCACTATGTACGGTGTTTATGGCCTGCTCGAGGACCATCTGGGCTGCAGGTGGTTCACGCCGACGGTCAGCCGCATCCCGAGGAAGAAGCGGCTGGTCCTCGAACCGCTGGACGATAGGCAGGTCCCGGTGCTCGAATACCGGGAGCCGTTTGTCATCGACTGCTTCGATGGGGATTGGTGCGCCCGGAACCGTATGAACAGCAGCTCCGGTCGGCTCGAGGCCGAGCACGGGGGCAAGGTGCGCTTCGGCAATGGCATGTTCGTGCACACGTTTAACCGATTGGCGCCACCGGAGGAGTATTTCGACGAGCACCCTGAGTATTTCTCGGAAATTGACGGCGAGCGTGTTAAGGACCGCAGCCAGCTCTGCTGCACCAACGAGGAGGTGGTTCAGCTTTGCATCGAGGGGACGCTCGAGGCCATGCGCGCGGACCCCGAGGCGTTCGTGTTTTCCGTGTCGCAAAACGATTGGGGCAATTACTGCCAGTGTGAGCGGTGCCAGGCCTTGGCCGAGGCCGAAGAATCTCAAATGGCGCCCGTGCTCTACCTGGTCAATCGCGTGGCAGAGGCCGTCGAGGCCGAGTTCCCGGACAAGGCCATCGAGACCCTCGCCTATCAGTGGACCCGCAAGCCTCCCAAGACCATGCGGCCGCGGCGCAATGTGATCATCCGCCTGTGCAGTATCGAGTGTTGCTTCATGCATCCGCTGGCCATCTGCGACTTTCGCCCGAACAAGAGGTTCCGCAATGACACCGAGGGCTGGGCCAAGGTCGCTGACCGCCTCTGGGTGTGGAACTACGTCACGAGCTTCCGCCATTTCCTGTGCCCGTTTCCGAACCTGCGCAACCTGAACGACGATATCCAGTTTTACATCAAGAACAACGTCCGGGGCATCTTCGAGCAGGACAATTACAAATCGGTCAACGGCGAGCTGTCGCCCCTGGGTGGGTATATCATGGCCAAGTTCCTCTGGGACCCCAAGTATGACGAGGACCAGGCGATCAACGAGTTCCTCAGGGGCGTGTACGGCAGGGCGGCCAGACCTATCCGGGCGTACATCGATATGCTCGATAGAAAGGTCAAGAAAGACAACATCCACGAGGTCATTTGGGTAGGGCCCGTCGAGGCCGGCTACCTCACGGACAAGATCCTGGCCAAGGCCGACCGCCTATGGGCCAGGGCTGAGAAAGCCGTCGCCGATGACCCCAGCGTGCTCGAGCGCGTGAAGGCCGCGCGGTTGTGCGTCGACTATGCCTTCATCGAGCGCGCCCGTGCGGCCGGGCCGATCGAGTATGCCTTTGACCATGAGAACTTCATGGCTGTGGCCGACCCGACGTTTGTGGAACGGGTTGAGCGCTTTTTCGAGGTGGCCCGGCGCAACAACGTCACCTGGATCGACGAGTGGCGCGTCACGCTTGACAACTACGAGCGGGATTTCAAAGACATTCTTCAGAAGCGCTGAAGTCCTCAAGGTCTCTTACGAAGGCCCGGACGTGCAGAAGCAGTCTATTCCGGACGATGCGCTTTTCGTTGACTACTACGAAAAGCAGTAGTCAGCCATACTGCCAGCAGTGAGTGGGGACGGTGGGGCCTTGCACGGCGAGGGCGCCTGCGTGTTCGGGGCCGGGGGCTACGTCTGCGATAAACCAACCGGAAGGCTCCTCCGAGGCGCCTTCAACGCGTAAGAGCGCCGGGGGCTCGCCGGGGGCCAGCGAGACGTCGAATTGGTCGAGCCCGATTGACAGCCCCTCGCCACGGGCCTTGATATACGCTTCCTTACGTGTCCAGCAATCGAAAAAGGCTTTCTGTTGTACGGCCTGGGGCAGCGCGCGCAGTTTGGCCGCCTCACGTGGTGAGAAGAATCGTTTGGCAAGCTTGTCGCGCTCCACGTCGTCTCGGATCGCTTCGATGTCGACGCCGATCAGCCGGCCGCGCGTGAAGGTGAGGAGGGCGAGGCCGTGCGAGTGCGAGACATTGAAGTGAACCGTGTCGGGGTCCGCAGGCATGTCGAGTTCGGGCTTTCCTTGCGGATTGTAGCGCAAGCCCACGATTGCCGGCGGCTGTTCCAGGTACCGCCCTAGCAGGGTACGGAGCACGCCGCGCGTGACGATATACTGGTTCCGGTCCTTCTCGAAACGAAAGCGTGCCGCGCGCTCGCGCTCCTCTGCCGCAAGCGTTTGGTCAAAGCGTGCCAGATGCGCTTCCAGCAGCTTGAGGCTGGCCCGCCAGACGTGCACCTCGTCCCGGCCCAATGACAGAGGTTTCGGCGCAGGGCGCCACGACAAGTTTGTAAACCCCATTTGCATTGTACCTCGTTCGAAGTGCCAGATGCGAAGTGCGAGGTGCGAAGTGCTTGGCCGCCCGTCCAGTTTACTCGCACTTCGCACGCAGTATATTGAACACATAGTTCGTTGCTCAAGGAGCAGGTGTGTCAGTTTGTCGACGAGATGGACTTGCTTGATCGCGGTGGCGGGGTTTAGAATTGCTCGTCTGGATTTGAACAAGGGAGGAGCCCATGGCTACGAAAATGACTTTCTCTCGCGAAGGGTCTTTCATAAACCGCCGCCAGTTTCTAAAAAAGACGGCCGTAGCGGTCGCATTGCCGTACATTATCCCGTCCTCGGCCCTCGGGGTCGGTGGGGCCGTGGCGCCGAGCAACCGCATTACAGTGGGGTGCATCGGTGTGGGCCGTATGGGCACAGACGACATGCGAGAGCTTCTGGGCTTTGAGGAAGTTCAGGTGCTTGCCGTGTGCGATGTGGACGCGAACCGCCGCGAAACTGCCAAGAAACTCGTGGAGGACCGGTATGCCGGAGATCGGGCATCGGGCGTGTACCAAGGCTGCGCGTTGTATAACGACTATCGCGAGCTGCTGGCGCGCGACGATATCGACGCCGTCTCGATCGTCACGCCGGACCACTGGCACGCGCTGCCGGCTATCGCAGCGGCCAAGGCGGGCAAGGACATCTTCCTTCAAAAGCCCTTGACGCTGGCCATTGAAGAAGGGCGCGTACTGAGCGATACGGTCCGCCGCTACGGGCGCGTGTTTCAGACGGGGAGCCAGCAGCGTTCGGACCAGCGGTTCCGGTTTGCGTGCGAGCTGGCCCGGAACGAGCGGATCGGTAAGCTCCACACGGTGAAAGTGGGGTTTGGGACGGACCCGCCCTGTGGCATCGAACCGCCCATGCCCGTGCCGGAAGAGCTCGACTATAACTTCTGGCTTGGGCCTGCCCCCTGGAAGCCGTATACGGAAAAGCGCGTGCATCCCCAGAAGGGCTACGGCCGTCCCGGCTGGCTGCGCATCTCAGACTATGGCAGCGGCATGATGACCGGCTGGGGGTCGCACCATCTCGACCAGGCGCAGTGGGGCATGGGCGCGGAGTACACCGGGCCTGTTGAAATCGTCGGTCGCGGCGAGTATCCGAGAGAGGGGCTATGGGACGTGCACGGCCCCTTCGATCTCGAATACACCTACGCCGATGGCGTGCGTGTGCTTTGCTCGAATAAGTACCGAGGCGGCATCACGTTCGAGGGCACTGATGGTTGGGTGTGGGTGACGCGGGGCGCCATGGACGCACAGCCCAAATCGCTGTTGACGACGATCATCGGCCCTGGTGAAATTCACCTCTACGAGAGTAAGAATCATAAGGGCAATTTCCTCGAGTGCATTAGGTCACAGTCTGAGACGGTCGCGCCGGTCGAGATCGCGCACCGTTCTTGTACAACCTGTATTTTGGGTGATATGGCCATGCGGCTTGAGCGCAAGCTTCGGTGGGACCCCGCGCGGGAGCGCTTTGTCGACGACCCCGAGGCCGACCGGCTGTTGAATCGGCCCATGCGCGCGCCATGGCAATTGGGTTGATTGGAGGTTGCAGATTTCGAGCTTGGGAATTGCGCTGAAACGGGCATGGGGCAATTTGTCCTATGCGCTGGTAATGGAGGGCTGAGACGTGAAATGTTCGATGAGGGTTCTCGCGGTTTTGTTGGTGTTTTCGGCTTGTTTTGGCGCGTGGCCTGAAGGCCATCCAGAGGGGAAAGCTGCTGATATCAAGGCCGTGCTGGTCACGGGTGGTCACGGCTTTGATAAAAGAGTGGTTCTACCGTTCTTCAAGGGGCTCGAGGGTATCGATGTCGTACAGGCGCAGCAACGCGATCACAGCGAACTCTTCGAGGACATCGCGGATTGGCCTTACGACGTGATCGTGCTGTACAACATGACACGAGAGATTTCCGCTAAGCGCCAAAAGAATTTTATTGAACTGTTGGACAAGGGTGTTGGTGTTGTGGCGTTACACCACTCGATGGGGGCTTTTCCCTACTGGTCCGAGTACCCGAAAATCATTGGGGTCAAATACTATTCAGAACGCTATATAAAGGGAGGGGTCGAACATGCCCCATGCACTTACCAGCACGACGTGGACTTCACGATGCACGTCGAAGACCCAGATCATCCAATTATGCGCGGCCTGAGCGATTTTGAGGTGCACGATGAGACCTATAAGGGCAGTGATTTCGAGCCGGACAATCACGTGCTGCTGACGACCGACCATCCGGCCAGCGACAAGTTCGTTGCCTGGGTCCGGACCTATCGCAATGCGAAGGTCTGCACGATCCAGATGGGGCACGGTCCGCAAATCTTCACGCATGACGCCTACCGCCGTCTCGTCACCCAGGCCATACGTTTCTGTGCCGGCAAGGGCAATGCGGAGTGAGTTGTTGTGAGCGTAGCCGGAATGTTGATCGAAGAGGAGAGCAATTTGTGTCGTCGTGAAGGGCTGACGCGGCGCGGTTTTTTGAAACGGGCGGCCGTGGGCATGGTCGCGCCGCACATCACTCCCGCGTCCGCCCTTGGCGCCGCTGATCGGATCACCGTAGGCTGCATCGGTGTCGGGCCCCAGGGCTGTGGGGTTATGGACCGGTTTCTCGACAGTCAGGCGGCCCGGGTCGTGGCCGTGTGCGACGTGAACGCGCACCGGCGCGAAGACGCAGCGAACCGCGTGAACCGTTATTATGGCGATACCGGATGTGCCACATACAATGATTTCCGCGAATTGATCGCCCGCGAGGACATCGATGCTGTCCTGATTGCCTCGCCCGATCATTGGCACGTGCTCCACGCCATTGCTGCGGCGCGCGCCGGCAAGGATATGTACGTCGAGAAACCCCTGGGCCTCAGCCTCGTCGAAGGCCAGACGCTCCGTGCGGCAATTCAGCGCTACGGGAGGGTCTTCCAGTTCGGCACGCAGCAGCGGTCGGACCGGAATTTCCGATTTGCATGCGAGTTGGTCCAAAACGGGCGAATCGGCCAACTGCATACCATCAAAGTGGGCGCACCGGCGAGCCACGCGTCTGACAACTACCCGTCAATGCCCGTGCCGGATTGGCTGGACTACGACCTGTGGCTGGGTTCTGCGCCTTGGGCCCCGTTCACGGAGAAACGTATCGTCAACGATTTTTGGTGGCACATCTCGGACTACGCGCTGGGCTTTGTGGCGGGGTGGGGGATTCATCACGTGGATATTGCGCAATGGGGCAACGGCAGTGACCTTAGCGGGCCCGTCGAGGTCGAAGGCGCCGGGGTGTTTCCCCCCGATGGCATGTGCGATTGCGCTACAAGTTGGAACGTTCTGTGCACGTACGCCAGCGGGGTCACGATGGACTTCACAGATAACGTGCAGAACGCCCAGGGCGTGCGGTTTGAGGGCTCGGAGGGCTGGGTATATGTCCGCCGGGGATTCATCGATGCGCAGCCCAAAGCATTGTTGCGGAGTACGATTGAACCGCACGAGACACATCTTTACAAAAGCAGGCACCACGTTGAGAACTTCCTGGAGTGCGTGCGAACGCGGGCGAAGACGATTTGCCCCATCGAGGTGGCGGTTCGTTCGGACACAGTGTGCCAGTTGAGTGATATTGCGATGCGGCTTGGGCGCAAGCTACACTGGGACCCGGATAACGAGTGCTTCATCGATGACGAGGAGGCCAACCGTAGGCTCGGCCGAGCGATGCGCAGCCCGTGGCGTTTGTGAGTGCGAGGTGCGAAGTGCTTAGTGCGAATCAAACTGGACGGGCGAGCGGGCACTTCGGACTTGGAATCAGGGTGTGGTATTTTGGCAAAATTAGAAGGGGGAGGTGTACCAAGCGAGCGAGGCCGCGACTGAGACGGGACTGTCTCGTTTTCTAAAGCAGGGGAGGATTGCATGAGTAACGAACCGAACGCGTCTGATGGCTATCCCCAGCCGGGGGCGGCTGGGCCACCGGCGATGAATCGCCGCCAGTTTCTAAAGCGCACGGCGACGGCCGTCGTGGGGGTAGCGGCGGCGCCGCAGATCGTGCCCGCGTCGGTCTTGGGCATAAACGGCGCGACGCCACCCAGCGACCGAATCACGATCGGCTGCGTGGGGATGGGCAAACAGATGCGGGGCCACCTGGGCACGTTTCTGCGCAATCAGAGCACACAAGTGCTGGCAGTGTGCGATGTCGAGTCGATTAGGCTCGATAACGAGCTGAACCGGGCGAACGGGTACTATGCGAACGTGCTTGACAAAGGGGGTTATGGCGGCGTCGCGGCGTATAAGGATTTCCGCGATCTCGTGGCCCGAGACGACATCGACGCGGTGGTGATTGCGACGCCAAACCATTGGCATGCGCTGATCGCGGTGGCGGCGATGAAGTCGGGGAAAGACGTCTATTGCGAAAAGCCACTCGCGTTGACCATCGGTGAGTGCCAGGCCATGGTAAAAGTGGCGCGGCGCTACGGGCGTGTATTCCAGACCGGCAGCCAACAGCGCTCGACCTACGAGTTCCGGTTCGCGTGCGAGATGGTCCGTAGCGGCCGGATCGGCAAAGTCCACACAGTGCACGTGAACGTGGGAGGGCCGCCGCACGAATCGTGGCACCTGCCTGGCCAACCCGTGCCCGAGGGGTTGGACTGGGACATGTGGCTGGGGCCCGCGCCGTGGCGCACGTATAATTACGACATTGCTCCGGACCTCAATTACCAGGGCTGGCCCAACTGGCGTGATTATCGCGACTACGCCGGCGGGATGATGACCGACTGGGGTGCGCACCACTTCGATATTGCCCAGTGGGGCCTCGGCATGGACCACTCAGGGCCGGTCGAGGTAACCCCGCCCGATGGCGCCGAGTGCGACCGGCTCACGTACAGGTACGCGAACGGCGTGGTCATGTATCACGGCGGCGGACGGGGTTGCGCGGGTGTCGAATTCATCGGTCCGCAGGGCTCTGTGCGGGTGAACCGCGGCCGTCTCGAGACCGTGCCCGATGAGATCATGGAAACGCCCACGGGGCCGAATGAGGTGAACCTGTATCGAAGCGTAAATCATCACGAGGATTGGCTCGAGTGCATCCGCTCGCGCAAAAGGCCCATTTGTGATGTGGACATCGGTCGCCACTCGGCGATCGTCTGCCACGTCGGCAACATCGCCTATTGGCTCAATCGGCCGCTCAGATGGGACCCGGATGTCGAACGATTCGTGAATGATCAAGAAGCAAATCGGCTGTTGCTACGCGCCATGCGCAGCCCGTGGCGGATTGAAGAAATCGTATAGATGGCGTGTGAGTAAGCACGATGAACGATACCGCAAAGGAGGAAAACATGAAACGGTGGACGTCAATCTCAATCGTTTTGCTGGCGCTGATGTGCTGTTGGGTGGCGCCAATAGCGTCGTGGGCGCAGAGCGAGGAAGAAATCGAGAAAATCGAAGCGGCCGTGCCGGCAACGCCGCGCGTGGCGCCAGCGCAGGGGCGCAAACTGCTCGTGTTCAACTTGTGCAAAGGCTATGTCCACGGCTCGATCCCGTATGGGGCGAAGGCCTTCGAGATCATGGGGCGGAAGACCGGCGCCTTCGAGACGGTGGTGAGCGAGGATGTGTCAATGTTTGCCCCGGACAAGCTCGATCAATTCGACGCCGTTTGTTTCAACAACTCGACGGGTCAGTTGTTTGACGACCCGGTCCTTAAACAGAGCTTGATCGACTTCGTGAAGGGCGGCAAAGGCGTTGTGGGCGTCCACGCGGCGACGGACTGCTTTTACAACTGGGCCGAGTTCGGCGAGATGCTGGGCGGTTACTTCGACGGACATCCATGGGGCTCCGGCGACACGGTTACGGTGAAGCTCGACGACCCGGGCCACGCGCTGTGCGGCGCCTTCAAGGGTCGCGGCTTTGACGTGAACGATGAGATTTACCAGATCAAGAGCCCGTATTCACGGGAGAAGCTGCGCGTGTTGCTCAGCCTGGACGTGGAAAAGACCGACATGAAAAAGCAGGGCATCAAGCGTACGGACAACGATTTCGCTGTTAGCTGGGTCCACAATTTCGGCGAAGGCCGCGTGTTTTATTGCTCTCTGGGGCACAACAACCACATTTTTTGGACCCCGTCAATACTCCAGTTCTATCTGGACGGCATCCAGTTTGCCATGGGCGATCTCGAGGCCGACACGACGCCGAGCGCGCAACTTTCGCCGGAATATATCGCGCAGTCGAGGATGAGTGCGAAGCGCCAAGCGCTGGACGGGCTTCTCGAGGAAGTCGTGACGTACAAGTTCGGTGACAGTCGTGTGGCCTTCAGCGACCTGAACGATTTGGTGATCGAGTCGCACGAAACGCCCGAGTTCCGCCGGGAAATCGCCCGAAAGCTCGCTGCAATCCTCGGCACGGACGCCACACGCGACTGCAAGCAGTACATCTGCCGGGAGCTTTACCTCATCGGCACGGCAGAGCAGGTGCCGGCAATTGCCGCGTTGCTCACCGACCCGGAGACATCGGACATGGCGCGCTATGCCCTCGAGCGCATACCCGATCCTGCCGCGGACAAGGCCCTGATGAATGCGCTGGGGAAAGTGCACGGTAGTCTCAAAGTCGGCGTGGTGAACTCGCTGGGCGAGCGCCGCAACGCGGGCGCGGTTCCCGCGTTGGCCAAGCTGACCCGTCATGCAGACGCGACGGTCGCCAAGGCGGCCATCGCGGCGTTGGGCAAGATCGGCGGGACAAAAGCGGCCAAGGCACTTGCCGCGGCGAAGGCGGAAGCCGCACCCGAAATACTGCCCGCTGTGGCCGACGCCTACCTGCTATGTGCGGACCAGTTCCTCGGGGCCGGCGAGAAGGATAAGGCCTTGGCCATCTACGAGGAGATGTTTGCCGTGGCATACCCCAAGCGCGTTCATATTGCGGCGTTTCAGGGTCTCGTGGCCGCCCGCGGGGATGAGGCGGTTCCATTGATTATCGACGCCCTGACGAGCGACGACCCGGAAATGCAGGCGGTCGCGGCAGGCGCTGCACGCCTGGCGCCTGGATCGGCGGCCACGGGAGTCTTCGCGGCGCAATTACCAAAGCTTTCTTCGGCAGCCCAAGTACTTTTGATCAAAGCGTTGGCCGATCGGGGGGACAAGGCGGCCCGGGCGGCCGTGACCGATGCGGCCAACAGCGGTGATGAGAACATCCGCCTGGCCGCGCTGGGTGCGCTGGGTGCGCTGGGTGATGCATCGACGGTGCAACTCCTGGCCCAGGCCGCCGCGACGGCCGAACGCGCGGAACGCGGCATTGCTCGCGAAAGCCTCGACCGGCTTCGTGGCGCGGGCGTGGACGCCGCGATGGTGGAATTGGTGAAAGGCGCGGATGCGGCCGTGCGCATCGAGCTCATCCGGAGCCTCGCTGCGCGAAATGCCTCGATCGCCGTGCCCGCGTTGCGCGAAACCGCTGCGGATGCCAACGAAGGTGTCCGCGCCGAGTCGTTCAAGGCATTGAGCGTGTTGGCCCGCGTGGAAGACCTGCCGGCGTTGGTCGACCTGCTGGTTAAAGCCAAGGGTGACAGCGATCGCAAAGAGGGCGAGAAGGCGGTGGTGGCCGTCGCGCGCAGGATGCCGGAGGACGAGAATCGTGCTGCGCTGCTTCTGCAAGCACTTGACGACGCGAGCGACACCGTGGTGAAGGTCTCACTGATTCGCGCGCTCGGTCAGCTCGGCGACAATAATGCGCTGGATACGGTGCGCGCCACCGCGAAAAGCCGGAACAAGGACTTGAGGGATGCGGGGATTCGGGCCTTGGTCGACTGGCCGAATCTCGAGCCGATGGAGGACCTGAAAAAGCTGGCGAAGAAGGCCAAGAGCGACACGCACAAGGTCCTGGCGCTGCGCGGCTATCTACGCATGCTCGAGATGCCCAGCAAGCGTTCCGCGGCCGAGACGCTCGAGATGTACGAGGATGCCATGCGCCTGGCCGAACGGACCGAGGAGAAGAAGAAGGTGATTGCAGGTATGGCCAAGGTTAGTGACAAGCGCGTACGCGAGGTGCTCGAGTCTTATCTGGGCGATGAGGACTTAAAGGAGGAGGTGCAGAAGGCGCTCGAGGAGCTCGAGAAGCGTAAGCCCTAAGTATAGCTCAACAGAATAAAGGATACACATTCGGGTGGCACTCCAAAGGAGGGCTTCATGATTAGAACATTCATCGAGGCGGCTATGCAACGGGCTCATTACGAGCTGATAGACCAGCCGAATGAACCCTACTATGGCGAAATTCAGGGTCTGCGGGGCGTGATAGCATGCGGGGCGACGCTTGAAGAATGCCGCGCACACTTAGAAGATGCGCTTGACGCTTGGCTTGTCCTGGGTCTTCAACTCGGCCATCCTATCCCAGAAATTGACGGGATTACGCTCGAACGCCTGAAAGTCGAGGCCTGATGGGACCGCTTGCCCCGATTTCGCACCGGAACCTTATCGCGAAACTCCGGCGTCTGGGGTTTGAGGGACCTTATGGGGGCGGCAAGCATCCGATGATGGTGCGCGGTGAACTTCGTCTAACGATTCCCAATCCTCACGGCGCGGATATCGGCGTCGCGTTGCTTGCGCGGGTTCTCACGCAGGCAGGTGTGTCGCGAGAGGAGTGTGAATCGGTCGAGTGAAGAACAAAATGACTCGAGTCGCGTTCGAGAAGCCACGCGAGCGATGATGGCCACGCTCGTTTTGCTTCGGGATGCATACAAGTTGAAAAGCAGTGGTGCCGAGGGCCATGAAAAAGGAGGCGGAGGTAGTCATAGAAAGGAGTGGAGCATGGGCGTGGGCAAAACGGCGGGCTTTCCGACCGCGTTGTTCCTGGTGTTGGCGCCGTGTGTTTGGGCCGGAAACAATGTGAAAACCGAGGAAGAAGACGCCCCCGTCAGCCTTATCGGCGCGGATTTCTCTTCCTGGCGTGAGCCGACGGGCGAATGGGAGGTCGTCGGCGAGGTCTTGTTGAACCCCGAGGATGAGAAGTTGTTGGCCTGGAAGGCCGGCGCAGGCATCGTGGTTAATGGCAAAACCGGCCGAACGCGCCATCTCATCAGCAAGATGGAACACGGCGACGTCGAGGCGCACATCGAGTTCACGGTCTCGAAAGGTTCCAACTCCGGCGTCTACTTCCAGGGCCGCTACGAGATCCAGGTGTTCGACAGTTGGGGCGTTGAAAAGCTTCAGCACTCCGATTGCGGCGGCATCTACCAGCGCTGGAAGGACAACAAAGGGTACGAAGGCCGTCCGCCGAGGGTCAACGCGAGTCGGCCACCCGGCGAGTGGCAGACCTTCGACGTCGTATTCCGCGCGCCGCGGTTCGACGAGGATGGCAATAAGACGGCCAACGCGAAATTCGTTAGGGTAGTCCACAACGGCAAGGTTGTCCACGAGAATGTCAAACTGACCGGGCCAACGCGCGCCAGCCTTTACCAAGATGAACAGCCCTTGGGCCCGCTCATGTTGCAGGGCGACCACGGCCCTGTCGCCTACCGCAACGTGAGGCTCAAGGCGATCAATGTCGACTGAACACCACCTGTAAGTGCAGCTCGACACAAATAGGGTAACGGAATACAAGGCGGGCATGCGTGGCACCCTCAAACTCGTGTGAGGGTGTAAAATATGTAGTCGCAAGGCCTTAAGACACCCTCAAACAAGTTTGAGGGTGGCACGGGATCGAGTTTGAGGGCGCCGTACACAGGATTGCAAGGTTTTTATGGCTGAGGCCGGAGGAAACGGGCCGATGAATAAGGGGAAAAGACTGACCCGGCGCAGTTTCATGAGGCAGAGCGCGGCGGCCGTGGTGGGCGCCGCAGCATTCCCCGCCATCGTTCCCGCGTCGGCATTGGGACTGGGCAGGACGCCCGCGCCGAGCAACCGGGTGGCGATGGGGTTCATCGGTGTGGGCAGGAAGGGCACGGGAGGCATGCGCAATTTCCTGGGCAGCCCGGATTGCCAGCCGGTGGCCGTGTGCGACGTGGATGCGGTCGAGCGCGAGATGGCCCGGAACATTGCCGGCCTGCCCGAGCAAAACGCCTACAACGATTTCCGGGAACTGCTCGCCCGCGACGACATCGACGCGGTGCAGATCGCCACGCCCGACCATTGGCACGTCCTGACCGCCATCGCCGCCGCAAAGGCGGGTAAAGACGTGTACTGCGAGAAGCCGCTCAGTAACACCATCGCGGAGGGCAAGGCGCTGGTCGAGGTGGTGCGGCGCTATGGGACCGTATTTCAACACGGCACGCAGTTGCGGTCGTTGCGGAACGTGCGATTTGCCTGCGAACTGGTGCGGAACGGTCGCATTGGGAAGCTGCATACCGTCCGGATTGGCTCGCCGGCGGGCATGGCGATGGGCCTTAAACCGCGGATGCCTGTGCCGGAAGGGTTTGACTATGCCCTGTGGCTCGGTCCCGCGCCCTGGGCGCCGTATACCCCCTGGCGCGTCAAGATCACCGGCGAACTGCCCGGCTGGTATTTCATCTCGGACTACAGCACGAGCGGTTGGGTGGCCGGGTTTGGCGTGCACGACATGGACATCGCCTTCTGGGGTATGGGGGGTGCCTGGGAAGGGCCTATCGAGGTCGAGGGGCGCGGCGTGTTCCCCAAAGACGGGCTTTTCGACACGGTCCTGACCTACCATCTCGAGTACCAATTCGCCAATGGCGTCAGGTTAATTATGACGACCCTCGACGAGACGCCGCGCCATGGGGTCCGTTTCGAGGGGAGCGAGGGTTGGGTTTACACCCGCAGCGACATCGACGCAGGACCGAAATCGCTCTTGCGTGAGGTCATTGGTCCGGCGGAGATTCAGCTCTACGAGAGCAGTTTGCACGAGCAAAACTTCCTGGACTGTGTCAAAACACGCACCGAGACGATTACGCCCATCGAGGCCGCCCATCGCGCCTGCGCGACGTGCCTGATGGGTGGGATCGCGCTCGAGCTGCGACGCAAGCTCCGTTGGGACCCAGCGCGGGGGCATTTCGTCGACGACCCCGAGGCGAACCGGTTGATGGCGCGGGCGATGCGTCCCCCATGGTGCTTATGATTGCGGATTAAGAAGGCGCCGGCGACAAAAGTCTGTTATGCGATGAAAACCGTTCATTTGAGCAATTGAGAGGTGAATGACATGAGGAATCCAATGATGCCCTTGAAAGGGCCGCAAGTTCTCGCGGCATTAGTCACGGTTTTGTGCCTCCTCATTTTAACCGTGGAGGTCGCCCTGGCGCAGTCCACGGAGGTTGCTCCTGAGGCAACCCCGCCGCCGGGCTTTGTCGCGCTGTTTAACGCTAAGGACCTGACCGGGTGGAAGGGCCTGGTCGCGGACCCGGAGAAGCGCGCGAAGATGACGCCTGCGGAACTGGCCGAAGCCCAAGCCAAGGCCGACGAGGACATGCGCGCCCACTGGAAGGCCGAAGATGGCGTCTTAGTGTTCAATGGCAAGGGCCAAAGTCTCTGTACGGCGAAGGACTACGGGGATTTTGAACTGCTTGTCGATTGGAAGATCGGCCCCGGCGGCGACAGCGGCATCTACCTGCGCGGGTCACCCCAAGTTCAGATTTGGGACCCAGCCGACCACCCCGAGGGGTCCGGCGGGCTTTACAACAACAAAAAGAACCCCAGTAAGCCGTTGAAGTGCGCCGACCACCCCGTGGGCGAATGGAACACTTTCCGCATTAAAATGGTGGGGGAGCGCGTGACTGTCCACCTCAACGACGCGCTGGTGGTCAACAACGTGGTGCTGGAGAATTACTGGGACCGGACCAAGCCCATCTACCCAATTGGGCAGATCGAACTACAGAACCATAGCTCGCCGCTATGGTTCCGCAACATCTTCATTCGCGAGTTTACACGCATCGGCGCGGTCGAGTATGACGATGAGGAAGGATTCGTAACGCTCTTTGACGGCACGCCCGAGACACTCGCACAGAACTGGATCGTCTCCGGCAACAAAGACGCCTGGACGGTTGAGGACGGGGTCCTGCGCACGGACGACGCCAAAGGCGGTGAGTGGCTGAAAACGAAGAACGAGTACGGGGACTTTATCTTGCGGATGGAGTGGATGGTGCCGGAGTACGGCAACAGCGGCGTGGGTATTCGCTGCGACGAAGGAGGCATCTATGGCAGTGGCGTTGAAATCCAGATTCTTGCCCCGTGGGACCCCTATCGGCCCGACCTGTACTGCACCGGGTCGCTCTATGACCATGTGCCTGTCTGCTTGCGCCCGGACAACACGCCACGTATCTGGCATAGCTTCGAGATTGCCTGCAACGGCAGGGACATTACCATCGTCAGCGACGGTATCACATGTACCAAGGGCAACATGGATATGGTCCCTTCCTTGAAAGAGAAGGGGGTAAAGGGGTATATAAGTTTGCAGAGTTGCCACACGCACGCCGGTGAGAAATGGGTTAAATTTCGCAACATTCGCATAAAAGAACTGAATTAGAAAATGGGGATAGCCCCGTCTCCACGCATTCATCGAGATGCTTGGGACAGCCCCGATATTCTCAGGGAGGACAGGCCATGAACAAAAAAGAAGGTGTCTCGCGACGCGCTTTTCTCAGGCACGCCACGGCCATTGTGGCCGCTCCGTATATCGTGCCGGCATCGGCGCTGGGACTGGCCGGGACCACCGCACCCAGCAACCGCATTGTTATGGGCGCCATCGGCGTCGGGGGGCAGGGCACGGGCAACATGAAGCGGTTTCTCCAGGACCCGGAAGTGCAGATGGTTGCCGCGTGCGACGTCGACAGAACCCATCGCGACCGGGCCAAGAGCATCGTGGACGCGTTTCACGGTGACCATGGGTGCGCTGCCTACAAGGATTTCCGCGAGCTGCTCGCACGCGACGATATCGACGCCATCTGCATCGGCACGCCTGATCATTGGCATGCCGTGATATCCGTTGCCGCGGCCAAGGCCGGCAAGGACATGTACTGTGAGAAACCTCTGGCCAATACCATCGCCGGGGGACGCGCGGTTTGCAACGCCGTCGAGCGCTACGGCCGCGTCCTGCAAACCGGCAGCCACGAGCGTTCGAGGGACAACGCGCGCTACGCCTGCGAACTCGTCCGAAATGGGCGCATCGGCAAGCTTGAGACGATCCGGGTCAACCTGCCCGTGGACGATCACGATTTGAGTTTCCCAACGCCCCCGATGCCCGTGCCGGAAGGCTTCGACTACGACTTCTGGCTCGGACCATGTCCCTGGGAACCCTACACGGAAAAGCGCTGCCACTTCTACTTCCGGTACATCCTTGATTACTCCGGCGGCGAGGTGACCGACCGCGGCGCGCACATCATCGACTTGGGCCAACTGGGCCACGGCTCGGACGATACTGGACCGATCGAGGTTGCCGGTTGGGGCCGTTTTATGCGGGACGGACTGTACAACACCGCCATCGATTACCGCTTCGAATTCACTTACGCCGACGGCATCAAGATGGTGTGCGCCAACGTATGGCCGCGTGGAATCAAGTTCGAGGGCACGAAGGGTTGGGTGTTTATTCACATTCACGGAGGAGACCTTGAGGCGGAACCAGAGTGGTTGTTGAAAGAGACCATCGGGCCTAATGAGGTCCACCTGGGTCGCAGCACCAACCACCACGCGGATTTCTTGAACGCGGTCAGGACGCGCGGCACGACAAAGGCGCCGGCCGAGGTAGGTCATCGCAGCGCCACCATGTGCCATCTGGCCAACATCGCCATGTTGACCGGCAAGACGCTCAAGTGGGACCCCGGCGCCGAGCGAGTCACCAACGACGACGAGGCGAACCGTATGTGTTCGCGCCCCATGCACGCCCCCTGGCGCGTGTAGGTGAATCGCGTTTGTTGCTGGAGGAAGTAATGTAGTGTCTCAGATCAGACAGGATTCACAAGATTTCTCTCCACGTGTATAGAAACCTGAGGAAAAGAGCGCGTAACGAAAGGAAACGGCCATGGGTGAAGGTGTTGCAATTGTGTTGTGTATGTTGGTCTTGGGTCTTGTCGTCGCCCCGTGCGGGGCGCAGGAGCCGGCGGCCCAGGGCGCGCCGAACGCCGAGAAGCTGGGATGGCGGCTAGGCTGCCAGGCCTATTCGTTTAACCGCTTCACGTTCTTCGAGGCGGTTGACAAGACGCAATCCCTGGGTCTGCATTACATTGAGGCGTATCCGGGCCAGAGCCTCAGCAAAGAGAAGCCTGACGTGAAGGTGGATCATAACATGCCGCCTGAGACTCGAGAAGAGATCAAGGCGAAACTTAAGGCGGCCGATGTCAAGCTCGTCAACTACGGCGTGGTGGGCCTGCCGAATGACGAGGCGGAATGCCGCAAGGTCTTCGACTTTGCCAAGGCGATGGGCATCGAGACTATCGTCTCCGAGCCGCCGGAGGATGCCTTTGACCTCGTTGATACGCTTTGCCGGGAGTACGGTATCAACGTAGCCATTCACAACCATCCGAAGCCGTCGAGGTATTGGAATCCGGACAAAGTGCTTGAGGTATGCGAAGGGCGCAGCAAACGCATCGGCGCCTGTGCCGACACGGGCCACTGGATGCGCTCGGGCGTGAATCCCATCGAGGCGCTCAAAAGGCTCGAAGGCCGGATCGTCTCTTTCCACTTCAAGGACCTGAACGAGGCTGGCCGGAGGGCCCACGATGTGCCATGGGGTACCGGCGCCGGCGATGTGAAGGGAATGCTGGCCGAGGTCAAACGGCAAGGCGTCAAGGCCGTGTTCTCCATCGAGTATGAGCACAACTGGGAGAACTCACTGCCGGAGATCGCCCAGAGCGTCGCATACTTCGACAAAGTCGCTGCAGAACTGGCCGCGGAGTAGGCCAATTTTGACAAGATTGACAGGATGTAATGGAAGCATCATGTGAATCATGTACAGACATGTATGGGGAGGCAGCATGAGCAACAGGAGCGTAAGCAAATCGAAAACAAGGGTGGAGCGCTGCGCTCAGCAAGATGAACCCTCCGTCGTGGGCCGGCGCGATTTTCTTCTGTCGACGGCCTCGGTTAGTGCGGGACTAATGCTGGGCCGCAAGGCCATGGCCCAGAATGCCGACAAGCCCGTGGTAGGCCCTGGGCCTGAGCCGAAACCGACCGACCAGCTCAATATCGCGATGGTCGGTCTGGGCGGGCAAGGGATGGTGTTGATGGACGCCATCCTTCGGATTCCGGGCATTCGTGTTAAAGCGGTCTGCGATATCTGGGAGTACAGCCTCAAGCGCGGCTCGGGCATGCTCAAGAAGTTCGGACACGACGTTAAGGCCTATGTCGACTACCAGGACCTGCTCGAGGCGGAGACAGACCTCGACGCGGCCGTCATTGCCACGCCGGACTTCGTACATCACGAGCACACCATTGCCTCTCTTAACAAAGGGCTGCATGTCTACTGTGAAAAGGAGATGTCCAACAGTCTCGCCAAGGCCCGGCAGATGGTGCTGGCGGCGCGCGAAACCGGCAAGCTACTCCAGATCGGCCATCAGCGCCGTAGTAATCCGCGTTATCTCTGTGCCATCGACCGGTTGGTGCTCGACTCGAAGCTCCTGGGCCAAGTGACCCATGCCAATGCTCAGTGGAACCGTGCCAAGAGTGAGGATTTGGGCTGGCCCAACCGGTACGAGCTTGACCAGGCCACGCTCGAGAAATACGGGTACGAATCCATGCATCACTTCCGCAACTGGCGCTGGTACAAGAAATACGGCGGCGGCCCCATCGTGGACCTCGGCTCGCACCAGATCGATCTCTTCGCGTGGGTGTTCGGCGCCAATCCACACTCGGTGGTGGCCGGTGGCGGCATCGATTTCTACAAACAGCACGAATGGTATGACAACGTTATGGCCATTT